>JAEMSV010000082.1 GCA_016462625.1 Solirubrobacteraceae bacterium | reverse complement strand
GCGAGGCGGCCGAGCAGGTGGTCCCAGTCGCCGTGCGTGGCGAGCAGGCCGCTCACGGGGAACGCCGCCTGCTCGACGATCGCCGGCAGCACCTCCAGCTCGTCGGGCAGGACGGGGCTGTCGATGACGAAGCCCTCGTCCCCGTTGCGGACGATCGTGCAGGTGGTCTGCCAGAACCGGCTGGTCGCGACCAGGACGTCGGGATGCAGCCCGACGACGCGCACTAGGCGTTCAGGAGCTTCGCGGCCTCGAGCAGCGTCTTGACCTCGGCCGTCGGCTTCTTCTGGCCGGGCTCGAGCTCCTGCTTGTGGCGGTTGACCCAGATGACCGGGATCTTCGCCTTGATGCACGGCTCGATGTCGTGGTAGTAGCTCGACCCGATGTGCACCCAGCCCTTCTTGGTGCCGACGCGACGCTCGCACTCCTTGAAGTGCGCGGGATCGGGCTTGTAGGACCGGACCTGCTGGGCGGTGACGACGAGGTCGAAGTCGTGCGGGATGTGGCGCCGCGTCTGGCCCAGGAGCTTGTCGTCGATGTTCGAGATCAGGCCCGTCTGGAACTTCTTCGTGAACTTGTTGATCTGCGGCATCGTCTCCTTGAACGGCTTCCACCGAACGACGGAGTCGGGCAGGAAGCCGGAGCGCGAGGACTCGAGCGGCCACTCCATGTTGTCCGCGATCCGCACGGCGCAGCGGCGCAGGACCTCGGCGTAGAGCTCGTAGGAGCCGCCCTCGATCTCCTTCTCGATCTCCATGAACTGAGAGAGCAGCTCGTCGCGGTCGAGGGTGAACCCGTCGCGGGCCGCTTCCTTTTCGAACGCGGAGTAGATCCCCTCCTCCCAATCGATCAACGTGCCGTAGACGTCGAAGGTGACGAAGGTGATGTCCTTGGGAAGCGCCATATCACCAGGGATTATGACTGACAAACGTTGACGACGGCCGCCTCGGGGTCGCGGGGAGCACCCGCGCCGCCGATGGTCCGTAGATGGAAGGGAGTCCCAGCACCCGTCCGTCCTGGCTGTGCCGCGATCAGTTCGAGCGCGAACGCTTCCTGGATATGCACGAGCGCCTCCTGCCGGCACACAGCCGGATCATGCTTGGCATCGCCGCGCTGCTCCTGCCTGTGTCGCCGTGGATGACGCCGGCATCGCTCGTGACGATCCTCGCCGCGGTCGTCATCTACGGCGTGATCCAGCGCAACGTCCAGTGGTTCCAGAGGCCCGAAATCGCGATCTTCACCGCGATGTGCGTCTGCCAGGTGCTCATCGCCACGGCCGTGGTGCTCAACGGCAGCCAGCACGAGGGCGGCCTGGCGCTGCTCGCGTGGCCGGCGGTCGCGATCGGCGGGCGGTTCGCGGCGCGGGTCATGTACGCCGGGACCGCGTTCACCGCGGCGGTCATCGTCGGCGCGTCGCTCCTGTTCGACGGCGGGGCCGTGGCAACGGACCCGCTCGTCCTCGTCGTCCCACTCGTCGTCCTCTGGGCCTGCGTGATGATCTCCGCCACGGTCCGCGAGTCCGACAACCAGCACCGCAAGGCCGCCGTCCTCGACCAGCTGACCGGCCTCCTGAACCGCACCGCGCTCGACGCGCGCACGACCGAGCTCGAGGTGCAGTCGCAGGTCACGGGCCAGCCCGTCGCCGTGATCGTCGCTGACATCGACCACTTCAAGGCCGTCAACGACACCCACGGCCACGCGACCGGCGACGCCGTCCTGCGCGACCTCACGTACGCGATCCGCAGCGAGCTGCGAGCCTTCGACCTCGCCTACCGTCTCGGTGGCGAGGAGTTCGTGATCCTGCTCGCCGGGGCGACCGTGGACGAGGCGGCCCAGACGGCCGAGCAGCTGCGCCGCGTCGTGGAGGCGCGCAGTCCGTCGGGCCTTGAGGTGACGATGTCGTTCGGTGTGGCGGCCTCCGCGGCCGGGCAGCAGTTTGTTTGGGACGAGGTCTTCGGGCGCGCCGATGCGGCGTTGTACGAGGCCAAGCGCGCTGGGCGCAACCGGGTCATCGGCGGCGAACTGCCCGTGACCGCGGCAGCCTGACGACCTGATCGACGGCACGTCACTAAAGTCCGGCGGCGGCGCCATCACCCGGCGCCCAGTAACGCCGGGGCGGGACGGCGCCCATTCCCACGCGCGCGACCCGACTGGTCGCGCCCCCACCCCACCCGAAACGGCACATGGACCTGCTCGAATATCAAGGCAAGCAGCTGTTCGCCAAGCACGGCCTGGAGATCTCCGACGGTCGTGCAGTGACGACCGTCGAGGACGCGGTCGCGGCAGCGAATGAGCTCGGCTACCCCGTCGTGGTCAAGGCGCAGGTGCTCATCGGCGGCCGCGGCAAGGCCGGCGGCGTCAAGCTCGCGGCCAACGAGGCCGAGGCGACGGAGCACGCGACGAACATCCTCGGCCTGGACATCAAGGGCCACATCGTCCACACCCTGTGGATCGAGAAGGCCTCGGACATCGAGACCGAGTACTACGCCTCGATCCTGCTCGACCGCTCGGCGAAGAAGCCCCTCGTCATGTTCAGCCTCGAGGGCGGCGTCGAGATCGAGGAGGTCGCCGAGAAGACCCCCGAGCTGCTCATCAAGCGCAACGTCGATCCGCTCGTCGGCCTGACGAAGGACGAGGCCCTCGACATCGTCAAGGCCGCGAACACGCCGGAGGACGTCCAGGAAGGCGTCGCCGACATCCTCGTCGCCCTCTACGAGGTGTGGATCGAGGAGGACGCGACCCTCGCCGAGGTCAACCCGCTGATCATCACGCCGGACCGCGTCGCCAAGGCGCTCGACGCGAAGGTCTCGCTCGACGAGTCCGCGCTGTTCCGCCACAAGGAGAACGCCGAGCTGCGGTACACGCAGGGCGAGGATCCGCAGGAGGCCGCCGCGCGCGCCAAGGGCATCACGTACGTCGCCCTCGACGGGGACATCGGCATCCTCGGCAACGGCGCCGGCCTGGTCATGAGCACGCTCGACGTCGTCGCCCAGGCGGGCGGCACGCCGGCGAACTTCCTGGACGCCGGCGGCGGATCGGACGCCCAGAAGATCACCGAGGCGACAGAGGTCATCCTCTCGAACCCGAACGTGAAGGCCGTCCTGTTCAACATCTTCGGCGGCATCACGCGCTGCGACGAGGTCGCCAAGGGCCTCATCGAGGCGTTCGGCACGCTGAAGCCGACGGTCCCGTTCGTCGTCCGCCTCGACGGCACGAACGACGTCGCCGGCCGCGAGCTGCTCGAGCAGGCCAACCTGCCCAACGTGACCCCCGCCAAGACGATGCTGGAAGCGGCCGAGACGGTCGTCGCGCTGGCCAAGGAGAACAGCTGATGTCCGTCCTCGTCGGCAACGACACGAAGCTCGCCGTCGCCGGGATCACCGGCCGTGAGGGCTCGTTCCACACCCTGAACAACCGCAAGTACGGCACGAACGTCGTCGGCGGCATCAACCCGAAGAAGGCCGGGGAGAACGTCGAGGGCATCCCGGTGTTCGCCGACTGGGCGACGACCGTCGCCGAGACCGGTGCCAACACGGCGATGATCTTCGTGCCGCCGCCCTTCGCGGCCGCGTCGGCGCTCGAGGCCGCGCAGGCCGGCGTCGAAGTCGTGATCATCATCACCGAGGGCATCCCCGCGCACGACGAGCTCAAGCTCTACAACCAGGTCAAGCGCGACTACCCCGGCACCACGCTGGTCGGCCCGAACTGCCCGGGCATCCTCTCGCCGGGCAAGGCGAACGTCGGCATCATCCCGGCTTCGTTCTTCAAGGAAGGCAACGTCGGCGTGGTCTCCCGCTCGGGCACGCTGACCTACCAGATCGGCAACGAGCTGGCCCAGAAGGGCTTCGGCAACTCGAGCATCGTCGGGATCGGCGGCGACCCGGTTCCGGGCTCGTCGTTCGTCGACATCATCGAGCTGTTCGAGGCCGACGATCAGACCGAGCTCATCGTGATGAGCGGCGAGATCGGCGGGTCGGCCGAGGAGGAGGCCGCGGAGTACATCGCGGCCAACGTCAAGAAGCCGGTCGTCGGCTACATCGCCGGCTTTACCGCGCCCGAGGGCAGGCAGATGGGCCACGCCGGCGCCATCGTCTCCGGCTCGGCCGGCACCGCCAAGGCGAAGGCCGAGGCCCTGGAGTCCAAGGGCGTGCGCGTCGGGCGCACCCCGACCGAGACGGCCGAGATCGCCATGGAGATCATCGGCTCGTAGCGCTGCAGGGGTGTGGGATCTGAGCGACGGGACGCGTCGCCGGAATCCCACACCCCCTGCGCAGGGCTCCTACCGGCTCCCGGCGGTGGTCGGCTTCAGGACGAGGTGCTTCGTCTTCTTGTAGCCGGCCTTCGTCGCGCCGCAGAGGCGCACGCGGCGCATGCTCACGAGCTTGCGCCCGGTCGTCGTCGTCGCACGGATGACGACGGTGACGATCCGCGGCTCGCCGGCGGCGAAGAACAGCTTCGCCTGGCGGGCGCGCCCGCCGAGGGCCTTGACCCGCTCGCCGTTGGCCGTGATGGTCACGGCCTTCAACCGGTCGGCGCGGCGCGTGATCCAGTGCACGGTGAGCGTGCGCTTCGTCGAGCACGTGCTCACCGGCCGCGGGATCGTCAGCGGGACGGTCTGCGTGCTGCTGACGGTCGCGGCGCCCGACAGGTGGTTGTCGACCTTCAGCGTGGCGGTGGTCTTGAAGACCTTGCCCTTCTGCATCCGCTCGACGGCCTGCTTCGCAAGCCTGACCTTGTAGAGCCTCTGCTCACCGGCGTTGATCTTCACCCCCGTGAACGTCGCGAGCCGCACCGGGACGAGCGAGGCCGCGCGCGGCCTCGACGATTCCGGCAGGTTGACCGTCAGCGTGCCGCTGGCGTCGCAGCCCTGCGGGCCGGGCGGGCACTGCAGGGGCAGCGTGACCACCGCGCTGGAGCCTGAGCGGGTGGCGGTCAGCCCCTTCTTCACGGCGTTGTCGGACAGCGCGACCGGCTTTCCGGGGTCCGAGCGCGGCACGGACACCGTGCTCACCGAGACGCCGGCCGTGGCGAGCCCGGCGCCCTTGGCGTTGACCGCGCGGACCGACACGATGTAGGGCGTGCCGGCCGTCAGCCCGGAGAGCACGGCCACAAGGCGGCCGTCCGCGGTCGTCGTGGTCAACGCCTGCCAGGTCGCGCCGCCGTCGAGGCTCACCTCGTACCGGGTGATCGCGCTCGTCCCGGGCGTGACCGGAGCGAGGAACGTCAGCTCGAGGCTGGTCGTCTGCGCGGTCGCCTTCAGCTCGCGCGGAGCGGACGGGACCTCGGCCCCGAGACGCACGATGCGCCCGGGCTCGGGATCGCACGAGCAGGCCAGCGACCCGTCCTGTGGGAGGTCGGTGATGAGCAGCTCGCCGGTCGCCGCGTACACGGTGCCGGCGCCGTCGAGCACGAGCGCGCGGGGCGACAGATGCGACGCGGTCGCCGGACCCTCGGTCGGATCCCCGGTGGTGCCGTCGCCGGCGATCCGCGTCTCCGTCCCGTCGGGCGCGACCTTCGCGACGTAGCCGCGGTCGTAGACGGACACGTACGCGTTGCCCGCCTCGTCGACGGCGAGGCCGCCCTGGGTGCTCCCGCTGCCGTAGACCGTCTTGACCAACGTGGCGGTGCCGCCCGTGACCTTGTAGAGACCGGCGCTGTCGTCGACGAAGTGCACGACCCCAGCGGGCGAGACCGCCACCGTGTGCGGGTCGACGTCGAGGTCGATGACCGAGAGCGTGCCGTCGGCGGTGATCTTCACGATCGACGTGTCCGTCGAGTTCGTGAGGTAGACCGCGCCGGACCCGCCGTCGACGGCGAGGCTGTAGCCGGCCTGCCGCAGCGGGCTGGCCGCCGCCGCGCCGGGCACGGGCGCCGCATTGACTCCTGTGCCCGCGACGCGCGAGAGCACGCCCGCCGGGCTGATCCGGTAGAGCGACTTGCTGATCCACTCGAAGAAGTACACGGTGCCGTCGGGGCCCGCGGCGACGCTCATGAGGTCCCCGACCGAGCTGCTGGCGGCGGGGCCCGGCGTCGGCGTGCTCGCCGAGCCCGTGCCGGCGATGACGGTCAGATTGCCATCAGGCGCCACCCGGACGATGTAGCCGTAGCTCGAGGTGTAGAGGTTGCCCGCGCTGTCACGTCCGATGCCGCGCAGGTCCTCCAGCGGCGATGCGAGCGCGGGTCCGGCGACCGGCGCGGAGAGGAGGCCGTTGCCCGCCTGCACGGACAGGTGGAGCGCGGGGCTGGCAGCGTCGGGGAGCGATGGGATGGCGTGCGCCGCGGTCGGCGCGATGAGGGCGGCGGCGCCCGCAGCCAGGGCTGCGGCGCGAAGACGCGCGCGGCCGCGGCGGGACGGAGCGGAGGTGGACACGGAAGCGATTCCTTTCGAGGTCTACGAGCGCGCGGCGGCGGGACGTCGGACGCGCTGATCCATGGGTCGGCGCTCTGGGCAGGGCGCCGGAGCCGATCGGACGAATTCGTCCACGCGGAGTCCCCGCTTCTGGGCATCGAGACGCTGCGGGCCGAACACTCGTCCGATCAGCCCGTACAGGCCGCTGATTGCAGGGCTTTGCCGCCGACTGAACGTTGGTGCAGCCGCTTTCCGCACCGCCTTCGGCCCCCGAGGACAATCCGCGGCTCGACGCCGCGGTCCTCGCGATCCGCAGCGGCGGTCCGCTCACGATCTGCGGCATCACCCTGCTGGTGCTCACCCTGCTGCTGAACCTCGCGCAGCCGGTGGATCAGCGCATCCCCATCCCGGGCGAGGTGTGGGGGATCGCCGCCGTCGCTTTCCTCATCACCGCTGCGCTGGCGGCCTGGACCGAATACGCGGTGCGCCACCGGCGCGAGCGCATCCGGGTCGAGCAGCTGTTCCAGATGGCCTGGTACGCGACCATCATCAACTGCGCCGCGCTCGCGGCCGGCATCCTCTTCCTCCCCGAGTTCCTCGTGCAGTTCGGGTCGATGTACGTGATGGTCGTGCTGTACGTCGGGTACTTCTACAGCCGCCGCAATGCCGCGACCTCGGTGATGGTCGCTGCGGTCTGCATGGGCGGCGCCGTCGCCCTGGCGCCCCACCGCGCGGTGGAGCTCTCCGCCCACTCCCCGGTGCTCGTCATCCCGCTGATCGGGACGGTCGCGCTCGCGGGCCTCTTCATCGCGTCCGTCCGGCTGGCACGCGACCGCTCCGAGGAGCGCACGCGGCTCGTCAGCGCGCTCGGCCTGGCGCGAGCACTGGACTACCGCGACGCGGGCACCGGCAGCCACTCCGAGCACGTCGCCGCGTACGCCGTCGCGATGGCGCGCGAGCTCGGCCTGCCAGGCGCCCGGGTCGAGCGCGTCCGCCTCGCGGGCCTGCTCCACGACGTCGGCAAGATCGGCATCCCCGATGCCCTGCTGCTCAAGCCCGGAGCGCTCGACGACGACGAGTGGGCGCTCATGCGCCGCCACCCGGAGATCGGCGCACGCATGCTCGACTCCGCCCTGCTCGGCGACGTGCGCGCGTGGGTCCTCGCCCACCACGAGCGCCCCGACGGCCGCGGCTACCCGCTGGGCCTGACCCTCGACGAGATCCCGCTGGAGGCCCGGATCCTCGCGGTCGCCGACGCGTTCGAGGCGATGACGGCCGACCGCGTCTACCGTGCGGCGATGCCCGCGCAGGACGCGTGGTCCGAGCTCCTGCGCTGCGCCGGCACGCAGTTCGATCCCGCCGTCGTCGAGGCGTTCGGCAACGCGTTCGAGCGCGGCGACATCCTCGTCGGCCCCGCCGCACCCGCGCTCGCCGCCGCCTGATCAGGCGCGCGCGTCGACGCGATGCGTGCCATCGGCCGCACCCGCATCGAACCGGGCGAACCGCACGGGAACCTCCACCGCCGGACGGGTGAACCGCCTGACGACGGTGCGGCGATCGGGCTCGCGCTGGTCGTCCCGGCGATCGACCCCGCTGCGGCGATCGAGCATGCTCCCCGGCCAGCCCTCCGGCGCCCGGCCCGGCAGCGCGGGGCGTGCATCGCCCAGGACCAGCGCAGGGCGACCGCGACGGCCGCCCGCGTCGTACGCGGCGCGGCACTCGGGCGTGCGGACCTCCTCCCAGGCGGCCTGGAGGATGCGGAACGCGCCCTCCGTGCCGCCGGCGTCCGGATGGATCACGCGCGCGGCGCTGCGGTAGGCCCGGCGCAGCTCGGCGTCGTCGGCCGTGCGGTCCGTACCCAGCACTGCGTAGACGTCGGATTTGTGGTCCATCGTTATGAACCGTAGACCGTTGCTCCGGTCCGCGAGTCCAGACGCGAGATGCGCTCAAGGCCACGGTGCCGCGGGCGACAGCCTTGTGCAGTGAGGCAGTCGCAACTGGGGACCCCGCTTTCGGGGGGACTCGGTCGAACGCCCGGCCATTCCACCAAAGGAGTCCGCCGTGAGCCTGTTCGACCGCCGTACCCAGACGACCGCTGCGCCCACCGCCCTCGACGAGACGCTCATCGCCGAGCTCAAGGAGCGCCTGCGCAGCCTCGACGACCACTGCCTGACGAACCTCTCGTCCGGGCTCGCAGCCATCGCGGCCGGGGACCTGACCGTGGAGGTCCAGCCTCAGACCACGCCGATCGCCGCAACCGGCGCTCAGGGCGATCTCGCGGAGCTCGTCGGCCTGTTCAACTCCATGCTGGGCAAGGCTCAGGCCGCCCTCGAGAGCTACAACGCGATGCGCGAGGATCTGCGCGCCGCGCTGGGCGACCACTCCAGCCTGCATGACCTCCGCGACCGGCTCACAAGCCTGAGCGACCACTGCCTGACGAATCTCGGTGGCGGGCTGGCCGCGATGACGCGGGGCGACCTGACCGTGGACGTCCAGCCGGTCACCAACCCCCTTATCGCCGCGCCGGGCGACGATCTGGGCGATCTCGGCGAGGTGTTCAACGTCATGCTGGACCGCGCGCAGGGTGGCCTGACGAGCTACAACGACACGCGCCGGCAGATCGCGGACATGATCGGCGAGATCGGCCAGGTGTCGACCGAGGTGGCGACGGCGTCAACCCAGATGTCGACGAGTGCCGAGCAGACCGGGGCCGCCATCGAGGAGATCGCGAACGCGACCACCGGACTCGCGACCGGAGCTTCACGCCAGGTCGACCTGGTCGGCTCGGTTCAGGAGGTCACCTCGGAGGCGGTCGGTCTCGGGCAGCAGGCGCAGGATGTGGCCTCGGAGGGCATGGCCCTCACCGCGAAGATCATGAGCGTCGCCGATCAGACGAACCTGCTGGCGCTCAACGCCGCGATCGAGGCGGCGCGCGCCGGCGAGCACGGCCGCGGCTTCGCCGTCGTTGCCGACGAGGTCCGCGCGCTCGCCGAGTCGGCGTCCGCGACGGCGGCCGAAACGGAACGGGCGTTCGCGGGACTCACGAAGAGCATCGCCGACGTCAGCGGCTGCGTCGGCCGAATCCAGAGCTCGGCCGGCGACGTCCTGGCCGTCGCCGAGGACGCGAGCGCGACGAGCGAGCAGGTCTCCGCCTCCACCCAGCAGTCGAGCGCTGCGACCCAGCAGGTGGTCGCATCGAGCCAGGAGCTGGCGGGCCGTGCGAGCGAGCTCGACCGTCTGGTCGGCCGCTTCACCGTCTGATCCCAGACTGCGGGACTTCCCGGATGCGAACGGCTGCGACCCATCGCTAGCTTGTCGGCGCGGGTCGCAGCGGGGCTTCCCTCCGGGAGGAACTGTCCGCACGCGCGCATCTCCCGAGCCGGTATTGCCTCCCGCCCTCGCACAGATGCCGCGCTCCCGGGAGGCAGGAGAACGCACGGAAGACATGACCAGCACGGATGAGCTGCGCCGCGGCGGCCAGCAGGCGGCGGAGATCTCGAACGCAGTCGTCAAGATCGTCGGCGACCACAACGGCCGCGGACCGACACGCGCCCGGACATACATCGGCGACGACGTCATCGCCGTCGTTCTGGAGGAGACGCTCACGCGCGCCGAGCGCACGCTGGTCGATACCGGCCGGGCGCGTGTCGCGCTCGAAGCACGCGAGGCGCTGCACGCCGCCGCACAGGAGCGGCTCGTCGGCGAGGTCGAGCGCATCTCGGGCCGACACGTCACCGTGTGTCTGGCCGCGCGCGAGGTCCAGCCCGATGTCACCGTCAAGATCTTCCTGCTCGAGCCCGAGGCCCCGCCACGAGCTACCGATCAGTAGGATGCCCCGATGGCCGCGCTGAACGATCCCCTGTCCCTTCCCTGCGGGGTCGACCTGCCCAACCGCCTCGCGAAGTCCGCGATGAGCGAGCAGCTCGGCGATGCCGCGACGAACGCCCCGACCGACAAGCTCGTCCGCCTGTACGAGCGGTGGTCTGCGGGTGGCGCGGGGATGCTCATCACCGGCAACGTGATGGTCGACCGCCGGGCGCTCGGCGAGCCGCGCAACGTCGTGGTCGATGACGACCGCGACTTCGCGGCGCTGCAGGCGTGGGCCGACGCCGCCACGCAGCACGGCACCCAGGCGCTGGTGCAGATCAACCACCCGGGCCGCCAGTCGCCGCGCATGCTGAGCCGCCGGCCCGTCGCGCCGTCGGCGGTGCCGCTGAAGGGCCTGCAGTCCGCGTTTGCCAAGCCGCGCACGCTGACCGACACCGAGATCCACCAGATCATCAACGCCTTCGCGACGACCGCCGAGACCGTCGTCCGCGCGGGCTTCACCGGCGTGCAGATCCACGGCGCGCACGGCTACCTCGTCAGCCAGTTCCTCTCCCCGCTGACCAACCAGCGCCAGGACGCGTGGGGCGGCGACCCCGAGCGGCGGCGCCGGTTCCTCGTCGAGATCGTCCGCGCGGTCCGCGACGAGATCGGCGGCCAGACCCCGCTCGGGGTGAAGCTGAACAGCGCCGATTTCCAGCGCGGCGGCTTCACCGAGGAGGAGTCGATGGCGGTCGTCGAGACGCTCGAGGCCGAGGGCGTCGACCTGCTCGAGATCTCCGGCGGGACCTACGAGCGCGCCGCGATGGTCGGTGACCTCGAGGAGCAGCGCGAGAGCACGCGCGAGCGCGAGGCGTACTTCCTCGAATACGCGCGCAAGGTGCGTGAGCGGACCCGGATGCCGCTGATGCTGACCGGCGGGCTGCGCAGCTCCGAGGCGATGAACGCCGTCCTCGAGGAGGGCGCGGTCGACGTCATCGGCATCGCCCGCCCGATGGTCGTCGAGCCGGAGCTGCCGGCCACCCTCCTCAACGGCGGCGGCAGCGCGAACTGGCATCCACGCCGGATCGGCTTCAAGCGCGCCGACGCGATCGCCGACCTGCAGTGGCACACCCAGCAGATCTGGCGGCTGGGCGCGGGGCTCGACCCCGATCCCGAGCGCAAGCCGCTGGCGGCCCTGGCGGCGTTCGCGGCGGCGGGTGCGCGCGACAGCGCCACGCGCATGCGCCACCGCTAGCCCGCTAGCGCAACGTGAAGCTCACCGTCGCGGCGGCCTTCCCGCCGATCGAAGCCGTGAGCACGTAGGTCCCCTTCGGGGCCGTCCGCGCGAACAGCTTGTCGCCGAACGTGAGGGTCGTGGTGCCCGCGGGCAGCTTCCGCGAGAGCTTCCCGGAGAGCACCGAGAGCTTCGTGCATCGCTTGCCCCGCTTGGCCTTCAGCGAGCACCGCGTGCCGAGCTTGCGGCCGGTGCGCTTGCGCGCCAGGCGGAAGCTGACGGTGGCCGCCGTGTTCAGCGTCAGCCGGGCCCTGGCCTTCTTCAGCCCCGTGAAGGGGAGGACCGCGAACCCGGTGATCCGGGCCCGCGTCGTCACCGGAGCGACGGGCGTGCCGGCACCGGGCAGCACCGTCGGCCCCGGAACGGCGGCCGGGGGCTCGGGGACGGTGAACAGGACGCTCGGGCTCGTGACGGTCCCGCTGTCGTTGGTCGCGACCACCTCGACGCGATACTGCGCGCCCGGCGCCAGGCCGGTGAGCGCCTGCGCCACCGCGACGGGCGTGCCGGCGCCCTTGACCTTCGGGAGCGTGTACGGGGTGTACGGACCCTGGCCGTACACCCGCACCTCGACGTCCGTGGCGAGGCCGCCGGTGTCGACGCTCGCGTTGACCGTCGCGGTGCCGATCGTCAGGTCGGTGATCGACGGCACCGGGACGACCGGCGCCGCGGGCAGCTCGTACGCGCCCAGGTCCATGCCGGGCCCGACCTTCCGGTAGACCCCGTCGAAGTCGAGCGGTGACGTGCTCGGCAGGATGGCGCCCGGGTCGCGGTCGAGCAGCGGCGAGTCCGGCCGCAGGTGGAAGTTGTGGCTGCTGACGAACCCGGGCGTGAGGTTCGTGTTCCCCGTTCCCGCCGTGTACACGCCCGGCCCGGTCGAGTTGACCTCGCCGGCGCTGTCGTCGAGGTTGCTGTACGTCGTCTGGATGTTCGCGTTGCCGTTCACGCCCTTGCGGCCGATCGTGAAGCCGGGTCCGGCCACGAGGATGCTGCCGCGCACCCCCATCGTCGCGACCTTGCCGGCGGTGGTCGTCCGGGCGCCGAGCAGGGTGTTCGTCCCATTTCCCGGGAGCGCGGTGACGTGATCGACGATGAACAGCGCGTTCCCGTCGTCGGCGTCGGCCATCAGGGCTGTCCCGTCGCTCGAGGTCACGAGCGAGTTCGCGATGAGCCCGGTGCTCGACGCGGCGGAGTCGCCGCCGAGCACCCGCATGGCCCAGAGGTTCCCGGCGACGAGACTGCGCTCGACCCACACGTTGCCGGGGTTGGCCGTCCCGCCGGCGAGCACGGCGGTCGCGCAGTCGCTGATCGAGGCCGAGCGCACGTTCAGGCGCGCGGTCGTGACGCCCGTGATGCACGTCGCGCCGTCGTTCATCGCGATGTTGGCCCGCTCGACCGTGCCGCCGCCCTGCGCGTAGATGCCGAACGGCGTCGTCGGGGTCCCGGACGTCCGGATCTCGATGTCGGAGGCGTCGAGCGACGCGATCGTCCGGATCGCGCCGGCGCCGGACGCGCCGTTGACGGTGATCTTCACGCCGCTGATGCTCAGCGGGTCCACCGACCGGATCGCGGCGAGGCCGTTGAGCGACGGCGGCGCGAGCGTCGTATACGCGGCCCCGGGCCCGACGAGCTCGGTGCGGCCGGTGCTCGCGCCGCTGTCGTTGATGATCGGGATCGCGGTCGAGTACGTCGTCGCGCCGAGCTTGATGACGTCATCGCCCGCCCGGGCGTTGGCGTCGGTGATGGCAGAAGCCAGAGAGGTCGGCGCGTGGTCGCAGCCGGTGGCCGGGGTCGCGCAGTAGCTGTCGGCGGCAGCGCTCGGCGCCGCTGCTGCGAGCACGGCGATGGCGAGCAGTCCGGCGCGGAGTGTCATGGGCGTCGTGCGGTCCTCGGTCGGGAGACGGGATCGCGTCCGTGCGCTCAGCAGTCTCGCACCTGTCGGGTTCTGTCGCATGGTTCCTCCCGGTCGGTCGGGGTGTGGTGCCCCTCCAACCGGGAGGTCCCACGCGAGTTACGCGGCCGCTGCCGCGTTCAGGCGGTCGCAGCCCGGGTGGGACCTACCGCCGGCTTCGCCGATGCCGCGGCGACCGCCCCGTCCGGGTCCAGCGGCTCGCCGGTCTCGGCGAGTCGCAGGAGCCCCCAGCCCAGGGCGCCGAGCAGTGTCAGCGTGATGAAGAGGACGACCAGCCCGGCGGCGGTCCACAGCCAGCCCGGAACGTCGGTCTTCGCCTCGCGCTGGAGCACGAGCTTGTCCTCGACGAACGGGCGGGAGAACGACGCGGGTGCGGGCACCTCGGGCGCCGGGATCGCGCGGTCCTCGGGCAGGTGGATCGGCATCGCCATGATCGAGCTGCCCTGGTGCAGGCGGAACATCGCCTTCCAGTCGTCGTGGACCGGGAGCGGCTCGGTCGTCCGGTAGACGCCCGGGGCGACCCGGTCGAGGTGGTCGACGTGGAAGCCACCGCCCTGCCAGGCCGTCGCGGTGATCCAGCGCACATCGTCGGTCGCGGACGCGGGGGTGACCCGGAGCGTCGCTTCGACGGTCCGGTTCGGGCCGCTGTCGACGTCGCGCAGCGTGACCGTGCCGGTGACCCCCGACTGCGCGCCCGTGGAGAGCAGCACGCCGTAGAGCACGATGACCGCGCCCAGCGCGGCAGGCGCGAGGATGCGGCCGGGACGCAGGCGCGGCAGGTCGACCTCGGGGCGCAGGCACTGCCCCATGAACGCGCCGATCACGCCGCCGGCCAGGCCGGCGATCGCGCCGACCACGAGGGCCTCGGGCAGCATCGAGGACGGCCAGGGCATCGGCATCCAGACGTGCGACCAGGCGGACTCGGCCAGCGAGCCGACCGTCCCAACCACGAGGCCGGCGAGGGCGCCCATGACGTACGGGCGTTCACGGGCCAGCTTCGGGCCGATGAGGAAGACGAGCTCGACGAGGATCGCCGAGGGCAGGTACAGCGCGAAGTGCGGCGTCGTCTGCCCGAACACCGGGCCGACGATCAGCGACACCCCGCCGCGGAGCAGCAGGTAGACGATCGCCGCGGCGACGGCCGCGCCGCGCCCGAGGTACATGCGGGCGCAGACCAGGCCGATGGCGCCGGACACCGCGATGAGCGCGGGCTCGAACAGCATGTTGAACTGCGGCACGCCCCAGTCGAACTCCGCCTGGAACGTCGCGAGGCCGACGAGGAATCCGCCCATCAGGCCGACGGTGCGGATGTGGTGCGCGAGATACGCGATCACGGACGTGGGCGCCGCGTGGTCCTCCTCGACGGCGCGCCGACCCTCCGAGACGATGACCAGCAGGCCGACGAGGCCCATGACCGCGCCGCCGATGAGCATCAGGTGCGTCGGGCCCCAGAGCGTGACGTCCTGGCCGAACAGGCGGTGCCAGACGTCGTCGAGCGGGAAGCCGAGCAGCGCGTAGCCGCCGCAGGCGATCATCAGCACGCCGCCCAGCGGCGCGTGCCAGTGGTCGTTGAGCTTGATGGCGGCGGGGCTCGGCTTGTCCTCGTCGGCCATCACGACCGCGAGGAAGCCGGACGCGAGCAGGCCGTAGAGCCCGATGAGGATCAGGTAGTGCGCGGGGTTCGCGAGCGGTCCCTCGTCCCGGCCCACGTCGATGTGCAGGGAGATGTCCCAGTACATGCCGAGGAACGCGACGAGCAGGGAGGCGCCGGCGAGCTGCGCCGAGACGGCGGCCCACGCAGGCAGGCCGGAGTGACGCGCGGCGAAGACGCCGAGGGATCGCAGCCAGGCGACGCCGCCGGCGCGATAGCGGAGGCCGATCCAGAGGAGGGCCGCGGTGAGGATGGAGGCGGAGACCGTGGCGATGGCCACCTGGTCGATGGCCGCGCCGCCCGCAGGGGCGTCGGCAGCGGCTGCCGCGAAAAGAGGTGTCAGAGATGACATGAGGCCTATGTTACATCAATCTATGTTACATCGCTGCGGGTAGACTTCTGAGGACCGTGTCGACCACCGCGTACGACCTGACGATCGAACAGCTGGCCATCCAGTCGGGTCAGAGCGTCCGCAACATCCGCGCCCACCAGTCGCGCGGGCTGCTCCCGCCCCCGGAAGTCCGGGGCCGGACGGGGTTCTACGGCGCCGCGCACCTCGAGCGGCTGCAGCTGATCCGCAACCTGCAGGCCGACGGCTTCAACCTGGCCGCAATTGGACACCTGCTGCAGAACGACCGCTTCGGCGAGGAGGCCGCGACGCTGCGGCAGATGCTGCTCTCGGGCTTCGAGACGGAGCACTCCGAGATCCTCGACGCCGAGGAGGTCTTCGCCCGCCTCGGGTCGGCGGCGACCCCGGAGCGCATGCAGCGGTCGGTGAAGGCCGGGATCATGCGCCCGGTCGGCGACGGGCGCTTCGAGATCGTCAGCCCCCGGCTCTTCCGGGCGGGCGTCACGCTCAACGAGCTCGGGATCGACCCGGACCTGGCGCTCGACCTCATCGACCGCCTGCACCGCCACGCCCGGGCCGCCGCGCGCGAGTTCGTGAAGCTCTTCCTCGAAGGCGTGTGGAAGCCCTTCGAGGAGGCCGGCATGCCCGATGACCAGTGGGAGAACGTCCGCACCGCGCTCGAGCGCCTGCGCCCGCTGGCCTCCGAGGCCTACCTCGCGGTCTTCGAGCCGCTCATGAGCCAGGCCGCCGAGGATGCGTTCGGGCGCGAGCTCGAGCGGGTGCGCAAGAGCGCGTCCTCGAGCTCGTCGTCACACCGCCGGCGCGGGCACCGGCGCGGGCGCTAAGCGCCGCGGTGCCGGAAGCGGTTCACGCCGAGGACGACCGCACCGGCGAGCATGCAGGCCAGCAGGATCCCCAGTGGCGCCGGTAGCTCGCCGACCGCCGCGATCCCCGGCACCTCACCGGCGCTCGCCGGATCGATCGCGCC
>JAEMSV010000223.1 GCA_016462625.1 Solirubrobacteraceae bacterium | reverse complement strand
GGCTGCGGGAGATCGCATCGAGCAGCAGCGAGCGCTCGACATGCTCGGCCCGCAGGGGCGGGCGGTGGAACTTCGTCTGCGGGAACACGGCGAAGCACCGATGCTGCTGGAAGGCCGCACGGTTTCACAGCGCCACAAGGGCGAATCACCCCGGGTGATTTCCGCCATTCTGGCGACGGCTTCGTGCCGAAACACCGCAATGGCGCGGCCGGGATCCGGTCCACTGGCAGCCTCGCGGCAATGCCTGACGAAACCTCCGCTGAGCGAAAGAAACGTCGACCGGAAGGCCATGATGCGGCGCTACAGCGCCGTGGACCCGCGAGCTGCGCCCCGCCGACAGGACCATTCGTCACGGCCTTCCCACCACGACCCTGGCGCGCACCTATGTGGACCTCGCCGCCGTGTCCACGCTCGACGAACTCGACCGGGCAGTGCACGAGGCGGAGTTCCGCAAACTCCTCCGGGTCGATGCCGTCGACCAGGCGATCGCGCGCGCCGGCCGGTTCCACGGCAAGCCGCTGCTTCTCCGTGCGCTGCCGCGGCGCCGTCCGCTCGACGGCTCGATCGCCTCCAACCTCGAGAAGCGCTTCCACTATTTCCTGCGGGACTACGACTATCCGCCCACGAAGCACAACGCGCGGTTCGCGCTCTCGGACACCGAGGAGATCTCCATCGACGTCTTCTTCCCGGACCATTGGCTCGGGATCGAGCTCGACGGTGGGCCGCACGACTCCGTGAACCGCTTCCATTCCGACCGACGCCGCGATCGCGGCGTGCTCGCCGTCCACGACCTGCTGATCATCCGCATCACCGAAGAAGACCTCATCGAGCGGCCCGACGAGGTCGACCACGACCTCCGAATTCAGCTGGAACGACGAGCCGGGATGGGCTCCCGTCGACGAAACCTCCGCTGAGCGGAAGAAACGTCGCGCTCAGTCCAGATCGACGTGCGCGAACGCGATCTTCCCGCCGCGTATCAGCGCCTCGCCCATCGTGTGGTTCGGCGCCCGCCGCCGGTCCGCCGCGCTGCCCGGGTTGAAGATCTGGAACGCCCCGTCGTCGGAGGTCTCGTGCAACGGGATGTGCGAGTGGCCGAACACGACCGCGTCGGACTCCGGGTACTTCGCGCGCATGCGAGCCAGGCGCCCGTCGGCGGGTCCGCCGTTGTGGGTCATCACGACCGTCACGCCCTCGAACTCCATCGTGAGCAGGGCGGGCACCCGGGCGCGGACCCCGTCGTCGTCGGCGTTGCCGTGGATGACGTGGACCGGTGGACCCAGCGCGAGGAGCTCGTCGAGGACGGGCTCGCGCATCAGATCGCCGGCGTGGAGGATCGCGTCGGCCGCGCGCAGGCGGTCGAGGGTCCCGTCAGGCAGCGCGCGCCGCCCCTCCGCGGCCCCCAGGCCCGCGGACAGGTGCGTGTCGGAGATGATCGCGAGCTTCATGCCCGGCGCCGGGCGAGGATCTGGCGCTTGACGACGTCGAACGCCCCGCGCGTGCGGCCGCCCGGGGTCAGCAGCGCCGAGTCCCACGTGTCCTCCGGTCCGCCGGCCTGCCAGTGGTAGATGTAGACCCGCGACAGCCGCGGGCTGATCGGCAGGATCTCCTTGAACAGCCAATTCAGCGCGCGGACCGCGTGCGTGGGGGACTCGTTCAGCGGGATCCGGCTCTTGTTCTGGCGGCGTACCAGCCCGCCGACCTCGGTCAGCCAGATGTCCCCGCGGACGGCGCGGAGCATCTGCCGCGTGCTCTTCGTCCGGAAGCGGTTCGTGTCGACGTAGTTGTGCAGCCCCCACACCTCCGGCTCCCGCCCGGCGGCCTTGCGGAACTGCCGCGCCCACGTCGTCATGTTCGGCATGTCGAGCAGCTCGGCGGCCAGCACCGTGCAGCCGCGGCACTCGCGGCGCAGCGCCTTGTAGTACGCCGCGACCAGCGGGGCGCGATGGCATGTCGGCTCGCCGCAGTGGTTGGCCTCGTTCCACGTCGCGAACGTGTCGACCCAGGGATACCGCTCGCGGAAGCGCCGGACCTCGTACTTGAAGCGCGAGGGCGTCGGGAGGAGCCGGCGCGTCGTGCGGGAGTGCCCGAACGTCACGAGCGGCTCCACCCCGGCGTCGCGCGCCGCGCCCATCCACGTGTCGATCTCCTCGCGCTGCCAGTCGGAGGCGAGGGCGTCCCAGCCGATGTTCAGCCGCGCGTAGCGGATGCCCAGCGCCTTGAAGCGCGGGTCGGTGAACATGCCCGGCTTCTGGTCGCCGATGCCGATCGACGCCCGCGCGTGCGCAGCGGGCGCCGCGCTGACGGCGAACCCGACCACCGCCAGCAGGATGAGGACCGCCCGGGTCACCCGGTGGGCTCTTCCTCGGTCAGGATCGTGTCCTCGTGCGTGTACGCAGGCGCGCAGCAGCACAGCAGCCGCAGCGGCTCGTCGCCCGTGTTCCAGAGCTTGTGCACCGCGCCGGGCGGCAGCAGCACGCAATCTCCGACGTTCACGTCGCGTTCCTGACCATCGACACGGAGCCTGCCCCGACCGGCCGTGAAGTAGTACAGCTCCTCGGTGATCCGGTGGTAGTGCTCGGTCGTCGCGCCCCCCGGGGGAACCATCGCCTCGGCGAAGGACTGGTTGACCGCGGGCATGGAGACACGCCCGGCGAGCTCGCGGATCTGGGATCCGTCGAGCGTGGTGAACGGTTCGACGTCATCAAGATTGCTAACGCGCATAGAGCCGGAATGTAGCGGCGTGTCCCGTCAACAGCCCAACCACGGCGATACCCCCAAATCCGGCTGCTCGAACCCGATTTGCCACTTTGTCGACTGTGCCAGACGGGTATGGAGGATGGCGCTACGCTTCGCGCCGCGATGGATCTCGAGCTCCCCACCACTGGACTGCAGCGAACCGAGCCGGCCAGCCCGAAGCGGGCACAGGTCGAGCGCGACGTGCTGCAGGCTGTCGACGATCTCCTGCGTGACGGGCAGCGCTGGAACGACCTGTCGATCGAACGGATTGCGACGAGCGCCGGAATCTCCCGCACCGCCTTCTACTTCTATTTCCGTGACAAGCGCGAGCTGCTGATGCGGCTCGTCGGCGACGTCGGCCAGGAGGTCTACGAGGCGAGCGTCTGGCTGAACGGCAGCGGCGGGGACGGCCGCGAGGTCATCGTCGGTGCGATGCGCGACATCGGCGCACTGCACGAGCAGCACGGCGTCCTCCTCCAGGCCGTCAGCGAGGTCGCGGCCGTCGATGCGACCGTCGCCGATTTCGACCGCGAGCTGACGGACCGCTTCGTCGAGGCCACGACCGCGCGCATCGGGAGTTTGAGGGCCAAGGGCGAGGGCGAGCCGGTGCTCCCCATCGAGGCGACCGCGCACGCGCTCGTCACCATGACGCGCCAAGCGTTCTACGAGTGGGGCGTGCGGGGCACACCGATCACGGAGAAGCACGCAGACGCCCTGTCGGAGATCTGGATCCGCGCGGTCTTCGGCGCGGACTAGTCCCGCGGGATCGCCTGGAACTCGCCGGTCTCGAGGTCGCGCCGTACGGCCTGATCGATCTCGTGCTCGGTCAGGACGTCCCCGCCCGCCCCGGCGCGGCGCAGCTGCCACGCCCGCAGGCGGCGGAACTTCAGGATCTCCAGGACGTAGACCAGGTAGATCGACCAAATGATCGCCAGGGCGATCAGGCCGCCCATCACGATGGTCCATCGCAGGTTCAGCTCGCCACCGTTGTCGCTGTACGGGACGAACCGCAGCGCGACCGCGAGCGACGCCATGCTCAGCATCCACGCGTAGAGGTAGAGCATCGTGCGGCGCGGTGAGAAGCCGATGCGGTCGAGCCGGTGGTGGAAGTGCTCGCTGTCGGCCTCGTAGACGGGCTTGCCGTACTTCAGGCGCTTGAGGACCACGAAGGTCGTGTCGAGGAACGGCACGGCCAGCACGATCAGCGGCAGGATCAAGGCGAGGACGGCGTTCGTCTTGACCGCGCCGAGCACGGCGATCGAGCCGAGCAGCAAGCCGAGCAGGTTCGCCCCGCAGTCCCCCATGTACGAGGACGCCGGTGGGAAGTTGAAGACCAGGAACCCGAGCGCAGCCCCCGCGACCACGGCCGAGAGGACCCCGGCCTCGTGGCGACCGAGATCGAAGGCGATCACAGCGAACGCTCCCGCGCTGATCATGCTGACCCCGGCCGCGAGCCCGTCGACGCCGTCGGAGAAGTTCACGATGTTCATCACCGCGACGAG
>JAEMSV010000222.1 GCA_016462625.1 Solirubrobacteraceae bacterium | reverse complement strand
TGCTTGTGGTTCTTCCAGCCGATCCACGCGTAGTGCTCGGGCTTGGAGCCGTAGCGCTCCATATGCTCGCGGCCGGCGTTGCCGAACATCTGCGGCGCGGGCGGGGACGCCTCGGGCTCGCGGACGGAGAACATCGCCGTGGCGTGCTGGTCCATCGGGTTCGTGCGGTCGGTGTACTTCACACCGAGCGAGCCCTTCTCCATCTTCTCGAAGCCGAGCGCGAGAACGCAGTCGGCGAGACCGCCCTTCACCGCCTGGCGCGCGAGGTACAGCGCGGACGAGCCGGTGGAGCAGTTGTTGTTGACGTTGACGATCGGGATGCCCGTGAGACCCAGGCCGTAGACGGCCCGCTGGCCGGAGGTCGAGTCGCCGTAGCAGTAGCCGACGAAGGCCTGCTCGATGGCGTCGTAGGAGACGCCGGCGTCCTCGAGGGCCTTGGTGCCGGCCTCCTTGGCCATGTCCGGGTAGTCCCAGTCGCGGCTGCCGGGCTTCTCGAACTTCGTCATGCCGACACCGATGACAAACGTGCGCGTGCTCATGGGATCGACCGTACCACGGAAACATTCATTCGTGAATGCAAGTTGTAGGATGCCGCGCAGTGGCCACCGTCCGACGCACCCAGGTTCAGCGCAGCGCGACCACCCGCGCGGCGCTGCTGGACGCCACGATCGACTGCGTGGTCGAGCACGGCTACGCGAACACGACGACCGGCCTGGTCGCCCAGCGGGCCGGCCTGTCGCGAGGCGCCCACCTCCATCACTTCCAGACGCGTGCGGCGCTCGTGGGCGCCGCGATGGAGCATCTCGCCGCGCGCCGCACGGCCGAGCTCCACGCCCAGGCCGACACCCTCCCCGACGCTGGCCCCGAGCGCACCGCCGCCGCGCTCGACCTCTTCTTCTCCGCCTACTGCGGGCCCCTGTTCCGCGCGACGCTCGACCTGTGGGCCGCCGCCCGCGCCGACGACGAGCTTCGCGCCGCGCTCACGCCCATCGAGCGCCACACCGACCGCGAGACCATGCGCCTCGCGCGCCACCTGTTCGCCGCGCACGTCGACGAGCCCGATTTCGCCGAGCGCGTCGACCTCGCGCTGAACACCATCCGGGGCCTGGCCGTCCTCGCCGCGCTCGACCCGAACGGCAAGCGCGTGCGCGAACAGTGGGCGTTCGCGCGGCCGTGGTTGATCGCGCTGTTCGAGGGCTGACCGCGGACGGACCGCGCCGCCCTGCGAACATGCACCCTCGATGAGCGACCACCCTCTCGTCACCGCGGCCCACAGCGACGACGCCGGCCCCGGCCAGGCGCTCCACGAAGCGATCGGCGGCCCGCTGGGCATCGCCGAGTCGTCGGCGCCCGCGGTCGTCTTCGTCATCGCGTATTCCGTCGCAGGCCTCGAGGCCACGAACTCCGCCATCATCGCCGCGGTCGTCGGCGCGGTGTTCGCGCTCGCGCGGATCGTGCGCCGCGAGACGGTGCAGTTCGCGCTCGCCGGGATCGCCGGCCTCGCCCTGTCCGCCTTCGTCGTGTCCCGGACCGGGAACGCCGAGGACTTCTTCCTTCCCGGCCTCCTGCTGAACGCGGGCTACGCGATCGCCTACTTCGTCTCCATCATCGTGCGGTGGCCGCTGATCGGACTCATCGTCGAGACCGCGACGGGCGCGGGCACGGAGTGGCGGGATGACCCGGCGAAGGTGTCGCGCTACCAGCGCGCCAGCTGGATCTGGGTTGCCCTGTTCAGCGTGCGGCTGGCCGTGCAGCTGCCGCTGTACTTCGCCGGCCTGACCTTCGCGCTCGGCATCACGAAGACCGCGATGGGCGTCCCACTGTTCGCCATCGGCATCTACCTGTCGTGGCTGCTGATCCGCAACCCGATCAGCGCAGCTCCAGCACGCCCCTGAGCAACAGGTACGCGGCGAAGACGGCGGCGACCCAGCCGCCGAGCTGGCGCTGGTGGTTGGCCATCCACCGGCCGAGCGGGCGGAGCACGCGCGCCGCGCGCTCCGGGAACGCCACCCGCAGGAGCAGCGGGCCCCATGCCGGGATCAGGACGATCACGATCACCACCAGCAGCGCGACGACCTCCCCGACCGGCGAGCGCGCCCGCGCCCGGACGATGTCCTTCACCGCGGGGATGAACATCGCGAGGGTCGAGAAGTTCACGAGCATCACGCCGAACCCGAGCGCGACGTAGCGACCCGTCCCGCCCGGCGCGTGCTCGGCCCGCTCGGCCTGGCGCTCCTGGGGCGTCGGTGCCGGCTTCAGGGCACGGACGGCGAGACCGGCGAGCACCACGGCGAACACCAGGTCGACCATCCCGTCGAACTTCTCGTGCCTCGGTCCGTGCTCCACCCCGGCCGCGTGGACCGTCCCGAGCAGGACCCCGCCGATCACGAGCAGCGGGATGGCGGCGCCGGCGGTGAGGGCGGTCGCGCGGCGGACCGCATCGTCCCCGCTGGCGAGCACGGCCGTGACGAGCGCCACGATCGTCGGGCTGATCGCGGCACCCAGAGCCAGCGGCAGCACCGTCCGCAGCAGGTCGCCCATGGGCCGCGAAGGTAGCGACGCCGGCGGCGTCAGCGCGAGCGCACGCCGTCGAGCGCGGCGTTCGGCGTGTGGCTGTCGTCCTCGATGACCCGCGGCGGCTCAGCGTCGGTGTGGACGACCACGCACCACGACCGGTTGGGGTCGTCGGCGTTGGCGCACACGCGGAAGATGTCGCGATCGATCCGGTACACGCTCGCCGACGCAATACCGGACCGGTACGCCGGCGGCGCGTGCTCCTCGAGGTACGCGCGGGCGGCGGAGCGAGCGTCACGGGCAGCCTCGCGTTCGTCGTCGACGGTCGGCCGGTGGGCCAGGCCGAACGCGAGGAACACGGCGGTGACGACGATCAGCAGGGCCGTCCCGGCGTAGTTGTCGGCGACGACGCGGGGAAGATCGGGGCGCCGGCGACGCAGCAGCAGCCCGGCGAGATGGCCGAGCGCCGCGACGACGATCAGGTTGATGCACCCGGCGAGCAGGAACGCCGAGACCCAGGCGGTCTTGTCCTCCCCGGCGACCGGCAGCTGGTGCAGAAGGATGGTGTCGACGACCGTGAGCCCGACGAACGTCGGGCCGAGCCACGCCCCGCGCAGCCGCCAGCGCAGTCTGCGCGCGCGGTCCGGAAGCTGGGTGGTGGGCATGTGGGAGTACCCTGACAGGTGTGAGCGCGCGCGCTGAGCTGTGGGTGTGCCAGCTCGGACTCGTGGAATACCGCGAGGCCCTGGAGCTGCAGACCCGCCTGCGCGCGGCGCGGATGGAGGGGCGGATCCCGGACACGCTGCTGCTCCTCGAGCACCCGCCGGTCTACACGCGCGGGCGCCGGACGCAGGAGGGTGAGCTGCCCTTCCCCGCCGAGTGGTACGCCGAGCGCGGGATCGACATCGCCGATGTCGAGCGCGGCGGGCACGTGACCTACCACGGCCCCGGCATGTTGACCGGCTACACGATCATGCAGGTGCCGCAGGTCCACCCGTTCGTCGCGACGCTCGAGGACGCGATGATCGCCGCGCTCGCCGAGCAGGGCGTGGCGGCGGGCCGGCGGGAGAGCACCGCGGCGGAGAACCTGACGGGCGTCTGGGTCGGCGAGAGGAAGATCGGCTCGATCGGCCTCCATCTCTCGCGCGGCTATGCGATGCACGGCTTCGCGATCAACGTCGTCAACGACCTGACACCGTTTACGTGGATCGTCCCGTGCGGGCTGGGCGGCGTGCAGATGACGTCGGTGGCGGCCGAGCTCGCCGGGGACTGCGGGGCCGATCCCATGGATTGCATGCGGCGCCGCACGGCATTCGCCGTGGCCCAGGCGTTCGGCGTGCGCCAGCGGCTGGTCAGCCGGGACCGGCTGGAAGCCCTCGCGGGCGCCGCTCCCGCCCCGGTCTGAGTTCGAGCGGACACGCGCCAACTTGATACGTATCGATATTCTTTTCGCGCCTCTTTCGATATAACGTTACGTATCGCAATACAACTCTCATCGGAGATTCGCATGTCACGTTGTCATCCACACCAGCACCACCCCGGACCCGGCCCGGGAGCACCCCACCAGATGCACCGCGGTGGCCCGTTCGGACGCGAGTTCGGCATGGGCTTCGGCGGGCCGGGAGGTCCCGGCGGCCGCGGCCGTCGCGGTCCCCGTGCCCGTCGCGGTGACGTCCGCGCCGCCATCCTGCGCCTCCTCACCGAGGAGCCGCGGACCGGCTACGCGCTGATGCAGGAGATCG
>JAEMSV010000012.1 GCA_016462625.1 Solirubrobacteraceae bacterium | reverse complement strand
AAGCTCGACGAGCCGCCGCCGGCCGCCGCGAGCGCGTCGTCGGCGGCCAGCAGGAGCAGCAGGACGGTGCAGGTGAGGAAACGGCGCATACGCCGATGGTACGGCGCTACCGGCGCGACTTCTTCGTCGGTTTCTTCGGGACCTTCCCGGTCCGCTTGCGAACCTTCGGCTTCGCGACGTCGCTCCGCCCGGCCTTCCCGATCCGCGTCGGGCCACCGACCGCGCGGACCGTGGCGACGACCCCCGAGGCGCTCAGCACGCCGGCGACGTTCACGGAGCGCTGCTTCGCGCCGACGGTCTGCTGCTCGCCGCGCCCGTTGAGCTTGACGATCACCTGGTAGCCCGTGGCGCCGGCCACCGGCGTCCAGCGGACCTTCGCCACGCCCGTCTTCGAGCGCGTCACGCGGACCACCGGCGCGGCGAGCGGCCGCGCCGTCGCGCGGTAGCGGGCGACGGTGATGCGCTCGCGGACCATGCCGTTCTGCTCCACGACCGCGACGATTCGCCGCGGCCCGCTCGGGCCCGCGCCGGGTTGCACGTTCAGGGCGCCACGCGCGCCCGACGCCACACCCAGCTCGATGCCCGCGCCACGGCCCAGCTCGAGGAAGCGCACCTTCTGGCCGGCGATCGGCGTGACCGTGTAGCGCAGCACCCCGCGCTTCAGCGTCGCGCGCACCTCGGGCTCGGGCAGCGCGTCGGCGCCGGAGACCGAGCGGACCACGCTGCCGGGCGCCGCCGTGAACGTCCATGAGCCCGCCTTCGGCTTGGCGACCGCGACGTACGTGACGTTCTCGCCGGGCTGCTGGATGATCACGAACCGATCGTCGATGACGGTCGACCCGTCCTCGGGCGTCGTGACCGTCACGCCGCCCGGACCCGTGAGCGTGAACCGCGGCGGCGCGGTGCCGTCACCGAGCACCTTGAACGCCACGGCGCGCTGCTCGCCGCGGACCGACACGCCGACGGGCGCGCCAGCCTGCGCCGCGACCGCCCGCAGGTTCGCGCGATACGGCCCGAAGTCACACGAGCCGCCGATCCAGTCGATCCACTTCGCGCCCCACTTGTAGCCGGCGCCGAGGTTGATGTTCGTCCACAGGACGCCCTTGATCGAAGCGCAGCCGGCGACGCCGACCGACGAGACCAGGCCCTTGCCGCTGAACGACTTGTCCTTGGCCTTGAACTGGACCGAGCCCTCGGCGTTGAAGCCCTTCTTCGACGCCTCGCCCGCGACGGTGCCCTCGAATCCGTACTCGTTCTTGCCGTCGATGAAGTACGCGATCCGGCCCTTCGCGGAGAAGTAGCCGTTCCACCAGTACTCCGCGCTCGCATTGGCCAGCGGGACGTTCGCCAGCGCGACGTCCCCGGTGAGCTTCGCGAAGTCGCCGTTGAAGTCGAACGTGCCGCCGATGCGGACGATCCGGGACTTCAGCACCGGCACGGTCGGCCCGGCGCCGACCCGGACGGTGCCGTAGACGCGGGTCGGCGGCATCGTCAGGTCGGCCACGAGGTCGTCGATGGTCGCGACGCCGCCGAGCGGGATGCCGCCCGCGCTCACGCCGATCCGCCGGAGCTGGCCGTTCTCGATCAGCCATCGCGCGCCGAGCCCGGTGTCGGACTGCTGGAAGCCGAGGTAGACGCGCGTGTCGCCCTCCCAGGTGTTCTTCGGGCCGTCGTAGGCGAGCTTCACCGGCGCGATGCGAATGCCGCCGGGGATGCCGACCTCCTTGGCGTCGATGCCGATCGCGTCGACGATCACCTGGCCGTTGACACCGACGAAGAACCGTGAGGCGCCCGTCAGGCCGCCGAAGACGGCGGGCAGGCCGAGGTTCAGCGACGTGTCGACGCCGCGCACGCCGCCGCGCTCGGCCATCTTCAGCGCGACGTCTCCCTGAACAGGGAAGCCGAACACGCTGCCCGCCGAGCGGGGCACCTGGAAACGGAGCTCGGGCAGGGACCGGATGTCGAGCAGCGACAGCGGGATCTGCACGTTGGGCGTGTGCAGCGAGGGGATCTTCCCGGCGAGCTTGCTCACGTCCGGCGACTTGAGCTTGCTGAAGTCGGGAAAGCCGAGATCGGGTAGCCGCGGCAGGGCGCCGACCCCCGCGAGGCCGGGCAGCCCCTGCCACGTGCTCTGGGCGATCTGCTGACCGCCGGCGCCCGGCTGCGGCATGACGAGCCGCGCGAGGCCGCTCAGATCCGGCCGGTACTGGAACGTCCAGTCGAACGATCCCTCGTACAGCGTGACCGGTCCGAGCTGGCGGCCGAAGAACGCCGCCCCTGCCGTGACCTTCGCGCCCCCGCGTGCGGCGACGCGCAGGTTCAGCGGGTCGATGACGAGCTCAGAGCTCGCGCCGTTGGGAACGAACTTCAGCCCGCCGACGGTGGCGGCGGCGCTCGTCTTCCACACCATGCCCTCGCGCTTGAGGCACTCGCCGGTGATCTCCAGCGGGCCGAGCACGATGCTGCGCGTGCAGCCGGCGGCGACGGGCTTCTCGGGCGTCGTGGTCGTGGTCGGGGCCGGGGTCGTCGAGGGCGGGCTCGCCGGCGGGTCCTGCGTCGCCGGAGGCGGCGACGAGGACAGGGTCGGCCGGATGCCCGTCAGGACGAGGCGGCTCTTGACCGGGTTGAGCGGATCCGGGTCGAACGCCATGGACACGTAGCGCCCCGCGCCGGAGGTCTGGGCGACGAGCGCCCGGGCCGGATACGTGTGGGCGCGGGTGTACGTGCCACCGTCGGCGAAGGAGGTGTCGAGCGCGCCGCTCGCGGTGTACCGCCGGGTGAGGGCGAACGCGCCCTGAGAGGTCTGCCGACCGCCGGTCACGGTGATCGCGCCGTCCTGCTGGACGTTGACGCCGTCCCAGCGATTGCCGGTCCCCGCGGCGTAGTCGGTGAGCAGGCCGCTGCCGTTGAAGCCCGGGTCACGCGCGCCGCTGTCGGTGAGCCGCGCGATCGCCAGCGACTGGCTCCCATCGCCCCAGCCGACCGCGTACGTCGTGCCGTCGGCCAGCGCGAACAGGTCGAACGCCTCGGACTCCTGGGCGGAGAAGCCCTTGAACGGGCGCGCCACGCCGCCCGAGCCGAAGCTGTCGACCCCGCCGGTGGCTGTGAAGCGCGCGACGAACATCGTGGCTAGGCCGACCCCCACGTCGGGATCCACGACCCCGCCGCCGACGAGGATCTTTCCGTCGAGCGGCCGGACGACGATGTCGTCGACGAACACCGCGTGCGGGAGGCTGATCTCCGCGACGCCGTCACCGCCGCCGAACGCGCTCACGTACGCGCCGTCGGCCGGGCTGAGCGCGTGGACCTGGAGCTCGGGGCCGCTCCCCGCCGAGACGTACACGCGGCTGCCGTCCGGGCTCAGACGCACGCCGCCCGGAGTCGCGCCGAACAGGAGCGGAACCCCGCCGGCGAAGGCGCTCACCTCGGCGCCGCCGGCGTCGAACTTGAACAGCGCACCGGTGTTGCCTGGCACCTTGGCGGCGACATAGACGTTGTTCGCGGCGTCGACCGCGACGCCCGTGACCTCCGCGTAGTCGCCGGCCAGGCCCGGGAGCGCGAGGGTCGTGATGCCGTCGCCGTCGAAGCTCGGGTCCGGTGCGCCCTGCTGGGTCAGGCGCGCGATCGCGAGGCCGTAGTCCTGCTCGATCCCCGCGACGACGATCCGGTCGTCCGGCGTCCGCACCGCGTCGCCGGCGCCGTGCCACCCGCCGTTCAGCGTGAGGATGGTCTCTCCGCCGGCACCGAACGAAGGATCGAGCGCCGCGCTCGACGCGTGCGCGGCACCGGGGGCGACGGAGACCAGCAGCGCGACGCACAGCGCCACGAGAGGGGCACAACGGGACATGGACACAGACCTCGAGTCGGGGACGGCAAGCACGAGGTACGGCAGCCCGCGTGAGCCAAGTTCCTTATTTTAGGAATTTGTGACTCGGAAATCCAGTGACTGCGTTACTTCTTGATCTCCACCAGCGACATCATCCCGGCGTCCTCGTGGCCGAGGATGTGGCAGTGGAAGACGAACTGCCCGGTGTAGCTGCGGTAGCGCTGGCGCAGCGTCACCGAGCCAAACGGCGGGATCGGCACGGTGTCCTCGTAGCCGGCGCGGTCGACGCCCTTGCCGTCGATCTTCACCACCTGGAACGGGTTGATGTGGATGTGGAACGTGTGCCACTCGTTGGTGGTGTTCTTGATCGTCCACTCCTCCAGGTCGTTCAGCTTCATCGTCTGGTCGACGCGGTGGTGGCCGAACTGCTTGCCGTTGACGAGGAACTCGAGCTGGCTGCCGACCTTGCGCCGCGAGTACGTGATCGTCCGCTTGCGGTCGACCTTCTGGCGGCGCAGGTCCTCGAACGGCACGAGCGCACCGGGCACGGTCCCCTCCTCCGCCGCCGGCGTGGTCGGGTTGATGTCGGCGAGCACCGCGGCCTTCGTGTTCAGATAGGGCTGCTGGAACGTCGTCGTCTCCAACCGCGCCGGGGTGCTCGTGCCCTTGACGAGGATCTCCACGCGCTCGCCCGCTCCCAGCACGACGACCTTCTCGGCGCTCGTCGCCTTCAGCGGGTTGCCGTCGGTGGAGATCACGTTCAAGCGCTGGCCCGGGATCTGCAGCCGCACGAAGAAGTCCGCGCTCGCGTTGACGATGCGCCAGCGCTGGACCTCGCCCGGCGCGAGATCGATCTTCGGGCGCAGCCGGCCGTTGACGAAGAAGCGCAGGCCGGTGTTGGTGAAGTCGTTGACGTCGACCACGCGCCCGTTCTTGACCTTCGTGCCCTGGATCACGAGCTGGCGCTCGCGGGCGCCTGCGATTCCCGGCAGATCGTCGTAGCTCTTGCCGTCGACGATGAGCATCCCGGCCAGGCCCGCGAGGACCTGCGTCTCGGTGTAGCCGTGGCGGTGCGGGTGGTACCAGTACGTGCCCGGCGGATGGTCATGCGGGATCTTGTACTCGTACTGCCACGACCCGCCGGGCGGGATGTCGAGGAGCACGTTGTCACCCTTGCCCTTCGGGCTGACGTGCAGCCCGTGGGTGTGGAGGTTCGATGGCTCCTTCGTGTCGTTGATGAACTTGATCTTCAGCGTGTCGCCCTGGCAGACCCGCAGCGTCGGGCCGGGGAACTGCTTCTCGAAGAGCGTGCTCGCGATGTTCGGCTGGCCGACGTACGCGCGCGCGGCCGAGGCCTTCAGCGTCGTGCTGAGCACGCCGTCCACGCTGCGGCGCTCTTCCGGTTCGAAGAACGAGTCCTCGATGGACTGTCCGCGTGTCGCCGGGCACCCGCCCTGCGTGGCGGCCACCGGCGCCGGTGGCCGCTCCCCGCTGCTCAGCAGGAGGACGAGAAGCGCCGCCGCGGTGATCCCGAGCACCAGCGGCAGCAGGAGGCGGACGCCGAGCTGGCGCAGTGACATCGCGCGACTACTTCTTGATCTCGACGAGCGACATCATCCCGCCGTCCTCGTGGCCGAGGATGTGGCAGTGGAAGACGAACTGGCCGGTGTAGGTCCGATAGCGCTGGCGCAGCGTCACCGAGCCGTCGTTCGGCGGGATCGGCACCGTGTCCTCGTAGCTCTCCCGGTCCACGGCCTTCCCGTTGATCTTCGTCACCTGAAACGGGTTGATGTGGATGTGGAAGGAGTGCCACTCGTTCGTGTGGTTCTTGATCGTCCACTCCTCCAGGTCGTTCAGCTTCATCGTCTGGTCGACGCGGTGGTGGCCGAACTGCTTGCCGTTGACGAGGAACTCGAGCTGGCTGCCGACCTTGCGCCGCGAGTACGTGATCGTCCGCTTGCGGTCGACCTTCTGGCGGCGCAGGTCCTCGAACGGCACGAGGTTCTCGGGGACGCTGCCCTCCGTCGTCGGCGCGACCGGGTTGATGTCGGCGAGCACCGCTTCGCGCGTGTTGAGGAACTGCTGCTTGAACGCCGCGGTCTCGAGCCGCGCGGGCGCACTCGTCCCCTTGACGAGGATCTCCACGCGCTCGCCGCCACCGAGTAGCACGTCGTCCTCTGCGCTCGTCTTCCGCAGCGCGTTGCCATCGCTGGAGATGACGTTGAGCTTCTGGCCGGGGATGCGGAGCTTCACGAAGTAGTCGGCGCTCGCGTTGAGGATGCGCCAGCGCTGGACCTCACCGGGCGCCAGGTCGATCTTCGGGCGCAGCCGGCCGTTGATGAGCATGCGGACGCCGCTGTTCGTGGCGTTGTCGACGTTCATGACGCCGTCGCCCTTGAGCTGGTTGGCCATGACCACGAGGTTGCGCTCCCGCGCGCCGGCGATGCCCGGCAGGTCGTCCCAGCCCTTGCCCTCGACGATGAGCATCCCGGCCATGCCCGCCCAGACCTGCGGTTCGGTGTAGCCGTGGCGGTGGGGGTGGTACCAGTAGGTGCCCGGCGGGTGGTCGTGCGGGATCTTGTACTCGTACTGCCAGCTCTGGCCGGGCTTGATGTCGAGCAGGACGTTGTCGCCGTGCCCCAGCGGGCTGACGTGCAGGCCGTGGACGTGCAGGTTGGTCGGCTGCTTCGTGTCGTTGATGAGCTTGATGCGCAGGGTGTCGCCCTGGCAGACCCGCAGCGTCGGGCCGGGATAGCTCTTCTCGAACAGCGTGCTCGCGATGTTCGGCTTGGCGATGTACGCCCGGTCCTTCGACATCTTCAGCGTGGTGCTGAGCACGCCGTTCTCGCTCCGGCGCTCGGCGGGCTGAAAGAACCCGTCGTTGATCGCCTGGCCGCGCGTCGCCGGGCAACCGCCCTTCTGGACGTCGGCGACCGGTATCGGCGGCGGCGGCCGGTCGCCGCTGCTGAGCAGCACCACGAGGGCGAAGGCGCCGGTGGTCAGGATGACCAGCGGGAGCAGGAAGCGCAGGACGATCTGGGCAGACACGGGCGCGAACCTACGCCGCCGTCCGGACACGCCCCCGGATGAGGTCCGCGGCGCGCTCGGCCACCATGATCGTCGGGGCGTTCGTGTTCCCGCCGGGGATGATCGGGAAGACCGACGCGTCGACGACCCGCAGCCCGTCGACCCCGCGCACGCGCAGCTCCGGATCGAGCACCGCGAGCTCGTCGGAGTCGGCGCCCATCCGGCACGTGCCCGACGGGTGGTAGAGCAGCTCGACCCGGCGGCGGACGTCGTCCTCGATGTCGGCGTCGCCCGAGACATCCGCGCCGGGGAACAGCTCGCGGCCGGTGACCCCCTGCAGCGGTCCCTGCGCGGCGATCTCCCGGGCGAGCTTCACCCCCGCGACGAGCGACGCGAGGTCCTCGGGCTCGGCCAGCGTGTTCGTGAGGATCTTCGGCTTGGCGCGCGGGTCGGCACTGCGCAGCGTCACCTCGCCGCGGCTCTTCGGCGTGATCAGCACCGGGCCGAACGTCATCGCATCGTCGTCGTACTCCTCGAAGCCGTGGTCGACGAAGTACGCCGGCGCGAAGTGGAACTGCAGATCGGCTGCGGGCAGGCCGGCGCGGGAGCGCACGAACGCGAACGCCTCTCCGACGGTCGACGTCAGCGGGCCGGAGCCGCGCAGCAGCCACTCCGCGAGGTACTTCGGGTGCTCGGCGTCCGCGAGCGATCCGCCGCCCTCGACGTGCCAGACGCAGACGATGAACGGGTGGTCCTGCAGGTTCTGCCCGACGCCCGGGACATCGGCTTCGACGCTGAGGCCGACCGACGTGAGGTGGTCGGCCGGGCCGATGCCGGAGAGCATCAGCAGCTGCGGGCTGCCGAGCGCGCCGGCTGAGAGGATGACCTCGCTGTCCGCCGTCGCGACGTGTTCGCGCCCGCGCCTGTCGCGGTACCGGACCCCGACCGCGCGACCGCCGCGGATCTCGACGTGGTCGACCAGCGCGTTCGTGACGACCTCGAGGTTCTCGCGCCCCATGACCGGCCGCAGGTACCCGCGCGAGACGCTCCACCGCCGCCCGTCCTTCTGCGTGACCTGCGCGAGCGCGCAGCCGTCCTGCTCGGGGCCGTTGTAGTCGGGGATGTACGGGATGCCCTGCGCCTCGGCCGCGGCCAGGAAGCGGCGGGTCAGCTCACGGGGTGAGCGCTCGTCCTCGACCCGCAGCGGACCGCCGACCGCGTGGTGCTCGGACGGGCCGCGGCCGTTGTCCTCCGCGCGCAGGAAGTACGGCCGCACGTCGTCCCAGCCCCAGCCGGTCGCGCCCTCCCGCTCCCACAGGTCGTAGTCCAGCGGGCGGCCGCGGACGTAGAGCATCGCGTTCATCGCGCTCGAGCCGCCCAGGCCCTTGCCGCGCGGGATGTACAGCGAGCGGTCGTCGCAGTGCGGCTCGGGCTCGGTCGCGAGATCCCAGTCGAGCTTCGTCTTGAACTGCTTCGCGAAGGCCGCCGGGATCGAGATGTTCGGATGGCGGCCACCGCCGCCGGCCTCGAGCAGCAGGACGCGCGCGGCGGGATCCTCGGAGAGGCGGTTGGCCAGGACGCAGCCGGCCGAGCCGCCTCCCACGATCACGTAGTCGGCAGAAGGCATGGAGCGATCCTGCCGGATCGCCCGGCGCTACGCGTCAGCGGACGTGCCGGATCCAGCGTCGCTCGACGGTCCGGTAGACATCGGGATCGCGGCAGATCTCGTCGCCCGAGCACTCGTCAACCTCGTAGCGCATCACGCGGCCCACCCATGTCCCCTTGCACCACCGACGGTCGCCGCGCGGCGTGTTTGGTGTGAGGCGCCCCACCGACCAGCGACCGCGGCGGGCGTTGACGATCGATTCGGCGTACTTGTCGCACCCCTTCGCCCGGCCGCCACGCCAGTCCATGCGGACGCCGTACGTGAGGTTGTTCGCGTAGGTCGCGGAGTACTTCGGCTTGAAGACCACCCGGAACGTCGTCTTCGCGCTCCCGACGGCGGGCGTGACCTTCAGCGACTTGGCGCGGCTGTCGGCGACCGCCGGCAGCGCGAGGGCGGCGATCAGCGCCGCGATCAGGACGCGGCGCATCACCACACCCGCACGTGCGTCTTGCGCTCGGTGATGCGCTCGGTCCCGTCGACGGCCGGATCGCGGCAGATCTCGTCGCCGCCGCAGGCGTCGCCGACCTCGTAGTTGTGAATGCGCAGGACGCGCACGGTCCACCTGCCCTTGCACCAGCGGTGGTTGCCGCGCGGCGTGTTCGGCTTCAGGCGGACGACGGACCAGGCGCCGCGGCGGTTGTCGACGACGGTGCGGGAGGCGTACTTGTCGCAGCCCTTGGCCTTCCCGCCGCGCCAGTCCATGCGGACCTCGTAGTAGTCGTAGGACCGCTTCGGCTTGAAGGCGACCCGGAAGGTCGTCTTGCTCGTGCCGTGGTGGGTGTTGATCTTGAATTGCTTGCCCGCGGCATGGCCCGCAGCAGGAAGCGTCAGCACCACCAGGGCGGCGATGACGAGCGGGGCGATTCGTCGGAGCAGCATCATGGGACCACAACGGATACCGCACCTCCGTGTTACGGCGAAGGCATGATCCGCCGCGTGCGCATCCTGATCCCGCTGCTCGCGGCGCTTCTGGCGTTCGCCGCGCCGACCGCCTCGGCGGCGCCGCTGCGGATCCTCGAGGACGACCGGCTGATGCTGCTCAGCGGCGCGGGCGCCCGCGCCGACGCCCTCGACTTCGCCGTCCGCAACGGCGTCGACATGGTCCGGGTGCAGGTCGTCTGGCGCCGCGTGCAGCCCACGCCCGACGGCCCGCGCGCGTGGGCGGAGTTCGACGACCTCGTCGCCGCCGCGCGCGTCCGCGGCCTCCGCGTCCTGATGGTCCTCACCTCCCCCGCGCCCTCCTGGGCCGCGGGCACGATCGGGGAGTTCCACTCCGTGCGGCCGGACGTCGCCGCCTACGAGCGCTTCGTCGCCGAGGCCGGCGCCCGCTATCCGCAGGTCACCGACTGGCAGCTGTGGAACGAGCCGAACCACCCGGAGTTCCTCGCGCCGCAGCGTTCGCAGGACGGAACTCGCCGCGCCCCCGCGATGTACCGCGCGCTCGTCCGCGCTGCCGGCCGCGCGCTCGCCGCGACGGGCCACGGGCGCGACACCATGCTCATCGGCCCTGGGCTCCCGGTGGGATCGGACGGCCGGTGCGCGTCGTGCACGCAGCGCCCGCTCGCCTTCGCCCGGGAGCTGCTGTGCCTCGACCGGGCGTACCGGCCCGTTCGCGGTCCGCGCCACCCGGGCTGCGAGGGCACGTTCGCGCGGCTCCCCGGCACCGGCTGGGCGTTCCACGGCTACTTCCGGGCGCGCGAGGGCGCGTTCACCTTCCCGCCGACGCCCGACGACCTCTCCCCTGCGTCCCTCACCCGGCTCAAGCGGCTCCTGCACGCGGCCGGCCGCCGCGGCCGGATCGCCCGCGGGATGCCCGTCTGGGACACCGAGAACGGCGTGCAGTCCTTCCCCGATCGCCGCTACGGCGTGCCGGAGGCCAAGCAGGCTGAGCTCGTCAACGAGTCGGAGTTCGTCGCATGGCGCACACCGGGCGTGCGTGCACATACCCAGTACGCGATCCGCGACGATCGGCTCCTCACCGGGTTTCAGTCCGGGATGTTCCACGCCGACGGAAAGCCCAAGGCCCTCCTGGCGGCCTACCGCCTGCCGGTCGTCGCCCTGCGCCGCGGGCGCGGGCTGCTCGTCTGGGGACGGGTCCCGCGCGCCGGGCGCGTGCAGGTCCTGGGACCGGACGGCGCCGTGCTGACCGCGCGCGGCGCCAGCCGGTTCTTCACCGTGCGGGTGCGCGACGTGCGCCGCGTGCAACTGCGATTCGAGGACGGGGCCCGCAGCCGCTGGGCGGCGCCGTCGGAAGAGGAGACGTAATGGTCGACGAAACTTCCGCTCAGCGAAGGAAACGTCGACGGGAACGTCGACTTGGAGCCGTAGCCTTCGGAGGCGTGGTCCGTCTCGCCCTCGTCGCAGCGCTGCTCGCGCTCATCCTGCCCGCGTCCGCGTCTGCGGTGGTCAGCACGACGACCGGGAACGCCAACCTCCGCAGCGCGCCGGGTGGTGGCAAGGTCCTCGCGAAGCTGAAGGTCAACACGCGCGTGAGCGTCTCGTGCGTGCAGATCGGCGGGATCGGCACGACGAAGCGTGACGGGGCAAGCCGCATCTGGTCTCGCGTCACGGTCGGCACCCGCCGCGGCTGGGTGGCGGACGGGCTGCTGAACGGCTCCACCCAGGCGCTCGCCGCCCCGATCTGCGGCATCAAGGCCGCCACGAGCCCTGCCGCGCCGGGCGTCCTGCAGGGCACCTGCGGGATCGTGGCGCCGGTCATTCTCGTCCCGCCGTTCCCGACGCCCGAGTCGTTCATCACCGCCGCGCTGCCCGGCGCGCGCAAGAGCCGCGACACGTACAAGGTTCCCGTCTCCGTGACGCTCGCGCAGGGGATCCTGGAGACGGGCGGCGGCAAGATCGCGGCGCTCGCCAACAACTTCTTCGGGATGAAGGCCCAGGCCACGGCGACCCGCGGCGTCTACCGCTGGGAGGCCAACGCGGTCGGCTGCGTGCTGAAGAAGACCCGGGAGGCCGAGCGCGGCCGGCTGGTCCTCACCGTCGGCGCGTTCCGCGCGTACACGTCGCTCGACCAGTCGATCCTCGACCACGGCGCAAGGCTCACCGCCAACCCCGTCTACGCCCCGGCGTTCGAGCACACCGACGACCCCGAGCGCTTCCTGCGCGAGGTCGCCAAGCGGTACGCGACCGACCCGAAGTACGCGACCAAACTGCTCGAGCTCATCAAGCGCTACGACCTCGGCCAGTACGACTGACGTCCAGCCGATAGTCGCTGTGTCGTGAAGCTGACAGTGCTCCGCACCCCTCGACCATAGGCTCGCAGCCATGTCACCCACCGCCCGCATCGCAGTTCTCGCCACGCTGCTCGCCGCAGCGATCGCCCCGGCCTCCGCGCATGCCGCGGCGGACATCGAGGGTGTCTGGTCCTTCACCGGCGGCGAGGTCGCCGTCCAGCCGCAGACCGACGGCAGCTTCCAGGGCACCGTCATCCGCCAGACCCAGTTCTCCACATGCGTGCACGCCGTCGGCGAGCGCATGTGGACGCAGCTGCGCCTCCAGGCCGACGGTCAGTACTGGGGCAAGCACCAGTGGTTCAACAGCTCCACGTGCGAGCCGCTGCCGACGCTGGGCAACTCCGCGTGGCGCGTCCTGAAGAAGCCGGATGGGCAGACCTTCCTGCGTGCCTGCTTCGCCGCGCCGGAGAGCCCGGAGCTGCAGCCGACGATCGACGCCGAAGGCAACGCCACGAACATGAGCGGCAGCTGCAACGACTCCGACCTCATCGCCCCGCCGTCGACTGCCAAGCCGACGATCAACACGATCGCCACGCTGCCGAGCCAGGGCAAGAAGAAGTGCATGAGCAAGCGCAGCTTCCGCATCAAGCTGAAGGAGCCGCGCGGCGACGCGCTCGACACCGCGAAGGTCTACGTCAACGGCAAGCTCGTGCAGACGATCAAGCGCGACCGGATCACCGCTCCGGTGAACCTCGTCGGCCTGCCGAAGGGCAAGTACACGGTGAAGATCACCGCGAAGACCGTCCTCGGCAAGACGATCAGCGGCACGCGCAAGTACAAGACCTGCGCCAAGAAGCAGAAGCGGAAGAACAGCAGCCGCGTCTGATCACAGCGGATCAGGGGCGGCCGGCGCGCCGCCCCTGCGCTCGCGGGCCTCACGCCCGTCGAGCGCCCACGCGGCAACCAGGCCGCCGAGCGCGCCGAAGAGGTGACCCTGCCAGGAGATCCCCTCCTGCGGCGTCAGCCCGCCGAGCAGGGTCACGCCCCACAGCGCGATGACGACCAGGCCCGCCGCGATGTGAACGAGGCTCCGCGTGTACGCCCCGCGCGCCACGAGGTACGCGGCGTAGCCGAACACCACGCCGCTCGCCCCGATGTGGACCGTGTTCTCCGGCGCGACCAGCCACGTGCCCAGGCCGCCGACGAGCATCACGATCAGCGTGACGAGGACGACCCGCACGAACCCGCTCAGCGCGATCATCGCCCCGAGCGCGAGGAACGGCAGCGTGTTCGCGATGAGGTGGTCGAAGCCGCCGTGCAGGAACGGCGAGAGCGGGATGCCCTCGAGCCCCTCGGTGTCACGGGGCCGGATGCCGTAGGCGTCGAGATCGCCGCCCATGATCGTGTCGACGATCTCCGCGAGCCACATCACGATCGCCATGCCGCCGACGAACACGAACGCCCGCTGACGATCGACGTCGAGGTCGAAGCGGCCGCGGGACTGCGGGATGACGTCGTCTGCCATGCCGTTCAGTCTGCCGCATCCGGTTTCCGGGGCGACGATGGTGGCGGTTGACTGTCCGTCGGAACGCGGCGTAGCGTCGATGCGCCATGGCTGTCCTGGCCCCCACCGCCGCGCCGACCGCCACCGGGACGACCTCGGGCAACGTCGACGGGCAGGCGATCGCGATCACCGTGTTCAGCACGGTGAAGTGGTGGGGCCGCGCATGGCTCCCGGCCGTGTTCATCGCGCCGAAGGTGCTGCCCAAGACGCTCGACACGCTGAAGACGCTGTCGTTCATCCACTTCGCGCGCTGGACGCTCATCCGCGAGCTCCCGCACAACGGCGCGCCGCAGCCCAGCGGCAAGCTGCGCTACCCGCACCTCTACTTCGAGAGCAACTTCAACGGCGGCTGGGAGGAGTACATCGACGCCTTCTCGCACATCCTCACGCGCGGGATGTGGACGTTCTGGGGCAGCTCCTACGGCTTCCCCAAGGCGCTGCCCACCGGCCCGTTCAAGGCGTACATCAAGGCCAACGAGATCGAGGCCTGCCACTTCTACTCCGCCTACCCGGAGGCGACGACGACGCAGATCCGTCGGGCAATCGAGCTCGAGCCGATGGTCGCCGATCTGCGCGCCCGCGCCGAGGGCATGTCGCCCGAGGAGTTCTCCGAGGCGTTCGGCAAGCTCGTGAGCGAGGGGCAGCGATGCTTCTAGACCTCGAGGCGATCCGCGACCCGAACCGCGCCGGCCAGGCCTACGCGCTGATGTTCGTCACGCCGATCCGGCCCGGCGCCGAGGACATGCTGCGCGCCACGCTCGAAGCCCTGCGCGACCACGACGACGCCAGCCCGTTCGAGCAGCTCGACCGCACGCACTTCGCGCGCTTCGTCATCTGCGAGGACTTCGTCACCGCCAAGGGCCAGCCCCACGAGGACCGGCTCGGCTGCCAGTACCTGCTCTTCACCTGCTGCGTCGACGGCGAGCCCGACTCCTATCTCGAGCAGCTGACGACCGAGCTCGGCCCGATCACCGAGCGGATCTACCGCCACTGCATCGGCGCGCCGATCCCGTCGTCGGGCCCCGAGCTCGTGGCCTACCTGCGCCACAACCAGATCGACAGCGGCCTGTTCTTCAGCGCCTACCCGGAGTGGCGGGTGCCCGACGTCCGGCGGGTGCTGGCGCACCAGCGGACGATGCGCCGCCTCGCCGTGGATGCGCACACGATGAGCCCCGCCGAGCTCCAGCAGGCGTTCCTCACGGAGATCCCCGGATGAGCCCCACGGCCGTCGCGCTGGACCTCCACGACATCCAGGGCGACATCCTCCTCGCCCACGGAAACGCGTACACGCGCACCACCTACGTGTTCGTCGGGATCGACGAGCCGACGCGCGGGCGCGACTGGGTGGGCGCGATGCTCGAGCACGTGACGACCGCCGTGCTGCGCCCGTCCTCCGAGCGCCCGCCGCGCGCGATCAACCTCGCGTTCACCGCGGCCGGCCTGCGCAAGCTCGGGGTCCCCGAGCGGGCGATGAAGACGTTCAGCGCGGAGTTCCTCGAGGGCATGGCTGGGCGCGCGGAGGTCCTCGGCGACACCGGGCCCAGCGCGCCGAGCACGTGGGACGAGGGCTTCGGCCGCGGCGCCGCGCACGCGCTCGTGACGGTCAACGCGCTCGGCGAGCGCGAGCTCGAGGCCGCGCTGGGCGACGTCCGCGAGGAGGTCGTGCGCTTCGGCCTGCACGTCGTCGCCGAGCAGCACGCGCAGCTGCTCGACGGATCCCGCGAGCACTTCGGCTTCGCCGACGGGTTCGCGCAGCCCGCGGTCGAGGGGATCACCGACGACAAGGCGGCCGGCGGCGGCGTTCCGCTCGAGGACGGCGGCTGGCGGGCGCTGGCTCCCGGCGAGTTCATCCTCGGATACCCCGACGAGGACTCTCGCGTCGACTCCGCCGGCGGCCTGCCGAACGCGCCCGCGGACCCGCTCGGGCGCAGCGGGACCTACATGGTCTGGCGCAAGCTCCGCCAGGACGTCGCGCTCTTCCGGCGGACCGTCCGCGCGGCCGCCGCGCGGTATCCCGGCGGCGAGCGGGAGCTGCGGGCGAAGGTCGTCGGGCGCTGGGACGACGGCGCGCCGCTCGTCACGCATCCCGACCGCGCGCCGGACGGCTTCGACGGCCGCGCCCGAGGTGCCAACGACTTCACCTACGACGGGCCCGACGCCGACGGCGCGCGCTGCCCGCTCGGCGCGCACGTGCGCCGCTCGAACCCGCGCGACGCACTCGGGTTCGAGGGCCGTCTGAGCTTCCGCCACCGCATCATCCGGCGCGGCATGCCGTACGGCGAGCCGCTCCCCGAGGGCGTCACCCAGGACGACGGCACCGACCGCGGCCTCGTGTTCGTCTGCTTCAACGCGAGCATCTCGCGCCAGTTCGAGGGCATCCAGGTGCAGTGGCTCAACGACGGCAACATCTTCGGCCTGGGCCACGACTCCGACTACTTGCTCGGCGGTGCCAACGGCGGGAGCATGGTGATCCAGGCGCACCCGCCCGACGCCCCGTTCTACCTCTCCCCGCAGGGGCCGTTCGTCACGACCCGGGCGGGCGAGTACCTCTTCGCGCCGGGGATCGCGGCGCTGGCCGCGCTCGCCGACGGGATCGCTTAGGCGTTACCGGCCAGCGGCTTCGCGACGGGGGTGTAGGTCGACGAGTCCGTGGTGAACTCCGCGTGGCCGTACGTAGCCAGCCGCTTCTTCAGCGTGCGGATCGCGTACGAGTCGGCGAGGTTGCGCAGGATCGGAACCTTGCTCGCGGCGGTCACCGCGACGAAGCGGCCGATCACGAACGGCGCGGTGGCGGCGACGGTCGCGACGTCGGCGACACCGAAGTCCACGCCCATCTCCTCCGCCTTCTTGCGGTTGTTGCCCGTGAAGCTGCGGATGAAGAACGCCTTGCTGTAGCTCTTCTCCACCCGTTCGGCCACCCGGTCGAACGGCGTGTCGTCGGCCCGGAGGTACGCGGCCATGGTCGCGCGGACCAGCCCGCCGCACGTCTCGTCGTCGAAGCCGTCGCGCAGCAGCGCGGCACGCGCGTGCATCATGTGCAGCGTCTCCTGCGGCGTGCGCGGCAACAGCTCCTCGGGCAGACCGAGCAGGTAGCAGCGGTAGCGACAGAACTCGACGACCGCGCGCTCCTGCTCGTTGAACTCGTCGCGCCCCTGGCGCTTGGCCTGGGCGGCGAGCAGGTAGATGTTGATGAGCCCGGCCGGCATCTGGTCGAGCTGCGGAACCGGGATGCCGAAGATGTCGCGGTCCCACCGATCGGACTTCTTCAGCGCGTTGTACCGGACCATCGAGTGCATCAGGCGGACCATGGCGGCCGCCTCGAATCCGGGCCCCTCGCGATCGAGCGCGCCGGGCAGGGTCGTGACCGTGAAGAAGCTCGACGTCTCGTTGACGCGCCGCGAGGCCTTCGCGCCGCCGAGCGCGCCGGTGAGCGCCATCGGCAGCGCAGCGTACGTGTTCAGGAACGTGGCGACGAAGGCGCCGCGGGTGACGAAGGGAGCGAGGAACGCCATCGGGATGCGTTCCACGCGCGCGCCCTCGCGCACGAGGTCCATCTCCAGCCAGTCCGGCGTGTGCTCCATCGACTTGATGAACGCATCGAGCTCCGGCGGCGCGTCGGCGACGGACTCGACGCCTTCGCGGCAGGCCTGCTTGAGCATGTCGATCAGGCCCTTGAAGCTGCGCTCGGCCATGAGCGACGCGTACGGGTCCGCGACGACGTCTCCGAGCATCGTGGCGGTGCTCATCAGCTCGACGACGCGCTCGTCGGCGAGGATCGGCGCGCGCGGGGCGACCCAGCCGGGCAGTGAGGACTCGTCTTCCAGCTCGGTCGCGAGCCGGTAGGGCTGCGCGGTGAAGTCCACGTCGCCGTAGAGCCGCGGCTGCAGCTCCTTCTGGCCGTGGACGCGCTCGGCGAGCTCCGGGTAGTGCAGACTCTGGTACATGTTGCCATGTAACTTACGTGGTGTAAGTTAGGTCGTCAAGCGATGTCCACGCAGACACAGCCGCGCCGGCGGCGGATGAGCGCCGAGGACCGCCACGAGCAGATCCTCGACATCACGCACGCCATCGTCGACACCGAGGGCTTCCATGCCGCGACGCTGAACCGCATCGCCAAGGAGGCCGGCGTCTCGCGCACCGTCCTGTACCAGCAGTTCGGTGACCTGCCCGGGCTGTTCGTCGCGCTCGTCGACCGCGAGGCCGGGCGCGCGGGCACGCGCTTCGCCGAGGCCGTCGCCGAGAGCCCCGAGCCCGCCGAGGGCGACGGCGCGTTCACCCACGCGTTCGCGGAGGTCCTGCGCGCCGTCGACGCCCACCCCGCGACGTGGCGGCTGTTCCTCTTCCCGCCCCAGGGCGCGCCGCCGGAGCTGCACGCGCGGCTCACGGAGGCGCAGTCGTTCGTCCGCGAGTACTTCATGAACGTGCTGCTCGCCATCAACCCGGACCTGCCCGACCCGGAGTACACCGCGCACATTCTCAACGCCGCCGGCGACGAGCTGCTGCGCCTGCGCCTCACCGACCCCGAGGCCACGCACGAGCGGCTGCTGGCGCACGTGCGCCGGCTCACGCCGGCGCTCCTGCGTCAGACGATCTAGCGAGCTACGGGACCTCGACGGTCGCGCCGCCCTCGGCCCCCGGAGCCGTGACGGTCTCGCCGCCGCTGCTCGGCGTCGTCACGGTGACCGCGGGCGCGGTGATGGTCTGTGCCGGTGCGGTGACGGTCTGGACCTGCGTCTCCACGCGCTCGGTGATCGTCTGCGCCGCGGGCGCGGTGGGCGTGGTGCTCGTGTCGCTGTCGTCGTCGCCCGTGACGAGCACCGCGACGAGCACGCCGATCGCGAGCACGAGTCCGACACCGAGGGCGATCGCCCAGTTCTTGCTGCCGTTCTCACCGGACGGCGGCGGGCCCCCGGGAGGCGGCTGATCGCCCGGCGGGACGTTCATCTGCCGGGTCGGATCGTTCGGGTCGGGGGTACCCGGCGGAGGCGGAGGCGTGGTGGACATGCGCGGACCCTACCCAGGACCGCGTACGATCCCCGCCGCATGAGCACTCCTCCACCGCCTGCCACCGGTGACGCTCCGCAGCGCGCGGGACTCGTCCTCATCGCGCTCATCGCCGTCGCGACGGTCGCCAACCTGAACCTGTCCGTCGCGAACGTCGCGCTCCCGGACATCGGCAAGGCGTTCGACGCCGGCCAGACCGGCCTGAACCTCGTGGCCGTCGGCTTCTCGCTCGGCCTCGCCGCGTCGGTCCTGTACCTCGGCGCGCTCGGCGACCGCTACGGCCGCAAGATGATGCTGGTCCTCGGCATGGCGATCTCGATTCCGGCCGCGCTGATCGCCGGCCTCGCCCCGTCGATCGAGGTGCTGTTCTTCGGCCGGCTGCTCGGCGGCGTCGCCGCGGGCATGGCCTACCCGACCACGCTCGCGCTCATCACGGCGCTGTGGTCCGGCACGGGGCGGACGAAGTCGATCGCGCTGTGGTCGGCCCTCGGCGGCGCGTTCTCCGCGGCCGGACCGGTCGTCGCAGGCGCGCTGCTGGAGAGCTTCGACTGGGGGTCGGTCTTCCTCATCACCACGCCGCTCGCGGTCATCGCGCTGGTCATGGCCCAGCTCGTGGTGCCCGCCCACGTCAACGAGTCCACCGAGCCCGTCGACAACATCGGCGGCATCCTCTCGGCGATCATGATCGCCGCGCTGGTGCTGGCCATCAACTTCGCCGCGCTGCCCGGAAGCCTCGACGTCGCGCTCGCCCTCGGCGCGGTCGGCATCGTCGCGGCGGCGGCGTTCGTCTTCCGCCAGCGCCGGGTCACGGTCCCGCTCTTCGACCTGCACATCGCCGGGCGGCGGATCTTCTGGATCGCGGCGATCGGCGGCATGATCGTCTTCGGCTCGCTCGTCGGCGCCCTGTTCATCGGCCAGCAGTTCCTACAGAACGTGCTCGGCTACTCGACGCTCGACGCCGGCCTCGCGATCCTCCCCACCGCCGTCGCGATGATCCTGGTCGCGAACCTGTCGGCGAAGCTCGTCGACAGCCACGGCTCGCGCTTCACGCTCCTCGCCGGCTACGTCTTCGTCCTGCTCGGGTTCGTGACGATGCTGCTCCTGTGGGACGACGGCGCCCAGTACTGGCACGTCGCGCTGGGGTACATCTTCGTCGGCATCGGGATCGGCCTCGCGGGCACGCCGGCGTCGCGGTCGCTGACCAACGCGGTCCCGGTCAAGAAGGCCGGCATGGCGTCAGGCACCGCAGACCTGCAGCGAGACCTGGGCGGCGCGGTCATGCAGTCGATCTTCGGCGCGCTGCTGACCGCCGGCTACGCGATGTCCGTGAACGCAGCGATCGCCGGGGCGCCGAACGCCGACAAGGTCACCGATCAGGTGCAGAGCGAGCTGACGAAGTCGTTCTCCAGCGCTTCGGCGACGGCCGAGCAGTACCCGCAGTACGCCAACGCGATCGTCGCCGGCGCGCAGCAGTCGTTCGTCGACGGCGACGACTGGGCGTACACCGCCGGGATCGTCACGGTGCTCATCGGCGCCGCGCTGGTCTTCTTCCTCTTCCCCAAGCACGACGAGGAGCTACAGCTGCTCGAGGGGTACCACTCGGCCGATCAGGGCTGACCGAGAGGCATCGCGGCGACGGTGACGTCCTTCGTCACCGCGGCGATCTCCTCGGGGAACGCGGCGAGGTTCACGTTCAGCGAGAACCCCATCGGGCCGTCGACCGGCAGGAAGAAGTCGTCGAAGTGGCTCGCCACGATCACCCGCGGCTCGAGCCGGCCGATGATCCGCGGCCAGTAGTCCGGGGTGAAGCTGCGTCCCGCGATCCCCGCGAGGAAGACGTCGACGCCGCGGTGGCGGATCTCGTCGTCGAGGAGGTTCGCGCTGCCCTGGTGGTAGAGCGTCACCCCCGCGACCTCGATGTGGATGCCGTAGACCTGCCCGCACCTGTACGCGTTCGCCGAGAGGCCGTCGAGGTGCTCGCAGGTCAGCTCGCCGTCGTACGGGACCTTGTACCCGAGCAGGAGCTTGGAGTGCAGGCTCGGCACGAACGTCACGGTGAAGGGGCCGAGCTCGTACGGGTGGTGCGGCTCGACCTCGACCGCGCGCTCGGCCTGGCCGTGCAGCGCCATGAGCTGGCGCAGTGACGACGACCCGAAGGCCGGGCAGTCATGGCGCGAGGCGATGGCCGGCACGTCGATCGCGTGGTCGAAGTGGGTGTGGCCGACGAGCACCCCGAGGACGGACCCGCCCGGTTGGATGTGGCGCTCGAGCAGCACGGGGTCGGGCACCGCAGGACGGCGGAGCACCACGTCGCGCAGCGCGACGCGCGAGAAGTACGGGTCGAGGTAGATCGTCTGGCCCTCGCAGGTCAGGCGGTAGCCGGCGACGCCCAGCCACTCGATCTCCAGTCCGGCAGGGAGGTCCAGGGGCACGCCGGTCAGCTCGCGCATCGCGACGGAGTCCTCCCGCACGCGCCGCTCGCGGTGGCGGACGAACCGCCCGAAGCTCGCCAGATGTCCCGCCGCGGCCGCCATTGGAGCCGATCCTATGCGCCGGGTACGTCGCGCCGGTGCGGTTGGGCGACGGCCAGGTAGACGCCGCCGACCGCCCCGATCACCGCGAGCACGAGCGGTGCCGCCCACACCTGGTACCACGGCGCGCCGGGCGGGGCGAGCAGCTCCCGCGGCCAGGCGATATTGATCGTCTCGAACGTCAGCCACGCGACCGCCGCGACGTTCACCGCGACCCCGAGACGCCCCAGCCGCACGCGGCCGGACGGGACCCAGCTCCCGCGCAGCCGCGCGGCCAGCGCCGCGACGGCGACGAGCCAGAACGACACGTAGACCGCCGCCGTCCCGAACGTGATCAGGCTGCCCGCGGCGGTCGCCTCCAGTCCGAGGAGCAGCCCGAGCAGCGCGACCGCGGTCGCGGCAGCGATCCCGCCGACCGGCGTCCCGCGCCGGTCCACCCGGCGCAGGATCGGCGAGCCCGGGAGCCCGTCGTCGCGCGCCATCGAGAACACCGTCCGCGCGGTGAGCGCCTGTGCGGCCGTCCCGCACGCCAGGAACGCGAGCAGCACGACGGCCGCGAACGGCTTGGTCGACCACGAGCCGAACGACGAGACGACCGCCGTCGTCACCGGGTCGACGTCCTCGCCCGCGACGACCCGGCCCAGGTCGGGGTGCGCGAGCGTCGTCGCAACCGCGTTGAGGATCACCACGGCCGCGACGCTCAGCAGCGCGACCCAGATCGCCCGCGGGACGTGGCGGGTCGCGTCGTGCGTCTCCTCCGCCAGCGCCACGGAGGCGTCGAAGCCGATGAACACCCAGCCCGCGACCGCCAGCGCCGCGAGCATCGCGGCGAGCACCGAGCCGCCCGACGAGGCCTCGGCGCCGAGCGTGTCCGTGAGGATCGCGAGGTCCTGCTCGCGGAACGCCAGCAGCAGCGCGACCGCGACGCCGACCGACGCGACGATCTCCGCGACGATGCCGACCCGCACCGCGCGGCCGAGGAGATCGACGCCGAAGGCTCCCAGCGCCGCACCCACCAGCACGAGCAGCGCACCGGCGGCGACCACCGCGCCGGGCGTCGCATCGATCCCCAGCAGCACGAGCAGCCACGGCGCACCGAGGTACGCGATCGTCGTGTTCGCAACCGCGTACGAGCACACCGCGACCCAGCCGCTGACCCAGCCGTAGGCGCCGCCGATCAGCCGTCGGCTCCACTGGTACGGGCCGCCGGCGAGCGGGAACTCCGACGCGAGCTCGGCGTACACCGCCAGCAGCAGGCACTGGCCCAGCAGGGCGACGGGGACGACCCAGATCCACGCCGGGCCGGCCACCGCCATCCCCACGAAGAGGACCGCGTACAGGCCGACGACCGGCGAGATCGTCGCGAAGCCCAGCGCGACGTTGTCGGCGATCCGCAGCCCGCGGTGCAGCTCCTGGGTGTACCCCAGCTCGCCCAGGCGCTGCGCGTCCGCGTCGGCCGGCGACTCGGTCTCCGTCATGGGCGCCGCTCGTGGCGCTCGCGCTCCATCACGCGCGCCACCTCCACCCGCGACGTGACCCCGAGCTTGCCGAAGACGTTCCGCAGGTGGGATTCGATCGTCTTCTCGCTGAGAAACAGCTCGGCGGCCATCTGACGGTTGGTGAGCCGATCGCACACGAGGTTCGCGATCTCCAGCTCGCGCGGCGAGAGCGCCGCGACGCCGCCGGCCGAACGCGCCTCCGAGCGCGGCGGGCGGGAACCGAGCTCGCGAAGGCGGTGGCGCACCTCGTCGCGCACGCGGATGCACCCGCACACGTCGAGGACCCGCTCGGCCTCGCGCAGCTCCTGGACGGCCGCATCCCGATCCCCTGCGGCGGCGAGCGCGACCCCGACGAGCCGCCGGGAGAATCCCACGTGCATGTTCGCGCCGATGTCCTGGGCGGCCTGCGCCGCGCCGCGCGCCACCTGGGCTGCGCCCTGCGGATCACCGGTCGCGAGCAGCACCTCGGCGCGGGAACGCTGGGCGCACACCCAGGGGAGGCGCAGCGGCAGGAAGCGCTCCCCGTCCTCCTCGACGCGCTGCGTGAGCCGCTCGGCGGCCTCGAGATCGCCCAGGGCGATCTCGGCGAGCACGATGATCTCGAAGCCCAGCGCGCGCTCGACGGGGATCGCATGCTCGAGATCGTCCCCTCCCGCCTGGCGCATCGACGCCCGCGCCTGCTCGGTCTGCCCGATCGCCAGCTGCGCGACGCCGAGGCCCCAGCCCGGCCCGCCACTCGTCGTCGGCATGGTCGCGCGGGTGCTCTGCCCGCCGACCCGGACGCTCTCCTCGTTCGCGGCGAGCGCGCCCTCCGGATCGCCGGCGTAGTACCGCGCCCAGCCGAGCTCGAACAGCGCCCAGAAGTGGAAGTGCGGGTTCTCCGAGACCTTCGCGATCTCAACGGCCGTCTCACACACCTCGATGGACTCCGCGCAGCGGCCCGTGGCCTGAAGCGGATAGCCCTTCACGAGCATGATCGGGACCAGCAGGCGCCCCTGGCCCGTCGCCCGGGCGATCTCGATCCCGCGATCGACGTGGCGCAGGGCGTCGTCGTAGTGCTCGAGGTAGTTCTCCGCCCAGCCCAGGAAGTAGAAGACCTCGAGCCGCGGTGCCAGCTCGGCGTCGGTGAGCCGCTCGACCTGGGCCACGGCCTCGTCGCGGTGCCGGTTCGCGGCCGTGATGTCGCCGGTCGCGACCTCGCCGAGCGCGAGCGCCGCGCTGGCCGCCGCGATGAGCGGACCGTCCCCGAGCACGCGGGCCGTGTCGAGGGCGCCGCGCCCCGCCTCGATGGTCTGCTGCAGATCCAGCTCGTAGAGCCCGTCGACCGCCAGCTCGAGCTGCACGGCGGCGCCGACCGCGCTGTCGCGATGCTCCAGCTGCTCCCACGCCTCCGTGATCCGGGCGTGCGCCTCGTCGTGCCGGCCGAGCCAGTGCTCGACCTCCGCGCAACGCGCCGTCAGCGTCAGGCGCCGGTCGTCGCCCTCGGGCAGGAGGGCCGCGGCCTCCAGCAGCGTCGTGCGGCACCGCTCCAGCTCACCGAGCGCCCGCAGCGCAGACGCCAGCCGGACCCGGATCTCCGCCTGCCGGACGCGGTCATCGGCGGGGAGCAGCCGCAGCGCCGCCTCGAACCACCGCACGGCGGCTGACGGCGCGCGCGGGGCCGCGGCCTCGCCGGCCTCGAGCAGCAGTGCGATCGCGTCGGCGTCGCCGTGCGCGGCGGCCTGCTCGACGTGGTGCGCGCGCTCGGTCGCCGGCGCGCCCCGGGTCGCGAGCGTCGTGGCGGCACGCGCGTGCGCGGCGATCCGCCAGCCGCCCGGCGCGGCGTCGTAGATCGACCGGCGCACGAGCGGGTGGCGGAAAATGAACCTGCGGGGCACCGAGGTGGTGCGGACGAGATCGCGCTCCAGCAGGTCGTCCAGCGCTACGAGCCCCGCCTCCGGGGGCAGCTCCGCGACCGCGGCGGCAACGTCCGGATCGAACGGCTCGCCGGCGACCGACGCGGCTTCGAGGTACGCGCGGGTGGCCGTGTCGAGCGATGCCAGCTCCTCGTCGAGCGCCGCGGCCACCGCCGGCGGAACGCCGTAGCCGACGGCGCCGACCGCGAGGCCCCGCAGCGGGCCGCGCTCACTCGCCCGGGCCAGCTCGCGCAGGTAGAAGGGGTTTCCTCCGCCGTGCTCGCAGATCGCCGCCAGCGCGGGCGCGCCCACCGCCCCCACCAGCTCCGCCGACTGCGCGGTCGTCAGCGGTTCGAGCTCGAGGCGGGTGACCGCCGGGACCGCGAGCGCGGCGGTCAGCCGCTGCGGGGCCTGGCCGCGCCGGAACGCGACCGCGACGAGCACCGGCGCCGTCGTCCCGCGCCGCAGGAACGCGGCGAGCAGCTCCAGCGACGCGCGGTCGCCCCAGTGCAGGTCGTCGAGCACGAGCACGACCGGCCGGTCCGCGGCGACGATCGTCAGCAGCCGGCGAATCGCGCGGTGCGCGCGGAAGCGCTCGTCCGCGACCGCCTCGCGTGACGGCTCGCCCCCACCGCGCTGCGACGGCAGCACGAGCGCCAGCTCGACGGCCAGCTCGTCGTCCCAGCCCTCCGCCCCGGACAGGTCATGCGCGGCGACGTGGGCGTCGAGCGCGTCGACCCACACGCTGAACGGGACGTCGCGCTCGAACTCCGCCGCGACACCCGACAGCACGAGCAGCTCCTGTGCCGTGGCGCGCTCGCGGAGCTCGGCGAGCAGGCGGGTCTTCCCCATGCCCGGGTCGCCCTCGATCGCCAGGCAGAACGATCCACCCGCGCCGAGGGCGCTCAGGGCCGCGTCGAGCTCCGTCAGCTCCCGATCGCGGCCGACGATCCGGTTCGCGGTGGCATCGGGCGGCACTGCCGCCGGAGCATACGCTCCGGTACGGCGCGGCGGCGCTCTAGACGGCGGGGGTCAGGTCGCCGAAGAACGCGGCCTCCTGGCGCCCCAGGTCGGTCCGCGGACCCGAGTCGAACAGCCACTCGCTCGCGATGTCGAGCCACACGTTCGATGCCCCGAGCTGGCCCAGCAGGCCGATCAGCAGCATCACGGACCGCATGAGGACGAAGTGCTCGGCGGGCAGCGTCATCGACTCGAAGCCGTCGGCGCGGCGCAGCTGCGTGTAGCGCCGCATCATGTCCGCGGTCTTCGTCGGGTCGACCGCCATCGGCTCGTCGACGAACAGCCAGCCGAAGATCGCGTCGTACTGCTCCAGGAACGGGTCGGCGAGCGCGGGGTCGTCCGGCAGCGCGTTGAGCCCGACCATGACGTCGAGCAGGGCGCGCGCGTCCTTGCTCTGCACCGCGCGGGTGGAGGCCAGCAGCTCGGCGACCTCCGCGTCGCCCAGGCGCTTGAAGAAGCCGAAGTCGAGGAACGCCATGCGCCCGTCGTCCAGGAAGAGGACGTTGCCGGGGTGCGGATCCCCGTTGAGCAGCCGGTGGCCCAGCGGCCCGCTGATGTAGAAGCGGACGAGCATCTCGCCGTAGCGGTTGCGCTCGTCCTGGGTCAGCTCCCCGAGGTCGATGAACTTCGTGCCCTCGATGTACTCGCTGACGATCACGCGCTCGCGGCAGAGGTCCATCACGACGTCGGGCACGACGATGAACGGGTGGCCGCGGTAGGCCCGCGCCATCGAGCGCTGGTTCGTCGCCTCGAGCTCGTAGTCGAGCTCTTCGGAGATGCGCTCGCGGATCTCGTCGGCGATCGCGCCCGTGTCGATGCCGGGGGCGATCGTGCTGAGCAGCTTCAGCCCGAGCTTCAGGTTCTGCAGGTCGGCGTAGATCGCGTCGGCGATGCCGGGGTACTGCACCTTGACGGCCACGACGCGGCCGTCCTCCAGGGTGGCGCGGTGGACCTGGCCGATCGACGCCGACGCGATGGGCTCCTCCTCGAACGAGGCGAACGCGTCGGAGAGCTTCTCCCCGAGGTCCTCCTCGATGACCTTCCGGATGGCCTTGAAGCTGACCGGCTTCGCGCCCTGCTGGAGCTGGGCGAGGATCTCCTGGAACTCCGGGCGGATCTCCTCGGGGACGAGGCCGAGGTCGACGGCCGAGAGCGTCTGCCCGACCTTCATGGCGGCGCCGCGCATGCCGCCCAGGACCTTCACGAGCGCCTCGGCGGACTTCAGCTGCTGCCGGGTCGCGGCCGTGCGGCGCGCCTCCGACGAGCTCGTCGCCGTGACGGCCTTCGCCGTGGCGTTGCGCGCGGCGACGCCGGCGGCCGTCGTGGTCATGGCCGCAGCGCGGCGCAGTCGGCCGCTCTTGACCTGATCGCTCACTTCGTCGTCCCCTGGTCGGCTCGCTCGGAAAGTCGCCGATCGGGTGATCGACGAACAGGACGATAGCATCGTCGATCACGTGATCGACGAGACGTCCTCCACCTCCAGGCGCCCCACCCGCGCCGAGCAGCGGGCCGCGACGCGACTCGCGCTCGTCGAGGCCGCCGCCGACTGCCTCGTCGAGGAGGGCTACGGCGCCCTGACCACCCGGCGCGTCGCCGAACGGGCCGGTGTGGCGCAGAGCACGCTCATGCACCACTTCCCCGCACGCGAGGAGCTCATCGTCGACGCGATCACGCGCCTCGCGACGGAGCTCGCCGACGAGTCGCTCGACGCGATCGACCTCGCCGCCCTGCGCACGCCGTCACACCGCGAGGCGGTGCTCGACCAGGCGTGGCGGACGTTCACCTCCCCGCGCGCGCTCGCGGCACTGCAGGTCTGGGTCGCCGCCTGGACCGAGCCCGAGCTGGCCGTCACCCTGCGCGATCTCGAGGAACGGCTCAGCGCGATCATCACGCTCACCGCGACGACGCTGTTCCCGGCCGAGTCCGGAGACCCGCGCTTCCCGGCGCTGATCGACACCGGCGTCACGCTGATCCGCGGCCTCGTGATGGGCGTGCCGATCTCGGGCCAGGAGAAGCTCGACGAGCGCTTCGCCGCGATGAAGCCGATCCTTCTGCAGGCCGCGAGCGACCTGCTCGACGAGCCGCGCTAGCGCCGCGCGGTCGCGCGGCGCTTGGCCGCGGCCTTCTTGCGCAAGTACTCCGCCCGCTGCGCGGCGCTCCGGCGACGACCCTTCTTGTCGTAGTACGGGTCGTCGATCTTCGGCAGGTAGAACGAGCCGTCGGCCGTGAAGCGGTTGCATTCGGGGGTGGCGTCCGGGATCCAGTCGCCGGTCATGAGGTTGAGCTTGTTCTGGCTGTGATCGAGCCCCAGCATGTGGCCCATCTCGTGCGTGATCACCGTGCACCAGCCGTACGCGTTGTCCGAGGTGATCGGCCAGTCCTGGTTGATCTCGTTGAGGTAGATCGAGCACAGCTCGGTGTCGTAGACCCAGGCCGACGTCTCGGTGTCGGCGAGGTCCGCATCCGGATCCTCCGACGAGTACCGGAACACGACGCCGGTCCCCACGCAGCTCGCCGGAACCCCGCCCCAGTAGCGGACCGCCGCGGCCCAGAGCGCCGGCAGCTGCGGGATGTCCGTCACCGCGCCGCTGAGCGGGACCGAGGCCTTCAGGCCACCGGCGGGCGGGTTCGTGAACGGCCCCGTGCCCTTGTCGAGCACGTACGCGGAGGCGGAGGAGGGGACCAACAGGCACGCGGCCGCGCAGAGGAGCGCGACGGGCAGGCAGCGACGCATGCCCAGGGTGTCGGCCGTGAGCGGCGCGCCCCACCGGGCCGCGGGTCATTCCTGGCCGGGTATCGGATCAGGGGGTCCCCTCATCGAGGGTGCCGTCCCGGCGCGCCCGGCGAACGCCGCGCTTGGCCTGTGCGCCGTGGACGAGCGCCGTCGCGGACTCGCCGACCGGCGTTCGGTGGCGCTGCTCGGTGTGCGGCGCGTAGCGCACCCCGTCGCCGTTGGCCTCCAGCCAGCCCGTGTGCTGGCGGACCCGCAGGCCGGTCAGCCGGGGCCCGAAGCGGTGGCCCACCAGCCCGGCGCGACGCGCCCCGTGCGGGACGCTGCCCGTCGGGTCGCGCAGCAGCAGTCCGTCCCGGTCCGCCTCGGCGACCTCGACCGGCACGACCGCCGGAAAGCCGTCGTCGGCGACCCAGCCGAGCAGCTGGTGCGGCAGCCCCCGCAGGGCGCGCGCGGCCTTCGCGGCGGAGAGCCGCGGCGCGACCCCGTTCTTCGGCGCGCGCTGCGACGGCGGTACCTCGGCGGGCGGGGGCCCGTGGATCTCCGGGGGCCGCCCCGCTGCCGGGTCCCGCCAGGTCGTCACCCGCTCGACGGCGACCGTCACCGGAACGCGCATCACGTAGTACTCGCGCATCCACCACGTCCAGAACCGGCCGCTCTTCGGCGGGCCGAAGAACCTCGTGATCCCCTCGTGCAGCGCGGCGCCCTGCGTGGCCGGGTCGGTCCAGCCGATCGTCGCCCGCCCCTGGACGAGCACGAACGCGGGCCCGTCGGCGAACCCGTGGTCGCGCGCGTGGAACGCCAGCGCGACGCGGTCCTCCCGGCGGATCCGCGCGAGCTTCTTCCCAAAGGCCAGCGACGTCGTGAACATCACCGTCCCGGCCTCGCGGTCACGGACGCCCGCTGTCGTCACCGGCGCGACGACCACGCCACCCGCGGGCGTGACGTAGGCCAGCGCGGTCGCGAGATCGCCCGCGATGACCGCGTCGGCCTCGTCGCTCCAGCGCAGCGCCATCAGCGGCCGAGCGCCTCGAAGACCGGACCGAGGTCGATGTAGAGGTTCATGTGCCCGAAGCGGCCGTTGCCGGTGATCCGGCAGAAGGCCGCGCCGCCGAGGGTGAGCTCCTCGCCGTTCTTGAGGATGTAGGTCACGTCGACCTCGTAGGCGACCTGACCGTCCTCGCCGGCGACGACGCGCGTCACCACGTGCCGCGTACCGGCGGTTCCGCGCAGCTGCTGCGCCATCGCCTGCATGCCCTGCATCCACGGCTGGGATGTGCCGTTCGCGGGCCGGACGGTCGCATCGGGCTCGAAGCTCGCAATGACCTCGTCGGTGCGCTGGTTGTCGATCGCGTCGTAGTAGCGCCGCAGGATCTCCTCGGCGGCCGTGCTCGCGTCTGTGGCCTGCATGTCCGTCCTCTTCCCCAGGGTTTCTCGGTTCGCTGCCGTCGGGCGACGGATCCTCGACGAGGATCCGGTGGCGCGCCGGCTGGCCTAGCGCTTCCGGACCTGGATCCACGCCACGACGAGCAGCGGGATGAGAACGACGACGGTGAGGATCACGGGCCACATGGCGCGAACCGTACCGCGTCACAGACCACCGAGTGCGCCGTGGACGAGCTTCGCGCCGAGCAGGGCCAGGACCACGGTCATGATCACCGCGTTGTGGTCGGACATGAACTGACGGACCGCCCCGAGCGGGCCTGCGACCCGCTCGCCGAGCAGCAAATGCGCAATCACCGCGCCGGCAACCGTCACGGACCCGAGCACGACAAATGCCGCGATCGCGATCGCCTCGTCGGCCGGCTCCAGCCCGGCCTCCGCGATCGACGCGGCGGCGGTGAGGGTCAGCGCCAGGTTCTTCGGGTTGGCCGCCGACAGCGCGACGCCCAGCCCTGCCGCGCGCACCGGTGTCGCGCGGTCGATCGACGCCATCCAGCCCGGCATCTCCGAGACCTCACCCTGCCGCGGACGCTTGCTCCACTGCTGTGCAGCCATCCCGAGGAACAGCACCCCGATGCCGAGCTCCAGCCAGTTCACCCCGGCATCGTCGGCATCCGGGTCCGCACCCGGGAGCAGGAGCACCACGAGCGCGGCGACGACCGCCAGCCCTGCGACCCAGCCAAGCGCGAACGACGGCCCGGCCGTCCGCGCGTGCCGCGACCCCAGGACCAGCACGATCGCAATGATCGGGATCGGGCTGAGCGCCACCGCGATCGCCGGCGGCAGCAGGCCGCCGAGGGCGTCGCCCACGCTCAGGTCCTGGTCTTCCCGGCGCCCATCGGCGCGGAGCCTACGCCGAGCGCCGCACGGACCGCCGGGCGCCGGGCCCCGGGTGCAGCTCGAGTGCCCCGGCGTCCGGAATCTCGTGCCCGTCTTCGCAGCGCACCTCGACGTGCACCTTCGCCCCGCAGCCGGCGTGCCGCAGCTCGACCGGCCCCTCGCCGCCGTAGACCCAGCGGTCGCCCCAGTCCTTCAGCGCGACGAGCACCGGCGCCAGCTCGGCGCCCTTCTCGGTGAGGACGTAGCTCTTCCGGGCCCGCTGGCCGGGCTCGCGGTAGTCCTCCTGCACGAGCAGCCCGTCGGCGACGAGCTCCTTCAGCCGCTCTGCCGCGACCGGCTCGGAGATCCCCACGCGCGTGGCGAAGTCACCGAACCTCGTCGTCCCGTAGAGCGCCTCCCGGAGGATCAGGAACGCGGACCGCGTGCGCACCTGGTCGAACGCGGCGGCCATCGGACAGCGCTCGGCGGTCCAGCCGTCCCGGGGATCCATCCCGCCGGCCAGGCGGACGGAGCTGGTCGAAGTCATACGGAGGATCGTACCTGACTTGACAAGTCCTAAGTCAGCGCTACGCTGCCCTGGCTATGAACTTCCTAAGTCAGCTCCGCCGCGCGGACGCCTCCCCCACCGGCGTGCTGCTGATCGTGTGCGCCGGCGTCATCGTCGCGAGCCTCGATCTGTTCATCGTCAACGTCGCGCTGCCGGACCTGGCCAAGGACCTCAACGAGCCCGACCTCGGCACCCTGTCCTGGGTGCTGAACGCGTACGCGATCGTCTACGCGTCGCTGCTCGTCCTCTTCGGCCGCATGGCCGATCGCTACCCGAGGGAGCTCGGCTTCCTCGTGGGCCTCGCCGTGTTCGTCGTCGCGTCGGCCGCGTGCGCCGCCGCCGACAGCATCGAGGCGCTCGTCGTCGCCCGGGTGTTCCAAGCCGCGGGTGCCGCGCTGCTCACACCGACGTCGCTGAGCCTCATCCTCGCGACGGCGCCGCTGGAGAAGCGCCAGAGCTCGGTCCGCGCGTGGACCGCCATCGGCGGGCTCGCCGCGGCCCTCGGCCCGGTCGCGGGCGGCGTGCTCGCCGAGTTCAGCTGGCGCTGGGTCTTCATCGTCAACGTCCCGATCGGGATCGCCGCGCTCATCGTCGGCTGGCGCATGCTGCCGCGCGTCCCGGGCCACGAGATCCCCCGGCCCGACGCGTTCGGCGCGCTGCTCGTCACTGCCGGCGTCGGCCTGCTGTCGCTGGGGCTCGTCAAGGGCGGTGACTGGGGCTGGAGCTCGGCGGAGACCGCCGGAGCGCTCGTCGCGTCCGTCGCGATGCTCCTCGCCTTCGCCTGGCACACCACCCACCACAGCAACCCCCTCATCTCGCCCGAGCTGTTCCGCGGCCGCGCGTTCACCGGGTCGTCCGTCGCGATGCTGCTGTTCTCCGCGGCGTTCGGCGCCATGCTGCTGTCCGTCGTGCTCTGGTCCGAGGGCGTCTGGGGCTGGTCGGCGCTGCAGACCGGCCTCGGCATCGCGCCCGGCCCGCTGATGGTTCCCGTGTTCGCGTTCGGCATCAGCGGCCGCCTGATCGAGAAGTACGGCGCGGGCAGGGTGGCGCTCGGCGGCCTCCTGGTCTTCGCCCTGGGGATCCTCTCCTGGTCGGTGCTCGTCACGGTCGAGCCGAACTACCTCACGGGCGTGGTCCCGGGCATGCTGCTCACCGGCGCCGGCGTCGGTCTCACCCTGCCGACCCTGATGGCCAACGCCGCCGGGTCGCTCCCACCCGAGCAGTTCGCCGCCGGCTCGGGCGTGGTGAACATGTTCCGCCAGGTCGGCCTGGCGATCGGCGTCGCGGCGCTCGTCGCCGTGCTCGGCACGCCGGGCACCGGCCAGGCCGCGCTCGACGCGTTCCGCACCGGCTGGGTCGTGACCGGCGGCTTCGCGCTGGCGGCCGCGGTCGTCGCAGCGGCAGTGTTGGTGCAACGAGCTCCGGCAGCAGCGCCCGCACCCGCCCCAGGAAGGTGAACGTCGGTTCACCGTCGCCAGGGCGACGGCAGAACGACGTTCACGTCTACGCTGCGCGGGATGCGCGTCGTCACCTGGAACGTGAACTCGGCGAAGCAGCGGCTGCCGCGAATGCTGCCGTGGCTCGATGAGCGCAAGCCTGACGTCGTCTGCCTGCAGGAGACCAAGCTCGCCGATGACGCGTTCCTCGCGCTGTTCTCCGGGGAGCTGGCCGCCCGCGGCTACGAGGTCGCCGCCCACGGCGAGGCCGCGTGGAACGGCGTCGCGATCATCTCCAAAGCCGGCCTCGAGGACGTCGTCCCGGGCCTGCCGGGGGGCCCGGGCTTCCCCCACCAGGAGGCCCGCGCCGTCGCAGCCACCTGCGACGGCATCAGGTTCATCTGCGTGTACGTGCCGAACGGCCGCGAGCCCGGCTCCGACCACTACGTCTACAAGCTCGCGTGGCTGGAGCGCCTGCGCGAGCTCGTGCTCGAGGGCGACCCGGCGACCACCGTCGTCCTCGGCGACATGAACATCGCGCCCACCGACGACGACGTCTTCGACCCGGCCGCCTACGAGGGCCACACGCACGTCACGAAGCCCGAGCGCGACGCACTCGCCGCCCTCCAGGCCACGGGCCTGCACGACGTCGTCCGCGACCGCTGGCCCACCGAGCGCGTCTTCTCCTACTGGGACTACCGCGCCGGCATGTTCCACAAGGACCTCGGCATGCGGATCGACCTCGTGCTCGCCGGCGATGCCGTCGCCGATCGCGTGCAGGCCGCATGGATCGACCGCCAGGCCCGCAAGGGCAAGGGCCCGAGCGACCACGCGCCCGTGATGGTCGACCTCGACGAGGCGCCCGACGGCGATATCGGGCCGGTCGTCCCGCCCCCGTCGGCGAAGCCCGCGCCGCGCGGCGGCGCGAAGCTCCCGCAGTCGAAGGGCTAGGCGGCCGCGAGGTCCATGCGCTGCACCAGCGACTCGGCGATCGCCAGGCTCGCGGTGGCCGCCGGCGAGGGCGCGTTGCGCACCCAGGTCGCGCGGCGCGTCTGGCCGATGCGGAAGTCGTCGACGAGCGAGCCGTCGGGGTCGACCGCCTGGGCGCGGACGCCGGCATGCGCGCGGACGACATCTCCGGTCTGCAGCTCGGGCACGTAGCGGCGGGCGTCCTCGACGAACAGCCCGCGGCTCGCCGACCGGCGCATCTCGGCGATCCCGGTCCTCCAGTGCGCGCCGAACAGCCGCCACGTGCCGCGCCAGCGCAGCAGTTCGGCCAGCTCCTTCGGCCGGATCGTCCCCCAGTCGTACCCCTCGCGCGCGAGGGCGAGGACCGCATTCGGACCGACGAGGATCTCCCCGTCGATGCGCTTCGTGAGATGGACGCCGAGGAACGGCAGCGACGGATCGGGCACCGGGTAGATCAGGCCCCGCACCAGGCTGCGCTTCTCGGGGCGCAGCTTCCAGTACTCGCCGCGGAAGGGGACGATCCGCGGCGACGGCGCCTCCCCCGAGTCCCTCGCGAGCCGATCGGCATGCAGGCCCGCGCAGACGCAGACCCGGTCGGCCTCGAGCTCCTCGCCGCCGGTGGTGACGACCCGGATGGTGCCGTGGGTCTCGTCGACGCGCTCGACCTCGGTGGAGGTGCGGACGCGTCCGCCGAGCCGCTCGATCTCCCCGGCGAGAGCGCGCGAGACCGCGCCGTAGTCGACGATCGCGGTCGTGGGGCTGTGCAGCGCCGCGAGACCGACGACGTGGGGCTCGATCTCCTGCAGCTGCGCGCCCTCCAGCATGTAGACCGGCACCCCGTTCGCGCGCGAGCGCTCCTCGATCGTGGCCAGCCGACCGAGCTCCGACGGGTCGAGGGCGACGACGAGCTTGCCGCACTCGTCGTAGGCGATGTCGTGCTCCGCGGTGAACGCGCGCAGCAGCTCGACGCCCCGTCGGCACAGCGTGGCCTTCAGCGACCCAGGCGGGTAGTACAGGCCGGCGTGCACGACCCCGCTGTTGCGGCCGGTCTGGTGCGTGGCGACCTCGGGTTCCTTCTCGAGCACCGTGACGCCGGTGCCCGGGTGGCGCAGCAGGATCTCCCGCGCGACGGCGAGGCCGACGATGCCCGCACCGACGATGATCACGCGCACGGGTGAGACGATACGGCGAAGGACTACCTCACGCGCTCGACCGGCGGAAGGACGAAGCGCCCGTCGAAGACCGCATCGGCTGGCTCGTAGATCCGCAGGACCGGGCGGAAGGTCCCCTCCGGGGTCGGCAGCCAGTTGGCCCGCGCTTCCGGATCCGACGGCTCGTCGCGCTGCATCCAGATCGTGAGCGAGCCGTCGGCGCCGCGCACCAGGCCGGGCGTGCGGTCGCCGATCGAGTAGCGGTCGATCGGGTTCTCGACCAGGAAGAACTCGGGCGTGTCGTACATCGTGATCGACCAGAACGCCCCGCACGGTGGGTCCTCGGTGAAGCGCAGCCGGTACCGCCCCGAGCCGCTCAGCGGCGCGCCGTCGGCATCGACCCAGACCATCGCGTACGCGGCCTCGTAGCCGTGGTTGCCCCAGAGTCCCGCGCGCGCCGCGAGGGCGCGCGTGGCGTAGCGGAGCTTCGGATCGGCGATCTTCCACTGGTCCTCGTCCAGCGTGCCGATCTCGAAGAAGTCCGAGTTGTAGTCGAACACGTGGTAGATCAGCTGCCAACCGTTCTGCACGGGGCTCGAGCCGTGTTTGATCCCCTCCTCCATCATGGTCTGGCCCGCGGCGAGCCCGGCCACCAGCTCGTCATCGGGCGCCGTGAACGGGGACGTCGGATCGAGGAGCCCGAGCGGCGCGAACCGCTCCTGGACGGCCACGTCCCGGGCCGCGGGAGGAAGGGCCTGCGACCAGGCGCGCAGCTTCTCGAAGAACAGGAGGTCGTCGCGGACTCCGTCGGCGAGCGCGGGCAGCCCGGGGGCCGCAGCGTCTCCCTGCGGGGTCAGCGTCAGCTGCGCCTGCAGCTCGCGGACGGCCGGCAGGTCGGCCTCGCCGGCGACGGCCCAGCGCCCGACGATCGAGAAGAGGCGCGTGGGCGCGCGGATGACGTCCGTGTCCCCGGGAGCGTCGCCGTCCCACCCAGGCGGGACGAGCAGGTAGGACTGCGCGGCGGTCCCGGTGGCACGATCCCCCACGTACGCGAAGTTGTTCGTCCACGCGTCGACGAACTGCAGGACGTAGTACCGACCGGCGGTGTCCGGGACGTCGAGGCGGAGCGGCCCGGCCCCCAGATCGACCTGGGCCATCGAGTACACGGTGTCGTTGTTGATCGAGACGAAGGTGTCCTTCGGGCCCGCGAGCTGCTGCGCGTGGGCGAACACGTTGAACGGCGCGGGCGCGAGGCTGCCCATCCCGTGCTCGGTGAAGCGCTCGACCTGCTCGAGGTTGAACACGAGCGGAAAGCCGTAGATGAACGCCTCGGTGGCGAGGGCGATACGGTCGTCGGTCACGGGGTCAGTCCTTCTTGCGGTCGGTGTCGCGCGACGGCTGCACGCGCTTGGGCTCGCCCGGCATCTTCGGGTAGTCGGGCGGATAGGGCATGTCGCCCGCCTCGTCGCGCTCGTACATCTCCAGCAGCGGCTCGAGCGAGTGCGCCACGTCGTCGATCGCCGCGTGCAGGTCGCCGACCTCCGCGAACCGAGCGGGCATCGTCGCCACGGTGAAGTCCTCGGGCTTGATCGCGAGCAGCTCGTCCCAGTGCAGCGGCGCGGAGACGGGCGCGCCGGGCTTCGGGCGAATCGAATACGGAGAGGCGATCGTCCGGTCGCGCGCGTTCTGGTTGTAGTCGACGAAGATGCGCTCGCCGCGCTCCTCCTTCCACCACTTCGTCGTGACCTCCCCGGGCATGCGCCGCTCCAGCTCGCGACCGAACGCGATCGCGGCGTGGCGCACGTCGGTGAACGTCCACTTGGGCTCGATGCGGACGTAGATGTGGATGCCGCGCCCGCCCGAGGTCTTCGGGAAGCCCACGTAGCCGAGATCGGAGAGCAGCTGACGCGCCTCTCCCGCGACCCGCACCGCGTCGGCGAAGTCCGTGCCGGGCTGAGGGTCGAGATCGATCCGCAGCTCGTCCGGCGTGTCGACGTCATCGCGCCGCACAGGCCACGGATGGAAGGTGATCGTCCCCATCTGGGCGCACCACGCGACGACCGCCAGCTCGGTCGGGCAGACCTCGTCGGCGTGTCGTCCTGAGGGGAACGCGATCCGCGCCGTCTCGACGAACTCGGGCGCGCCCCGCGGAATTCGCTTCTGGTAGAAGGCGTCGCCCCCGCGCTCCATCCGGGTCGAGATCTCGATGCCCGGGTGCACGCCCTTCGGCCAGCGCTCGAGCGTCGTCGGCCGGAAGCGCAGCGCGCGCATGATCCCCTCGCCGACCGACAGGTAGTAGTCGACGACCTCGAGCTTCGAGACCTCCGGCGTGCTCTCCGTCGCCGGGAAGATCACGCGGTCGGGGTTCGAGACCCGGACCTCGACGCCATCGGCGTCGACGGTCGTGGCGGGCGAGGCGGCCATGTCGCGAAGTTCTACGCGACATGGCCGGCGCCTGCCGTCGGCGTCAGTTCTTCGGGTCGCCGATCACGCCGATGCGCAGCCCGAGCCACGGGTACGTGACGGTGAACAGCGCGTTGTCCTGCGGCTGGAGGCCGACGGCCGAGAGCCACAGCTGGTAGCCCGGGGCGTTGGCGATGCCGCCGTGCAGCCGGCGCCAGACGCGGCCCTTCTCGGTGCCGAGCGGCGACGGGCTGATCGTGTCGGTCCACTCGACCGCGTTGCCGCCCTGATCGAGCGTGCCCCACGGGGAGGTGGTCATCGCCTGGCCGACGGTGCTCAGCGAGCCCGCGTAGGCCTTGGCGTACGTCGTCGAGTCCATGCCGAACGGGTTCACGCTGTCGCAGGTGCTGGCGGGCTGGATGGTCGCCGGGCACCAGGTCGGAGCGGCGAGGTCCTTGGCGTGGTAGGTCGAGAGCGGCTGCGTCGCCATGTTCGTCACGTCACCCGTGCCGGGGTTGAGCGTCGTCGGGGCAGGCGCGGTCGCGTCGCCGTCACCGAAGACCCCGGCGTTGGTCGGGTACTTCCAGTAGGAGAGCGTGCCGCCGCCGGTCGGGTCGTAGTAGGCCGCCTTGGTCCACTCGTCCTGGCTGGGGAGCACGAAGCCCGACGTCTTCGCACGGGTCGCCTTCTTGCGATCCATGTCGTACATGCCGGTCTGGGTGTCGGGCGAGAGCTCGACCTTGCGCGTGATGGTCGCCACCCCACCCGCCGTGCCGGCGGTCTTGGAGATGAGCCGCCCGTTCTCGACGGAGTTCACGAACCGCGCGGCGCGCAGGAAGTTGGCGAAGCCGTAGGGCTTGTCGGTCCACGCCTTCGAGGCGACGGAGTAGTGCTTGCCGCGCCCGGCGCTGGAGGACATGTTGATCTGCCCGAACTTCGGCCAGGCCGACGAGCTCTCGCTGGCGTCGTACAGGTGATGCTTGTTCTCGCCGCCGGGGTCGACCGTGTTCAGGAAGGCCACCCACTGGCCGACCGTGATCTCCAGCCGGCCGATGCCGTAGCGGTAGTCGACGCCGCCGAGGGTCTGGCACGTGCCCTTGCCCTTCGGCGCGACGTCGCAGGAGGAATAGATCGCGTCGGTGAACGGGACGATCGCCACCGACGGGTTCTTCGGAGCGCCGACGCCGACGGTCGTGAGGCTGACGGTCGCGCGCTTGTCGGCCGCGTCAGCGGCGGAAGGCGCGAGCAGGAGGATGCCGGACAGGACGACGGCGCCCAGCATCAGCACCCGCGGCACCGCGAACGGTGCCGGGGACTTCGGGGATGAGGTCATATGCGCGGGCCGTCGACCACCGGCGCCCCGACCGGCAGCGATCCGCCGTTCCCTGGACCAACGGCGGCTACGTCATGCCGACCAGCGAGCCGACCGGCGCGCGGTGCAGGTGCGTGATGACGTTGCGCGTGCAGTCGCCCTCGAAGACCGGCTTGTCGCACGGATCGGCGCGGTACCTGAACGATCCGGACTCGAACGTGAGGAACGCCTGGTCTCCGAGCACCGTGATCCCCTCGGACATGCTCGGGGCGGCGAAGCACGTGAGGTCCTGCGGGTACGCGTTGTCGAGGAACTTCTTGCCGCGGCGCACCACGTAGACGTTGCTGCGGTTCTTCGAGCCGTACGACGTGCTGAACAGGAAGTGCCCCGGCGTGACCGCGAGGCCCTGCGTCTTCTTCGGGATCTGACGCCAGTTGCCCGGCCCGCCGACCCGCGCCAGCCCACCCTTCGGGCCGACCTGCAGCTGGTACATGCGGTTGCGGCTGTCGTCGTCGAACGTGCCGGCCCAGATCGTCGAGCCCTCGGCGGCGAGGAACGACGCCGCGAACCCGGCCGTGCCGACGTTGACCTTCAGCTCGGCCCCGGCCTTCAGCGGCTGCCCATCGGCGAGCCGCTTGCGCACGCGGTCGAGCGGGAAGCGCAGGATCGTCGGCAGCCCGTCGACCGTTGGCCCCGCGACGAACATCCACGCGCCGACCACCGCGACCCCGCCGACGTGCGCGTCCACGAAGCCCTTGTTGCCGGGCCGCACGAGGACCGGCATCTGCGTCGAGCCGCCGCCGGGGACCATCCCGACCACGACGGCGCGGTGTGTGTCGTCGTTGTACGCCGTCTGCAGCAGCAGGCCGTCCCACGTGCCGAGCCCCTGTGGGACGTAGCCATCGAGCATCGCCTGCGGGATGTCGTGGCCGAGTGCGAAGGCGGAGTCGTAGACCTTCGAGGCGGAATCGCCGTTGTAGAAGGGCTTCGAGCCGGTGTCATCCGCGCAGGCGAACGACTCGTTCTGGCGCTCCCAGGGGTCCGCGGCCGCGGCGGGCTGGGCGGCGGCCAGCGGGGCGAGGAGGAGGAGCGGGAGGAGACGTCGTCGCATGTCCTGGGCCGTGCCCCGACAGGTCGCCGGCGAATCGAACAGACGATGAGAACTTCATGAGACGCGTGTGCGTCGTGCGCGTCACCGGGGCAGAAGCCGGTCGCATGTCCCTGACCCACGAGGTGATCAACGTGTTCCACCGCCCCAAGGCGCTCGCGGCCGTCCTGACGACGGTCGGCGCCGGCCTGCTGGCCGCTCCTGGCGCCCACGCCGTCCCGATCTGCGGAGACGGCGAGCCCTGCCCGCCGCCCGCCGCCCCGCAGCAGCCTGCCGCGACCGGCAAGGTCGACGTCGCCGACGGCTACAAGCTCATTGTGCGCGGGGCGCCGCGCCAGTCGGCGCGCGAGGTCCGCAAGCTCAAGGACGGCGCGACGGTGCACATCGTCTGCCAGACGATGGGCGAGCAGGTCACCGGCACGTACGGCACGTCGACCCTCTGGAACAAGCTGGCCAAGGGCGGGTTCGTCAGCGACACCTACATCTACACCGGCAGCGACGGCCGGGTTGCCCCCGAGTGCCCGCGCGGCTCGAAGCCCAAGCCCAAGCCCCGGCCCGCGGACAAGGGCAAGGGCCGGCCGCGCTCGGTCGTCCTGAGCAACGACTACCCATACCCCAACGCGAACCCGGACGAGGCCGACCCGTGGGGCTTTTACTTCCGCGAGTGCACGAGCTTCGTCGCCTACCGCCTGAACCGCCTGAAGAAGTTCACGTTCGCCAACCGCATGGACGGCGGCCACTTCGGCGACGCCGGCCACTGGGACGACAACGCCTCGGCGCTCGGCTTCCGCGTGAACACCAACCCGACCGTCGGCTCGGTCATGGTTCGCGACAGCGGCACCTGGGGCCACGTCGCCATCGTCGCGAAGGTCACGAAGCAGCGGTTCCTCGTCGAGGAGTTCAACCACGGCGTCAGCCACGGCTACGGCCAGCGCTGGATCACGCGCGCCGACTCACCCGAGTGGGATCACTTCATCCACTTCCGCACCTGAGTTAGAAGGTGTTTCAGAATGAGCGTGTGTCGAAGGCGGCCGGATCGTGGATGCCGGGTGCCGCGCGATTCCGAAGGCAATCCCGGTGGGATTGTCGAGGGATCGGGTGGCGATCCGGCGCCACGAGACGGTTGCCTACGACACGCGAGTCATTCTGAAAGACCTTCTTAGTCCAGATGCTCGCCCAGGTACGCCCGGCCTGGGATGTCGAGCTTGCGGTAGACGTTGTGGAGGTGCATCTCCACCGTCTTCTGGGTGACGTACAGGGCCTGCGCGATCTCCCGGTTCGTCTTGCCGCCGGCGGCGAGCCGGGCGACGCGCGCCTCTGACGCCGTGAGCGCCGCGACCCCCGCGGCCTCACGCGTCCGCGGCTTCCCGCCGGCGGCGGTGAGCTCGTCGAGCGCGCTGTCGGCGAGTCGCCGGGCGCCGCACCGATGCGCCAGAGCCAGGCCCTCGCGGAGGGTCTCGCGCGCCTCCACGCGCTGGCCGGCGATCCGCCGCGCGCGGCCGAGCGCGACGAGCGCCTGCGCCTCGAGAAGCCGGGCGCCCGCGCGGTTCGCGGTCGCCGCGGCCTCTCTCAGCGCGTCCTCGTCGACCACTGGCCCCACGAGCCCGGCGGCCAGCAGCGCCCGCGCGATCGCGCTGTCGACCTCGCCCTGCCGCGCCGCCGCGAGCTCCTCCGTGGCGAGCTCGAGTGCCCGCTCGCGCTCGCCCGTCTCGGCGAGCGCGTGCGCCGCAGTCGACCGCCACGGAACGAGCGCCGGGTTCTCCGCGCCCCACGCGACCAGCCGACCGCCCAGCGCGAGGCAGTCGGCCGCCGCCTCGGGCGCACGATCCTCGGCGAGCAGCAGGAGCGCGCGCGCGTACACGAACCAGTCGGTGACGTTCGAGTCCACGGCGAGGTCTTCGGCCGGGACCGCGTCGACGGCGGCGCGTGCGTCGGCGATGCGGCCCTGCTCCACGAGCGACTCGACGAGCGCCACCGTCGCCGCGACGCGCCCGAACCGCCAGGTCGGCACATCCGCCCGCGCGAGCGACTGCTGCGCGGCGGCCTCGGCCTCGACCAAGCGCCCCTGGCGGGAGAACGCGTAGCCGCGCAGGCAGTCGATCAGCGCGCCGACGACGGTCGCGCCGCCCGCGAGCGCTGCCGCGCCGGACCGGTCGAGCTCGGAGAGCGCGCGGTCGAGGCGATCGGTGCAGATGAGGGCGAGCACCCCGTACCCGTACGCCGGGGAGGCCGCGAGCTCGGCCGGGAAGCCGTTCCCGCCGAACGCGGCGTCGAGCGCGGGCTGCAGCGATGGCGAGGGCCGGCCGCGGATCATCCCTTCGTACGCGTGGACCGCCCCGGCCTCGGGGCCCGCGCCCGCGGCGAACCCACCCTGCACCTGCGCCTCGCGGAAGGCGAGCGCACGCGGCGATCGGGCGAACAGCGCGACCGCGTGCAGTCCGGCCGCGGCGTCCTCGGGCAGGGCGTCGCCGAGCGGGCCGAGGTGGTCGTCGAGCAGCGCAAAGGCGTCGTCGGTGCGGGCGGCCATCGTCATCGCGCCCGCGTAGTCGCGCGCGATCGCCAGCCGCGTGGCGTCGTCGCCGGCGAGATCGAGCGCGCCGGCGTAGCGGTCGAGCGCGCCCGGCACGCCCGCGTTGGATTCGGCGTGCGCAAGCGCCCACTGCAGCCCGGCGTCGTGTGCCCCTCCGGCCGGCCGCTCGTCGATCGCCCGACGCAGCAGGCGCGTGGCCTCCGTGGAGTTGCCGAGCTCCCCCGCCCGCCCCGCGGCGGCCCGGAGCGCGTCGACCGCCCAGTCGTCGCCGGCGGGTGCGGACTCCAGCAGGTGGATGGCGATCCGGGCGTCGCTCGGGTCACCGTCGCGCAGGCGCTCGGCGGCGCGCCGGTGCAGCGCCCCGCGCTCGGGTCCGTCCAGGGACGCGTACACCGCGGTCCGCACGACGGGATGGACGAAGTGCAGGCCCCGCTCGTCGCTCTCGGCCAGCACGCCTCCCGCGAGCAGCGGATGGAGCGCCTCCGACGCGGCGGCGCCGTCCACCCCGGCGAGCGCCAGCGCGTCGGCCGCGGCGACATCGTCGCCGAGGACCGCCACCGCCCGGGCCAGCGCCATCGACTCCGCGGGCGAGCGCCGCAACTCGCGCTGCACGCGCACGGCGATCGTGCGCGGTCCGATCCGGGCGAGATCCTGCGGCGCCTCGCTGGGCGGCGGGCCGTCGATGCGCGTCTGGGCGTCGATGAGGAACTCGCGCAGCAGCAGCGGCACCCCGCCCGTGATCTGGTGGACCGCCTCGGCGAACGCCTCCGTCGGCGCGCCCCACGCCCGCTCGACGTACTCGCCGACGTCCTCGGGTCGCAGCGGCTGCAGGCGGAGCTGCTGGACCCCGGCTGCCAGCTCGTGCAACGGCGAGTCGAGATCGAGCCCCTCGAGCGGGCGCGTCCCGACGATCAGCCCGACCGGCAGCCCGTCGAGCCGCAGCGCGAGGTGGTTCAGGAACGCCGCGCTCGGCTCGTCGAGCCAGTGGGCATCGTCGACGACCAGCAGCATCGGGCCGAGCTGCTCGGCCGCGTTGGCGACGAGCCAGTAGAGGCCCTGCAGCCGCGCGAAGCGATCGCCGTCGCCGCGTTCGGGTTCACCGTCGTCGAAGACCCGCCGCGCGAGGGCGGCGCTCCCGGCCCACAGGTCGGCGTCATCGCGCAGCAGCGGTTCGAGCAGCTGGCGGGCGGCACCGAAGCCGAAGCCCTGCTCGAGCTCGGTCCCGCGGGCGCGCAGGATGCGCAGCCCTCGCCCGGCGGCACGGGTGCGGACCGCGTCGAGGAAGGCGGTCTTGCCGATGCCCACGTCGCCGCTGATCAGCAGCGCGTCGCCGTCGCCCCCGGGCACCCGCTCGAGCAGCGCGTCGACGCGCTGGAGCTCGGCACCGCGCCCCAGAAGGTCCGCGGCCAGGCCACGGTCGGTATCGGAGGGCGGATCACGGCGCACCAGCGCGCGAAGCGTACGACGGTCAGGCCAGCGCAGGCAAGGCGGTGAGGAGCACCGAGCCCGGCCCTGGCGCAACCTCGGGAACGCCCCCGACCGCGAGCGTCACCCGCGGGCGGCAGTAGTGGATCGCCGCGGCGCCCGTCGGCGCCGCGAGGACGATCACGAGCCGCAGCTCCGTGCCGTGCATCGTCCACTCGACGCGTGTCGCGTCGGCGCACAGCTCTTGCACGCGCGCGCCCACGCGAGAAGCGACGTCCTCCCCACCCTCGCGCAGGGCGATGCGCGCGGTCACCTGGTGCTGCCGGGCGGCCGGTTCCCTACCTTCCATGCCTCACCACCCTGGGGGGAAGTCCAGGGTGCCTCCCCGTAGCGGTGGCGCGCCCGGCCGCAGAGGATCCACGGCAGCTGTCCAACCCGTCCCTCATCAGGAGGCTCCCATGATCGCGCAGGCCGCTTTCACCCATACCCCCCAGCAGACCGACGCATTCCTCGCCCTCTACGAGGGGGAGTGGTCCGGCCTCGTCCGCCGCTGCCGGCGCATCGTCCGCAACGCCGACGAGGCCGAGGACGTCGCCCAGGAGGCGCTGCTGATCGTGGCCCGCCGGCTCCCGCACCTCGGCCCCGACGCGAACCTCGAGGCCTATCTTGCGACCGTCGCCAAGCGCCTGGCGATCCGACGGCGGGAGCAGCTGCGGGTGACCGAGACGCTCCACGAGGTCGACTTCGACCGGCTGCCGGGGGCTGCCGCCGACCCCGCCGGGCAGGCCCTGCGCGATGAGACCGTCGCCGAGGTGCACCGCGCGATCGGCGAACTGCCCGAGCGCCAGCGCCGCGCGCTCGTCGCGTTCGAGCTGCAGGACCGCACCTACGACGAGATCGGCGACGAGCTCGGCCTCAACGCCAACGCGGTCGCCCAGCTCATTCATCGTGCGCGGCGCGGCATGCGGGTGGTGCTGGAGCGAGAGACGGCCATGGCCGTCTGAGTCCCGGCGGGGTCGGGCCTTACGCCGGGTCCGACAAATCTGGATCGATTCCAGATTATGTGTCATACTCGCCATCGATGGCGGCGGCTGAGGAACTCGAGGAGATGCTGCGCGGGGCCTCCCTGCGTGTGACGCGCCCTCGGATCTCCGTCCTCGCCGCCGTCCACGCCCACCCGCACGCGGACACCCACTCGATCATCGGGGTCGTCCGCGAGGAGCTCGGCGACGTCTCCCAGCAAGCCGTCTACGACGTGCTGCAGGCGCTGACCGACGCGGGTCTGCTGCGGCGTATCCAGCCGCTGGGCTCCGTGGCGCGCTACGAATCGCGCGTCGCGGACAACCACCACCACGTGGTCTGCCGGTCCTGCGGGGCAATCGCCGACGTCGACTGCGCCGTCGGCGCGGCGCCCTGCCTCGACGCGCACGACCACCACGGCTTCGTCATCGACGAGGCCGAAGTCATCTACTGGGGCCTGTGCCCCGCCTGCAGTTCCTGAGTCCAACCCCCCGTCCCCGAAAGGGTCCCCTTGTCTGACAGCCAGCATCCGGATGCCGTCGTCCGCGAGATGAACGAGCCCGAGGCGACCGAAAGCGGCGGCTGCCCCGTCGTCCACGACCGCACCCCGCATCCGACGCAGGGCAACGCCAACGACGCCTGGTGGCCGAACCGCCTGAACCTCAAGGTCCTCGCGAAGAACCCCGTCGAGGCCAACCCGCTCGGCGACGACTTCGACTACGCCACGGCCTTCAAGACCCTGGACCTCGCCGCGGTCAAGCAGGACATCACCGAGGTCCTGAACACCTCGCAGGACTGGTGGCCCGCGGACTTCGGCCACTACGGCCCGTTCATGATCCGCATGGCCTGGCACAGCGCCGGCACGTACCGCATCAGCGACGGTCGCGGCGGCGGCGGTGCGGGCCAGCAGCGCTTCGCTCCGCTGAACAGCTGGCCGGACAACGGCAATCTCGACAAGGCCCGCCGCCTGCTCTGGCCGGTCAAGAAGAAGTACGGCCAGGCGCTCTCGTGGGCCGACCTCATGATCCTCGCGGGCAACGTCGCGCTGGAGGACATGGGCTTTCAGACCTTCGGCTTCGCCGGTGGCCGTCCCGACGTGTGGGAGCCCGACGAGGACGTCTACTGGGGCGCGGAGACCACGTGGCTCGGCGACCAGTACCGCTACGGCGGGCACGAGGCCGTGCGTGACGCGGTCAAGGACTCGGCCGCGCTGGAGAGCCCGCTCGGCGCCGTGCAGATGGGCCTGATCTACGTCAACCCGGAGGGCCCGGGCGCGAATCCGGACCCGCTCGCGGCCGCGCACGACATCCGCGAGACGTTCGCCCGCATGGCGATGAACGACGAGGAGACCGTCGCGCTGATCGCCGGCGGCCACACGTTCGGCAAGACGCACGGCGCCGCCGACCCCGAGCAGTTCGTCGGCCCGGAGCCCGAGGCCGCGCCGCTGGAGGCGCAGGGCCTCGGCTGGGCGCAGTCCTACAACTCGGGCAAGCTCCAGGACACGATCACCTCCGGTCTGGAGGTCACGTGGACCACGACGCCCACCAAGTGGGGCAACAACTTCTTCGAGAACCTCTTCGGGTTCGAGTGGGAGCTGGAGACCAGCCCGGCCGGCGCGCACCAGTGGGTCGCCAAGGACGCGGACGCGATCATCCCCGCGCCCGATGAGGGCGGCGCGGCGCGCAAGCCGACGATGCTCACGACGGACCTGTCGCTTCGGTTCGACCCGATCTACGAGCCGATCTCGCGCCGCTTCTTCGAGAACCCGGACGAGTTCGCCGACGCGTTCGCGCGCGCCTGGTTCAAGCTGACGCACCGCGACATGGGCCCGGTCGCGCGCTACCTCGGCCCCGAGGTCCCGAACGAGGAACTCATCTGGCAGGACCCGCTCCCCGCGCCGACGGGCACGCCGCTGAACCCCGCCGACATCGCGCTGCTCAAGGGGCAGATCGCGTCGGCTGGCCTCTCGGTCTCCGAGCTGGTCAAGGCGGCGTGGGCCTCGGCCTCGTCGTTCCGCGGCAGCGACAAGCGCGGCGGCGCGAACGGCGCCCGCGTGCGCTTCGCCCCGCAGAAGGACTGGGCGGTCAACGACCCGGACGAGCTGGCCTCGGTGCTGACCAAGCTCGAGGACGTCCGCGCGGCGTTCGGCAAGGACGTCTCGCTGGCCGACATCATCGTCCTGGCCGGCAACGTCGGCGTCGAGCAGGCGGCGAAGGCCGCGGGCGTCGACGCGACGGTCCCGTTCACCCCGGGCCGCGTCGACGCGCTGCTCGAGCAGACGGACGTCGAGTCCTTCGAGGCGCTCGAGCCGGTCGCCGACGGCTTCCGCAACTGGATCGCCGAGGGCCACCCGCTCCCCGCCGAGTACCTGCTGATCGACAAGGCGAACCTGCTCACGCTCACGGCACCCGAGCTGACCGTCCTCGTCGGCGGCCTCCGGGTCCTCGGCGCGAACCAGGGCAACTCGAAGATCGGCGTGTTCACCGACACGCCCGGGCAGCTCACGAACGACTTCTTCGTGAACCTGCTCGACCTCGGCACGACGTGGGTCCCGACCGGGCCCTCCGCCGACACGTTCGAGTCCAGCGACGGCAAGTGGTTCGGCAGCCGCGTCGACCTCGTGTTCGGCTCGAACTCCGAGCTGCGCGCGCTGGCCGAGGTCTATGCCTCAGACGACGCCAAGGAGAAGTTCGTCACGGACTTCGTCGCCGCGTGGGCGAAGGTCATGGACCTCGACCGCTTCGACGTCCGCTAGCAGGAGGCGAGAAATCGCCGCGTGAGCGTCAGGACCTCGTCCTGGCGCTCACGATGCGGGACGTGGTGCGCGCCGGCCAGGATCTCCGCGGAAGCGGGGCCGCCGGCGAGCGCCGCGATCCGCTCGGGGTGCGCCGTCGAGCCGTATTCGTCGAGCTCGCCGTGGAGGGCGAGCACCGGGCATCGCACCTCGGGCAGCACCGCGTCCAGAGACCAGTCCGCGAACGCGGCACTGAGCCACGTCTCGGTCCACGCGTCGAGCACCCAGCGGGCCTTGTCTCCGTGGTAGCGCTCCAGGCGCGCCAGCCCGCCCGGGGCGAGGAACCCCGCCTTCGCCTCGCGGATCCCCGCCGTCGTCCGGTCCTCGACGAACGCCTGCGCGGCCTCGGTCACGACCGCGACGCAGCGGTCGGGGTGCTGCGCCGCGCAGTGCAGTGCCATCCCGCCGCCGACGCTGTGCCCGAAGCCGATGAACGCCTCGATTCCGAGCTGGTCGCAGAGCGCCGGGAAACCCGACCGCGCCTCGCCGGCGATGAAGTCCAGATCGGGTGGCCCGGGGTGTGCGGGGGACCGGCCGAACCCGAGCCGGTCGTACGCCACCACCGGCTGACCGGTCGCCGCGGCGAGCGCGGCGGGGAAGTCGCGCCACAGCTCGACGCACCCCAGCGAGTCGTGGAAGAGGACGATCGGCGTGGCCTCGCCGGATGGTTCACGAGGCTCCCAGCGCTGTGCGAAGAGCGGCTCGGTCACCGCGCGATCATGGCACTTGGGCGGGCCGCAGCCGCAGGATCGGGATCTCCCGGCCCGAGCGCGCGGCGTGCGCGCGATACGCCGCATACGCCGGGTAGTACGCGTCGCCGATCTCCCACAGCCGCTCCCGCTCACCCGCGTCTCCGACGACCTCGGCACGAAACGCGTCCCCGCCGAACGTCACGTCCGGATCGGCGACGGCGTTCTCGAACCAGTGCGGATCCGTGGGCATCCCGCCCTTCGACGGGACGAGGATGACGTCACCCGCATCGTGGAAGTAGACGACCGCCCGCCGATGCGGCTTGCCGTTGCGCACGTCGCGCGTCTCCAGCACGCTCGCCGCGAACGACAGCATCGGCAGCCGCCCACCCCGGCGCATCACGCGCGGGACCAACCGCCACACGATGAGGCGGAACGGCAGGCTGCGCTCGAGCGCGCCGTTCAGCCGCGAGCTGAGCAGCCGCGCGATCAGCCGCTGGACGCCCCGCGGCGGGTCGGGGGCGATGTGGGGAAGCTGCGGATCAGAAGGCATGCTCCAGAGACGAAACGGCACGCCTAGACGTGACAACCGTCTCGCCGGCCGCCCGAGGATCAGCGAGGCTTCGATGGCGCGATCCAGCCCCAGAACGACGAAAGCCCCCTGGCGAGAGGGGGCTTCCGGGCTGATTCGTTGCCGGCGAACCGTCAACGAATCAATAGCGGGGGCGGGATTCGAACCCGCGACCTTCGGGTTATGAGCCCGACGAGCTACCAGACTGCTCCACCCCGCGGCGTGGACTGGACAGTATAGCGCGCTCGGCGTGGCCCTGAAGCCTTTCGCCGACGTGCGAGGATCGCGGGGAATGGCCATCGTCCACGTCACCCGCGAACTCCCCGGCGACGCGCTCGAGCGCATCCCCGAGGCCGGGCACACCCTGTACATCCGGCGTGAGCCGATGCCGCCCACGCCCGCCGAGCTGCGCCGCATCGCCGCCGATGCCGACGCGCTCATCACGACGCTCGGCGACAAGGTGACCGCCGAGCTGCTCGACGCCGCGCCGAGGCTCAAGGTCGTCGCCAACTACGCCGTCGGGGCCGACAACATCGACGTGCCCGCGGCGCTGCGGCGCGACATCGCCGTCGGCGTCACGCCGGGCGTCCTGACCGACGCCACGGCCGATCTCGCGCTCGCGCTCCTGCTCGCGGTCGCCCGGCATCTCCCGACCGCCGCGAAGACCGTCGTCGACGGCGAGTGGACGACCTGGGCGGCGAGCGACCACCTCGGGCTCGAGCTCCGTGGCGCGAAGCTGCTCATCGTCGGCGCCGGGCGCATCGGCCGTGCGACCGGCGAGCGCGCCGCAGCGTTCGGCATGGACGTCACGTACGTCGGCCGAAACGACGACCTCATGGCGCTGCTGCCCACTGCCGACGTCGTCAGCCTCCACGTCCCGTTCTCGCCGGCGACCCGCAAGATGCTGGGCGCCGAGCAGTTCGCCGTGATGAAGCCCTCGGCGATCCTCGTCAACACCGGGCGCGGCGGACTCGTCGACCAGGACGCGCTCTACGACGCCCTGGAGCAGGGACGGCTCGCGGGCGCCGGCCTCGACGTGGTCACACCCGAGCCGCTGCCGGCGCATGATCCGCTGCTCACGCTGCCGAACGTCCTCGTCCTCCCGCACATCGGCTCCGCGACGGTCACCGCGCGCCACCGCATGACCGCGCTGGCCGTCGACAATGTCCTCGCCGCCCTGGACGGGCAGCCCGTCCCGAATCCCGCCCCCGCCTGAGGCGCATGCGCGTCGGCATCGTCGACATCGGGACGAACTCCACCCGCCTGCTGATCGCCGACGTCGATGGGCAGGAGCGCGTGACCGAGCTCGTCCGCCGCTCGATCGTGACCCGGCTCGGCGAAGGCGTCGACGGGACCGGCCGGCTCGGGGACGCGCCGATGGCGCGCGTCTTCGCCGTCCTCGACCAGTACCGCCGGCTCATGGACGAGCACGGCGTCTCCGCGACGTTCGCCGTCCTGACCAGCGCCACCCGGGACGCCGCCAACGGCGCCGAGTTCACGGCGACGATCCGCGAGCGCTACGGCCTGGACGCCCACACGATCGACGGCGACACGGAGGCCAATCTCACGTTCACCGGCGCGACGTCCGAGCGCCCGCACGACGGCGAGGAGATCGTCGTCATCGACATTGGCGGCGGCTCGACCGAGTTCGTCGTCGGGCGCGACGGCCAGGTCGACTTCCACGTCTCCACCCAGGTCGGGGTCGTCCGGCAGGGCGAGCGCTTCCTGCGCCACGACCCGCCCGCGCACGACGAGATGGTCGCGATGGCCGACGAGGTCCGCGAGGTCTTCCGCACCGCCGTGCCCGACCAGCTCCGCGCGAAGACCACGCGCGCCATCGCGGTGGCCGGCACCGCCACCCAGTCCGCGGCGATCGACCTCGAGCTCGAGCCGTACGAGGCCGCGCGCGTCCACGGGCACGTCCTGGAGCTCGCCACGCTCGACCTCCTTCTGGCTCGGCTCGCCCAGATGCCGCTCGCCGAGCGCGTCGACGTCGTCGGACTCGATCCGGACCGCGCTCCGACCATCGTCGCGGGCGTCGCCATGCTCGTCGAAGCCCTCCGCGCGTACGGCCTGGAGAGGGTCGAAGTCAGCGAGCACGACATCTTGCGCGGCGCGGCGCTGGCCCTCTCCCGCGGTGGCGTCCGCTAAACCTCGACGCACCGTTTTTCGACCTACGTGGACGCATGTTCGATTGGGCTTTGGGGTGTCCAGGGGCGATAGTCCCTTCTGTACGGGGAGTGCAGAACAGCCCTCCCCCAACATAGGTTCGGACGACTGCGTCGTTCGCGGCGCCTCCCGCCGTCCGAGTCGCGTACACATCCCGGCCCCTCGGTACGTACCCCTGCCCGTCCTGTTGGGGCCTCGCGAAACCCGCTTCGGCGGGTTTCGTGGTTAAGGGGCGAATCCGGTCAGGATGGCGTTGCGCCGGAACGGGACCCCGTCGCGCAGGACCCGCCGGACGACCAGGCTGCGTGCGCGAAACGGGATCCGCATCAGCTGCTCGTCAGCCGCGCAGAGGTACCGGGCATAGTGCGCGCACGCCTTCGGGCCGCGGCGCGTCGGACGCTCCGCGGCCACCGCCGTGTAGCCGGCTGCGTGGAACGCGGCCACCCGCGATCGGAAGTCGTACTCGCGCAGGTGTGTGGCGAGCGCCTCGGGGAACCCGAACGCCGCGCTGGAGTCGTATGGACCCGACGGCCCATGCGGCGTGCGCATTGCGTAGCACCCGCCCGGCCGGAGGAGCCTTCGGGCGTTGCGCAGATGCGGGACGAGGTCGTCGGGATGCAGGTGCTCGACGACCTGATCGCTGATCACCGCGTCGTACGCGCCGGTCTCGGCGTGCTCGTGGAGGTTGATCCCATCGGTCTCCTCCCACCGCAGCCCGGGCTCGTCGTCACGGGCGCCGCCGCGCGCGGCGCTGATGTCTGTGGCGGTCACGTCGTACCCTGCGCGGGCGAGGGTGCGGGCGAGGCGTCCCTCGCCGGCCCCGACCTCGTAGACCCGTCTCGGCGCCGACCCGATCATCGCCACCCAGTTGCGGATGTCCACCGGGGCGGACGCCTCCGCGCTCTCGATCGCGTTGAACCACCAGAGCTCGCGGTAGATCCGCTCGTAGCCGGCCGCGAACGTCTCACGCCGCGTCTCGGGCGTGCTCGCGAGCAGCTCGCGCGTCACGTCGAGCTCGACGACGAGGTGGCGTCGCAGATCGTCGAGCGTCAGCTCGATCTCATCGGGGACGTGGTAGTGCGCCCGGTAGCGCTCCAGGAGGTCAGACATCGGACGGGGACCAATACACCACCCGGTACCCGCGACCGGGTGAATGCGGTTCAGCGTTCTGGATCGCCCGTTCGGGCGGCTACGCCTTCGACAGCGGAGACGGGAACCGGACCTGCGCCCGAGTTCCCGCGAGCCACGCAGTGAGCTCCTCCGCCCGGCGCGACAGCTCCTTTGCCCCGTCTGCCCCGACGTCCTCCAGCAGCTGCAGCTCGACCACCCCATCGGCGTCCTGGCGCCAACCGCCCACGATCCGCCCGTCCCACCAGGCGGTGGGCCCCGCGTTGCCGTTGCTGTCGAAGATCTGCGCCTTGTGCGGGCCGAGGTACCAGTCGCGCTCGGCCCAGCCCATCGTCGTCGGGTCAAGCCCGGGGAGCAGCGCGCCCCAGGGCTCGACGGTTCCCTCCGGCTCGACATCGTCGGGAAGCACGTAGGCGAGCTGCCCGCCGACGTCGACCTCCACCACGTCCAGCGCCTGCAGCGCGCCCTTCACGGCGGCGACCGTGGAGCCCAGCCACCACTTGATGTCCTTCGCCGTGCCGGGGCCGAACGCGCGCAGCCAGGCCTCGACGAGCCGCGTGGTTCCCTCCGCGAAGTCAGGCGCATCCAGGGGCTTCCCCAGCCACGCCTCCATCGCTGTCCAGCGTGGCCGCGATGCCGTCCACGCTCCGTCGTTGGTCGCGCGCACGATCCGCCCCTCGGCCGACAGCGTCGTGACGACGTGCTGCGCCACCGGGATCTCGGTCGCCCACTTCCCCGACCCGTGCATCGCTCTGCCCTGGATGAGCGGCAGCTCCTCGCGCAGCTCGGCTGTCCGTGCCTCGCGTCCATCGGCGAGCGCGGCCACGACCTGCGCGCCTGCCTCGGCCAGCCACGCGGCGCCGTCGGCGTGCAGCCCCGCCTTCTCCACCGCGCGGATGAGCTGCCCGCGCTGGGCGGTCGCGACCCGCTCACTTGCCGCGGCCTGGGCGATGCTCAGCGTCTCGCGGGGGAAGACGAACAGCGTGCGGCGCATCGACAGGTGCTTGATCAGCGAGCGGTCCTCGTAGAGCGCGCGCTCGAGATCGGCGACCGTCATGTCCTCCGTGCGCGCCCAGGCCGACAGAAACACTGTCGCCGGGTCGGTCGCGTGCAGGCAGACGACCGACCGCGCGGCGTCGACCATGTCGGCCGCGGCGGTTCCCGCGGCCAGGCGGTGGCGTCGGGCGAGTCGTGCCCGGCGCTCCTCGTCATCGATTCGGCGGCGGCTCACACCCCCGGCGATCACGCCAGGTTCGAGCGGCGCGGGTAGACGACCGTCGGGTCGGTCATCACGTTGACCAGCGACGGCCCATCCTCGCTCAGCGCCTTCTCCAGCGCGCCCTTCAGCTGCCCGGGCTCGCGCACCTGCGAGCCGGTGCCGCCGAGCGCCTCGACGACCTGGTCGTACGGCGTCTCGGGCACGAGATCCGCGGCGACGGAGTAGCCATAGAGGAACTCCATCGGGTGCTTCTCCAGCGCCCAGATGCCGTTGTTCCCCATGACGCCGACGACGTTCACGCCGTGGCGCGAGAGCGTGTCGAACTCCATGCCGCTGAAGCCGAACGCGCCGTCGCCGAGCAGCAGGACGACCTGCTGGTCGGGCCGCGCGAGCTTCGCCGCCAGCGCGTAGCCCGGGCCGGCGCCGAGGCAGCCATACGGGCCCGGATCCAGCCAGCAGCCCGGCTGGTAGGTCGGCATGACGCGCCCCGCGTAGGAGACGAAGTCGCCCCCGTCGCCGATGACGATCGCGTCGCGGTCGAGGACCTCCATGAGCTCCTTGTAGAGCCGGAGCGGGTGCAGCGGGGAGCGAGCGTCGTTCATCTCGGCCTCCTCGCCCGCGCGCTTCTCCGTCTCGGCGGCGCGCAGCGTCTCCACCCAGCCCGTCGTGTCCGCGCCCGCGCCGACCCCGTCGGCGAGCGCGGTCAGGATCCCCGTGATCCCGCCGTACATCTCCGCCGCGATCGGCCGCGGGTGCGCCCGCTCGGACGGCACGCGGTCGATAACGATGACCTGCGTGTGCTCGCCGAACACCGCGCCGAAGCCCATGCGGAAGTCCAGCGGCACGCCGATGACCAGGGCGACGTCGGCGCCCGAGAGCGCCTGCCCGCGCGTCCGGGAGAACGCCAGCTCGTGGTCCGAGGGGACCGTGCCGCGGGCGAGCCCGTTGACGTACGCCGGGATGCCAACCTGCTCGACGAGCCGCAGCAGCGCGTCCTCGCCGTGGCCCCAGTAGAGGTCCGTGCCGGCCATGATCGCCGGGCGCTCCGCGCCGCGCAGCAGCTCGATCGCCTTCGCGAGCTGCGCCTCGTCGGGCGCCGGGCCGTCGGCCGGGTTGGGCGCGCTCGGGGCGTTCGCCGGATCGGGTGCCTCGCTGAAGACGTGATCCATCGGGAAGTCGACGAAGGCCGGGCCGCCCGGGGCACTCAACGCGGCCGCGAGCGCCTCGTCGATGAGGCCCGGGATCGCGGCGGGCGAGTCCGCCGTGGTGGCCGACCGCGTCAGCGGCGCGACGAAGGGGACGTGGTCGATCTCCTGCAGCGAGCCCATGCCCCAGCGCATCGCCGGGGCGCGGCCGCCGAGGACGACCATCGGCGAGTGGTTCATGAGCGCCGAGCCCATGGCGCTCATGCCGTTGGTGACGCCGGGGCCCGCGGTCAGCGCGGCGACGCCCGGGGTGCGGGTGACCTTCGCCCAGCCTTCGGCGGCGAACGCCGCGGTCTGCTCGTGCCGGACATCGACGATGTCGATGCCCTCCTCACGGCAGCCGTCGTAGATGGAGAAGAGGTGCCCGCCCGAGAGGGTGAAGAGCTTGTCCACCCCGTGGGCCTTCAGGCGCCGCGCGATGAGCCGGCCGCCGTGGAGTGTCTCGCTGGAGGTTTCCGTCGCCATACCGGCGATGCTATCAAGTGAACGTCGTCGTTCACTTGACATCTGTCCAAGTCCGAACCGGCTACGTGCGACGGCGCCGGAGCGTGACCGGCGGGCGCACCCGCACACCCGATCCGTCGGCCCCCGCGCGCACCTCGGGCGCCAGCGGCTCGGGCGCGAAGAGCCGCACGCCGTCGGTCTTGCCGCGCAGCCGCACGGTTCCGCGCGGCTGCATCGTCACCTGCGTCCGCATCCGCGCGACGGTGGCCTCGGTCACGAGCACGTCGTCCCCGGTCTGGCGGGTCGTCTCCTCCACCCGCGCCGCGGTGTTCACCGGGTCGCCGATGACGGTGAACTCCAGCCGCCCGCCGCCGCCGACCGTCCCCGCCACGACCGGCCCCGAGTTGACCCCGACGCCGATCCGCAGCTGGCCGCCGTAGTGGCGCTCGACGGCGGCTGCGATCTCGATCGCGGCCGCGACCGCCCGGTCGGCGTGGTCGTCGATCCTCTCCGGCGCCCCGAACACGCCGAGCAGACCGTCGCCCACGAACTTGTCGACGTGCCCGCCGTGCCGGCGGAGAATCGGGACGACCAGGTCGTAGAAGCCGTTGAGGAGCGCGACGACCTCCCGCGCGCTCGCACGAGACGCGAACGCGGTGAAGTCCCGGATGTCGAGGAACAGGACGGTGACGTCGAGCTCCTCCGCCACGAGATCGTCCCCTTCGGCGACGCGGTCGGCCAGACCGGGGTCGACGAAGGTCCCGAACGCATCACGCAGCCGGGCCCGCTCGCCGAGGTCCGACACCATCCCGTTGAACGACGCCGCCAGGCCACCCGTCTCGTCGCCCGACACGACGGGCACCCGCGCGGCGAAGTCGCCCTCACCGACCCGCTTCGTCGCGTCGCGGAGATCCTCGATCGGGTCGAGGATCGAGTGGCTCAGCAGCAGCGTCAGCTCGAGTGAGAACGTGAGCGACACGACGACCGCGGCGAACACGCCGACGCCGAGGTCGGACAGCCGCGGCGGCCCGTCCGTCGCGAGGCCCGACACGATCACCGCGGTGATCACGTTGATCGCCGGGAGCGTGACCAGCAGGCGCCAGCGCAGCGGGATCGACCGCACCGCGTCGACAGGCGCCTCGGGCAGCTCCTCGGAGAGCTTCTCGAGAACCGGGCGGAGGATGACCTCGATGCCGTAGAACCGCAGGAGCGCGACGTACAGGAGCACGATCCCGCTGCCGGCGAGCAGGATCAGCCAGGCGTACCAGACCAGCCCCAGGTACCACGTCATGAACCCCGTCACCGGGATCACGGCCGTGAGGATCACGACGGTCCGCGGCGATCGCGCGAGATCGAGCGGGAGCGGGGCCAGCGCCTCCCATGCCGCGGTCGCGGCGGCCTCGGTGTGCTCGCCCCGCAGCCAGGGGTCCGCCGGCCGGATCAGGCGATTGACCACCACGAGGTCCGCGACGTTGCCGACGAGGACGACCACGACCGTCACCGACGTGATGACGACGAACTCGTGCAGCGTCATCGGCTGATAGAGCGTCAGCAGCGCCATGCCGGCGACCGCGACGAACAGCGCGCCGAGCGCCTGGAGCGCCAACGCGACACGCGGGTAGTGCGGGCCGAGCCGTCGCCAGAGCCGGTGGAAGAGCCGCGGGAGCATCCCCTACATGGTGGCGTACGCGCCGGAGTTCGACTTGACGGTACGTCGAATCTCGAAAACCTGTGCAAATAGTTGTGCCTGCGTTCGACCAAAGGTCCACAAAGAGGGCAAACCAGTGGCTGGACGTCGCATGTTCTGGGTAGAGTGCGTCCACGGGAGAGGCATAGAAACAGGCGAGGAGGCCGCCATTCCGACCGTCCCGCCGCCTAAGCGGCACCCATACAACCAATGGACGCCCGACGCTCGGGCGCTGGACTTGGTCGGCGACAAGTGGACGCTGTTGATCGTCCGCGATCTCGCCGCCGGGCCCCGGCGCTTCGTCGAGCTCCAGCGGGTCCTGCCTGGAATCTCCACCGAGCAGCTGCGTTCGCGGCTGAACCGGATGGTGGCCGATGGCCTACTGACCCGCCAGCGCTACCGCGAGGTTCCCCCTCGCGTCGATTACGAGCTCACTGACCGAGCACAGGCGTTGCTGCCCGTGCTCGGAGCCCTGGCGCAATGGGGCTACCAGTGGGCATGGGACAGTCCGCGTGGCGATGAGGCCGTCGACATCGGGGCGATCTTCCGGGTTGCCCCGGGGCTCATCGACCCGGCCGACGGGGTCCGTGGCCTCGTCGAGATGACCGTCATCCGCCCGGATGGTGAGCAGCGCAGCTACGCCATTCGCGTCGAAGACGACGAGGTGGCGATCGAGGAGCGCGAGGCCCCTGAGGCCGAAGCGCAGATCGCAGGCGCGCAGGCCGATTGGATCCGCGCGCTGGGCCCCGCCCAGGACCGCGACGCGTTGCGCGTCGCCGGCGATGAACGGCTCGCGATGGCGGTGCTCGACGCCGTCTCCGGCGCCGAGAGCCGCATCGCCGTCGAGGCGGACGTCACCCTCTGACGGACTCGAGCACCTCCGCGGCCCCCGCTACCCTGCGGGACCGCGGAGGTTCGCTCCTGCCTGGAGCGAGCTCACACCCGTCTGTCCAGCGCGTCCGCACCTTCCTCGCGCCTGCCGGGTTCTGTTTCGAGATCCCCGACGCCCCCAAGCGAAAGGACCACGTCCCTGTGCTTCGCCGACTCGCCCTGCCTCTCGTCGCCCTGTTCGCGGCGCTCGCCCTCGCGCCCTCAGCGCACGCCGCCATCGCCTACGGCGTCGGTGATCAGAGCCCCAACATGTTCGGCAACGCCTCCTATCAGGCGCTCAAGCTGAAGAAGACGCGCTACTTCATCCACTGGGACGCCGCGGACAAGCCCGCCGAGCGCCGCAAGGCCGATGCGTTCGTCAAGGCCGCGAAGGCCGCCAAGGTCAAGGTCCTGATGCACATCAGCACCAACGACCTGCGCGAGAAGAAGGGCAAGCTGCCGTCGGTCAAGCAGTACAGGTCGAAGGTCGGCAAGCTCGTCAAGCGCTACAAGAAGCAGGGCGTGCGCGACTGGGGCGTCTGGAACGAGGCGAACCACAAGACGCAGCCGACGTGGAACAACCCCAAGCGCGCCGCGCAGTTCTACGTCGAGATGAAGAAGCTGTGCAAGGGCTGCACGATCGTCGCCCTCGACGTGCTCGACCAGCCGGGCTTCGAGCGCTACATCCAGCGCTGGGGCGCCGCCGCAGGCTCCGCGGGCCGCAGCGCGAAGATCATCGGGATCCACAACTACTCCGAGGTCAACCGCCGCCGCACGAGCGCGACGACGGGCATCATCAAGTCCGTCCGCAAGTTCAACAAGACGGCCAAGTTCTGGTACACGGAGACGGGCGGCCTCGCCCGCTTCGAGGCGAAGGGCCTGGACACGTACGACCTCGACCGCCAGGCCGACCGGACGCAGTACATGTTCGATCTCGCCAGGAAGTTCCGGGCCGACATCACGCGCCTGTACTCGTACAACGTGGCAGGCACGGACGGCGCGGGTCGCTTCGACGCGGGGCTCCTGAACGCCAACGGCACGCCGCGGCCCGCCTACGACGTCGTGAAGTCGAACCTCGCGAAGTCGCCCTTCATCCGGTAACGCCCTAGGCGAAGCCGCAAGGGCGCAGTTTCGTTCTCAGGTGCCCACCACCAACGCTGGTGGGCACCGATGCCCGGGGAGGGACTCGAACCCCCACGCCCTTGCGGGCAGCCGGTTTTAAGCC
>JAEMSV010000221.1 GCA_016462625.1 Solirubrobacteraceae bacterium | reverse complement strand
GCGGCAACGGCGGGGGCTTCGGCGGCCCGCCGTCGCCGTCCGCCGCCGGCGGCGCCGGGTTCGCGCCGCCCGCGATGCAGAATGGCTCGAGCCCCCAGGGCGGGCCACCCGGGATGGGTGGAGGCGGCATGGGCGGCAGCCAGAACACGACCGAGGCGCTCGCCTACGCCCGGGCCAACGGCGGCGGCAACGTCGCGGTGAGCGGGCAGAACGGCGCCGGCCAGTCGATCGTCAAGGGCGACGCCGACGATCTCGTGGCGATCGGCGGATTCTCCGGTCGCGAGAGTCAGGTCACGACGGCGTGGCTCGCCGACGCGATCGACGCCGGCAAGGTCCGCTGGGTCCTGACCGACGGAAGCGGCGGGGGCGGGATGCCGAGCGACGGCCGCGTCGGGTCGACCGAGGTGATGGCGGCGGTGCAGAGCACGTGCACCGCGGTCGACGCGGTCAGCGGGCTCTACGACTGCAGCGGGGCGAGCGATGCCCTCCGCAGCGCGAGCTAGTCGCGGACGAGCAGGAGCAGCACGCCGACCAGGTCTCCGTTGTCCGTCTCAGGGACGGCGGAGACCAGCCGGAACCCCTCGGCCTCGCGGCGCCGCAGCACGTCCTCGACGGCCTCGGTGTTGCGGGCGAGGGTCCCGGCCGGTGTGCGGGTTCGGACGTGCTCGACGGCGTGGGTGGGCATGGCGCCAGTTTCGCGCAACACGCCGCAAAATGGAATATGATATGCGTCATAGTGACTGCTGACAGCCGAACCAAGATGGTCGAGAGCGCCGCCGCTCTCCTGCGTGAACGTGGCCTCAGCGGCACGAGCTTCCGCGACGTGATCGCCCACAGCGGCGCGCCGCGCGGCTCGATCTACCACCACTTCCCCGAGGGCAAGAGCCAGCTCGTGGTCGAGGCGGTCGAGATGTCCGGCGGCTGGGTGGGCGACGCGATCCAGCAGCTCAACGAGACGAACGACCCGGTCGCGACGCTGCAGCTCTTCCTCTCCGTCTGGGCTGAGACGCTCCAGGCCAGTGACTACCGCGCGGGCTGCCCGATCGTCGCCGTGTCGGTCGAGGCCAACGACGACGAGCCGCAGCTGACCGACGCCGCGGCGCAGGTCTTCCGCCGCTGGACGCGCGAGCTGTCCGCGGGCCTGCACGCAGCGGGCGTCGAGGCCGATCGGGCGACGCGTGTCGCGACCCTCATCGTCGCGGGGATCGAGGGCGCCGTCGTCCTCTGCCGGGCGGAGCGCAGCACGCAGCCGCTGCTCGACGTCGGCACGGAGCTCGAGGCGACGCTCCGCGCTGCGCTGCCTACACCCGTCCTGCCGGAAGGCTGACCTCGGGGAGCTCGCCGGGCTCCCAGCAGTCGGCGACGTCCTCGGGCACGCCGACGAGCTGACCACCGGCGCACCCCTCGGCCTCCACCGTGCGGCGGGGGTTCACGATCCCGACGAGGCCGAGCAGCCCACCGAGGGCGACGAGGCCGGCGGAGATCCCCATGGCGGTGTGGAAGGCGTCGAGCGACGCGTCCTGCACGGCGGCCGCGACCTCCCGCGCCTCCACGGGCGGCAGCCCGGCCGTGTCGGCCTGGGCGAGCGTCTGCTGCTTCGCGGTCTCGACGACCTCCTGCGCAGCGGGGGAGAGGCGCAGGCCGGCGAGCTGGTCGTCGATGGCGGTGGCGAACACCGCGGCGACGATCGCGCCGAGCGCGGCGATGCCCATCAGCCCGGCCACGCGCGCGATCGCGTTGTTGACCCCGGACGCGATGCCCGCGTTCGACTCGTCGGCGTCGGCGAGCACGGTGGCGGTCAGGGGCGCGACGGTCAGCGACAGGCCGAGGCTGAACACGAGCAGACCGGGGAGGACGTCGACGAGGTAGTCGACGTCGGCGGGCACGCGGGTGAACGTCGCGAGTCCCGCGGCCGCGATGAGCGGACCGCCGCCCATGAAGAACCGCGGCCCGAAGCGGTCGGCGAGCGCGCCGAAGCGCTTGGACAGGAAGAACATCACGAGCGTGGTCGGCAGCGTTGCCAGTCCCGCCTGGAGCGCGTCGTAGCCGGCGACCTGCTGGAGGAACAGCACGAGGAAGAAGAACGTGATCGCCAGCCCGCCGTACATCGAGAACGTCTGCAGGTTGCCGACGGCGAAGTTCCTGCGGCGGAAGAGCCCGAGCGGCAGCATGGGATCCGCGGTCCGCGCCTCGTGCAGCAGGAACCCGGCGAAGATCGCGATGCCGCCCAGGAGCGGCACGTAGACCTGCGCGGAGCCCCAGCCCATATCCGGCTGGCGGATCAGGGCGAACACGGGGCCGGCCAGGCCGACGGCGCACAGCAGCGCGCCCGACCAGTCCACCCGCCGCGTCACGCGGCCGGCCTCGGGTGCGGGGATCGCCATCACCACGAGCGCGAGCGTCGCGAGGACGAACGGGACGTTGATCAGGAAGATCCATCGCCACGAGGCCTGGTCGATCAGCCACCCGCCGATGAACGGTCCCACGACCGCCGCGATGCCCGACCACGCGGTCCACGAGCCGATCGCGCCGCCTCGCTCATCGGGCCCGAAGGCGTTGACGATCACCGCGAGCGCGCTCGGCATCAGCAGCGCGCCGAACACGCCCTGCAGCGCGCGGGCGCCGACGAGCAGCTCGATGGTCGGCGCGACCCCGCACAGCAGTGAGGTCAGGCCGAACCCGGTGACGCCGACGGCGAAGACCCGACGCTCGCCGTAGACGTCGCCCAGCGAACCGCCGATCAGGATCAGCGAGCCGAGCGTGAGCAGATAGGCGTTGGAGACCCACTGCTGGCCGGCCAGGCCGCCGCCGAGGTCCTGCTCGATGGCGGGCAGGGCCACGTTGATGACCGTCGCGTCGAGCCCCGCGACGAACGAGCCCATGATCGCGGCGATCAGGATCAGGCGCTTGCGCCCGGGGGTGAGGGCGTCATGGTCGATGCCGGCGACGTTAGATGATCGGTCTCACCCGTGTACCCTCCCGCCGCTATGCACCGCCGAATGCTCCTCGCCGTCGTGGCGACCTTCGCCTTCGCCGTTCCCGCCACGCCGGCCCCGGCTGCGGCCAAGCCGGTCGAGTGCGCGCATTACGCGTACTACCCGACGCTCATGGTCAGCTCCGCGCGCGGGCTGAAGTGCCGCACGGCGGTCCGTGACATCAAGCGCTACAAGGGCAAGCTCACCGAGACGTTCCGCACTCCCGGCGGGTTCGCCTGCGAGCTGGTCGACGGGGACCGCGCCGAGGGCCAGTGGCGCTGCGTGAAGGCCGACCGCGCCTACCGCTTCGAGTACGACCGCGACGCCTGAGCGCGGTCAGCCCGGCAGCCGGTCCGGGTAGTCCTGGCGCGCCGTCGCCAGCACGACATCGGCGGCGATCTGCGCGCCGGCCTCGTTGAGGTGGATGCCGTCGGACTCGCGGACGATGCGCTCGCGGCCGTCGACCTCCATCGCGTCGCGATAGCGGCCGCCGGGCGTGAACACGCGGTCGAGGCCGACCACGCGGACCTGCGCGCGGTACGGCTGCGCGGCCACCCGGATTGCGGCGTTCACCGCGCGCGAGATCTTCTGCCGGGCCGGATCGCGCGGGGCGGGGAGGAGGAGCCAGTACACGCGCCCGGTGCCCTTCTGGCGGTACGTGTGCATCATCTGCCTCGCCCGGTCGGCGTATACCGCTGCCCACGCACGGCCGCAGCAGGTGACCTTCTTGCCGTCGGCCCCCTCCATCGGGAAGCCCTCGTTCGCGCCGATGAAGATCACCGTCGCCTCGGCCCCGTGCTTGTCGACCTGGGCCCGCGCCTCGGCGCCCCAGTCGAGGAGGTCGGTCTGCGAGAGCGCGGTGCCGACGTGCGGCTCACGGTAGACCTGGACGCCCGTCCCCGCGTCGGCCACGCGGCGGCCGAGCACGGCGTCGAGCGGCATCGCCAGCGAGTCGCCCGTGACGAGCATGAAGCGCAGCGCGCGCGGTGGGCGGTTGGCCTCGCCGAGCTCGCGCGGCTCGAAGCTGTCGACACCGACTGGGGCTGGGGCGTCGCTGGTCGCGTCCGCGTCGACCGCGCCGGCCGCCGCCGTGAAGCCGCCCGCGCGGTTCGCCTCGCCGTCGGGCGACAGCCACGCCGTTGCGTCGTGGGTGACGTCGGCGAGCGGCAGCAGGTCCGCGACCCAGCCCGCCGGCTCGCCCGCCGCGCGAACGAAGGTGCGCTCCCAGCCGGGCTGCATCTCGCGGCCGCTCTCGCGCAGCGATGCGCCCTCGAGTCCGATCAGCAGGACCATCGCGAAGACGACGCAGAGCACCGCGT
>JAEMSV010000220.1 GCA_016462625.1 Solirubrobacteraceae bacterium | reverse complement strand
CGTGGGCGACGAGCGCGACGTCGTCGTCGGTGTCGCCGATCGCGGCGATCACCCGCGCGATGACGCGATCGCAGCGCGCGGCCACGTCGTCCGGCGACTCACCGCCGGGGCAGCCGTCGCGCCACAGCAGCCAGTCCGGCCGGTCCTTGCGGATCTCGGCCGTGGTGATGCCCTCGTAGTCGCCGTAGTCCCACTCGAGCAGGTCGTCGTCGAGGTCGTCCGGGGCCAGCCCCGCGAGCGCCGCGGTCTCCTGCGCCCGGCCCAGCGGGCTGGAGAGCGTCAGGACGAACGGCCAGTTCGCGAGCTTCGGGGCGAGCTGCTCGCGGACTCGCGCGCGGCCCTCGTCGAGCAGCGGGATGTCGGTGCGGCCGGTGTGGCGCCGATCGCGCGACCACTCCGTCTCGCCGTGGCGGACCAGGACGACCTCGCGCTGCTCACCCTCGGCGGGCAGGCGGTGGCCGGTCAGCTCGACGTGCTGGGATGGCATGCGCGGAGTCTCTACGAGGGAAGGGCGGCGGCGTCGCAGACGATGTGCAGCGCGTCGCCCAGGCGGCCGGGCGGCAGCTCGGGGTCGCCCGCGATGACGCGCGCGAGCGGCTCGACCTTGCCGGCGCCGGTGGCGAGCAGCACGGTCCGCCGCGCACGGGCGATCACCGGCAGCGTCAGCGTGATGCGATCCGGCGGCGGCTTGGGCGAGTCGCGGATCGCGATCACCGGCGCCACGGCGGCGTCGTTTCCGGGGTGGCCGGGAAAGAGCGACGCGGTGTGGCCGTCCTCGCCGAGCCCGAGCAGGGCGACGTCGAGCACGGGCTCGGGGCCGAGCGCGCCGAGCAGGTCCTGGGCGTACGACCACGCGCAGTCTTCGGGCTGCTGCCAGTGCGAGATGCGGTGCAGGACCGGAGGCGCGCCGTGCGCGCGCCGGCAGAGCTCCTCGTCGATCATCCGCGTGTTGCTCTCCGGATCGTCGTCGGGCACGCAGCGCTCGTCACCGAGCCACAGGTGCACGTGCTCCCAGGAGCCCTCCTCCTCGGCGAGGATCTCGTACGCGCGGCGCGGCGTGCCGCCGCCGGCCAGCGCGAGGTGAGCGTCGCGGCTGACGTCGCGGGCCTCGGCGATCGCGTCGGCCAGGATGGAGGCGACGTGCCGGCAGGCTGTCTCGGCGTCGTGGAACCGGCTGATCTGGGGTTCGTTCGTCATAAGAGGACGCGCGCTGCGCGGACCGCCGGCGCATAGGTCGGGTCGCGCAACAGGGCCTGCCGGATGCCCTCGCCGAGGATCCCCGCCTCTCCGCGGGATGCGCCCAGCACGGTCCACTCCGATGTGCGGCCGTCTGCGTGGGTCCGGGTCTCCGTGAGCCCGCCGACTCCGCGCATCAACGACGTGGTCAGCCCGGTGCTCGTGGTCAGCGTGATGCCGTCGAGCCCGGGGACCGTCATGTGCACCGCCGGCTCGATCGAGAGGACCACGTCGCCCTCGGGGCCGCCGACCGGCCCGCTCCAGCGCCCGCGGTCCTCGGTGAGCTGCCGGGGTTCCCAGCCGAGCTGGGCGCACAGCCAGCCGAGCAGCAGGAGCGCCGCGGTCTCCGAACCGGGGCGGGCGTGCACCTTGACCTCGCGCATCGCCTTCAGCTCTCCTCGGCGTACCGGCGGATCGAACACCGCAGCGACGCGCTCGCGCCACGGCGTGGAGCGCAGCCACGCGAGGTCGACGACCACGCCACGGTCACACAGGTCGACGACCCGGGTCAGGCCTTCGTCCGCGTCGGCTGCGTCGACGCTGTCGAGGAGCACGACCTGCGCGATCGGATCCCCGCCGGGCGGAGCGGTCGTGAGCGCGTCGACGGCGGCGTCGTGCCCGTGCGGCGACCACACGACGGTGGCGAGGTCGGTGACCACCAGCGGGTCGACGATCTGGTTGAGCATGGGCAGGTGCCGCTCTCCGACGGAGAGCACGATCGTCTCCCGCAGCAGCGCGAACTCGCCCGGCTTGGGCTCGCTGTCCGAGGCGATCGTCGCGACGGCGTCGAGGGCGTCCCGGCCCGGCTCCACCGAGCACACGATCGTGCGCGACGCGTGGTAGCGGCCGACCTTCCGCAGCCGGTTGGCGATCTCGCCGCTCCACTCCTTGTCCACGACGCAGACGAGGTTCAGCACCCGCGCCGGAACGTACGAGTCGCTCTCGTGGTGGCGTTCGGACAGGAGCGCGCGCAGGGCCGCCTCGATCTTGCCCGGCGTGGTGTCCTCCTCACGCCAGACCGCGTCGCTGACGGCGGGCGACATCTAGATGGCCCTCCAGTGCTGGCCCGGGGCGAGGAGCGAGTTGGCCTCGATGGGGCCGGGTGTGCCGGCCTCGTACTGCGCGAGCGGGCCAGGCGTGTCGGCCCATGTCGAGACGATCGGGTCGCAGATCTTCCACTGCGCCTCGACCTCGTCGTCTCGCGTGAAGAGCGTCGCCTCACCGCGCATCGCATCGAGGATCAGGCGCTCGTAGGCCTCGGGCGACTGCGAGAGGAACGCCGTGCCGTAGAGGAACTCCATGTTCACCGGGCGGATCCGCATCTGCGTGCCGGGGATCTTGGCGCCGAGGGTGATCGACACGCCCTCGTTGGGCTGCAGCGTGAGGATGATCTGGTTCGGCTTGACCCCCGTCGCGGTGCTCTCGCCGAAGCCCATGTGCGGCACCGGCTTGAGCGCCACCGCGATCTCCGTCACCTTCCGCGCGAGGCGCTTGCCCGTCCGCAGGTAGATCGGCACGCCGGCCCAGCGCCAGTTGTCGACCTCCAGTCGCAGCGCGGCGTAGGACTCGGTCGTCGACAGGTGCTTGACGCCGGTCTCCTCGAGGTAGCCCGGCACCGCCTCGCCGTCGATGTCGCCCGGGCTGTACTGCGCCCGGACCGCCATGTTCGGGATGTCCTCGGGGGTCGGCGCCTTGATCGCGTGCAGGACCTTGACCTTCTCGTCGCGCACCTCGTCGGCGGTGAAGTTCACGGGCGGCTCCATGCACAGGAGCGTGAGCAGCTGCAGCATGTGGTTCTGGATGAGGTCGCGCAGCGCGCCGGCGCTGTCGTAGTACCCGGCGCGCGAGCCGATCCCCAGATCCTCGGAAGCCGTGATCTGGACGTGGTCGACGTAGTTCCGGTTCCACAGCGGCTCGAACAGGCCGTTGGCGAAGCGGAACGCCAGCATGTTCTGGACCGTCTCCTTGCCGAGGTAGTGGTCGATGCGGAAGACCTGCTTCTCCTTGAAGGTCTGCAGCACCGTGCGGTTGAGGTCGATCGCCTCGGAGAGGGTCGTGCCGAACGGCTTCTCGATGACGATCCGCACGTCGGCCTCATCGTGCTTCTGCAGGCCGTGCTTGCCCAGCTCGGTCGGGATGACCGGGAAGAACATCGGCGCGGTCGAGAGGTAGTAGCAGCGGTTCAGTGCCTGGCCCGGCCCGGCCTGCTCGTCGAAGTCGGCGAGGATCTGGCCGAGCTTCTCGTAGCCCGCGTCGTCATCGAAGGAGCTCGAGACGAACCGGGCGCGCTCCACGAGCTTGGCGAGCACGGCCGGGTCGGGCGGCCGGCGCGAGAAGCTCGTGATCGACTCGGTGAGCAGCGTGCGGAACTGCTCGTCGTCGAGGTCGCCCAGCGCGAACCCGACGAGGGCGAAGCGCTCGGGTAGTGAGCCCTCGTGCGCGAGGTTGTAGAGCGCGGGCAGCAGCTTGCGCCGCGCGAGGTCGCCCGTGGCGCCGAAGATCACCAGGGTCGTGGGGTGGACCGGGAGCCGCTCCAGGCCCTCCGCCAGCGGGTTGGGCTCGACGCTCATGAGGACGTCTCCCGCAACCGTTCCGCGCTCACGGTGCCGGATCCAGGTGGGCAGCCAGACCGTCGGCTTCCATCTGCGCGACCTTGCCGAGCCGCCGCGCATGGCGCTCCTCGCCGCTGAACTCCGCGGAGATGAAGGCCTCGACCAGCTCGGTCGCGACGGCGCTGCCGATCACCCGGGCGCCGAGGCACAGCACGTTCACGTCGTCGTGCGTGACGCATTGGGCGGCCGTGTAGTGGTCGTGTGCGCAGGCCGCGCGGATCCCGGGCAGCTTGCACGCGGCGACGGACACGCCGGCGCCCGAGCCGCACACGAGGATGCCGCGCGCGGTGTCGCCTTCCGCAACCTCCGTGCCGACCGAGAGCGCGATGTTCGGGTAGTCGTTGGACTGCCCGGTGTCGACGACCTCGTGCCCGAGCGACGCGAGCGTGTCGCGGACCGTGTCCGCGAGCGGAGCCCCCGCGTGGTCGTAGCCGATGGCGACCTTCATCCCGTCAGTACCTCCGTGGCGTCATG
>JAEMSV010000219.1 GCA_016462625.1 Solirubrobacteraceae bacterium | reverse complement strand
TCGGCCCGGCGTCGTAGGCGGCCTCGTAGCGGTCCCAGCGCCCGTACCAGAGCTCGGCGCCGGGCCGCGCGGCGAGCAGCGCCCGCGCGAGCGGCCACTGGACGGGATGGAAGATCACGACGGCCCGCAGCTCGCCGGGCAGCGCACGCAGAAGCCGCTTTGCCGTCGTCCGGGCGAGGCGGGCCGCGACGGGCTCCGGGAGGCGCGCGAGCACCCCGTACCGGACGGGCGGCGGGTCGGCCGCCACCACGCCGTCCGCCCGCAGGAGATCTTCCGCCTGGTCGCGCAGGATGAACGCGTCGAGAGGCCGGGGAAGGAGCAGGAGACAGACGGGCTGCTTCACGGTGCGCGCACCGTAGTGGATGCATGGGCGGGTGGGTCACTGACTGCCCCACGGGTTGCCTCCGCGTGCGAGACTCGACAGTCGAACCGTCATGGCGGCTCGACCCCTCAACGCCACCGCTGCATCGCTGCTCGGGTTCTTGCACGACGGGCCCCGGACCGGGTGGGAGCTGGTCGCGACCGCCGAGATGGTCATCGGCCCGTTCTGGTCGCTGACGCGCAGCCAGGTCTACCGGGAGCTCGCGTCGATGGCCGAGTCGGGCTTCGTGGTCGCCGGCGACCCCGGGCCCCGCGATCGCCGCCCGTACGAGATCACGGACGCGGGGCGCGAGGAGTTCGCTGCATGGGCGAGCCAGGAGCCCGGCGAAGAGGCGATCCGCTTCCCCCTGCTGCTGCTGATCTCGCTCGGGCGGCACATCGAGCCGGGCGGACTCGCGCCGGCGGTCCATCACCACCGCAGGCTGCACGCCGAGCGGCTCGCCCGGCTGGAGCAGAGCGTGGCCGCGGCCGAGGTGGGCGCGGACTCGGACCCGTTCGCCCTGGCGACAATGCGCTTCGGCCTGGGGTACGAGCGGACCGTCGTGGCCTGGTTCGACGACCTCCCGCCCGAGATTCGCGGCGAAGAGGCGTTCCCGCCCGTGCCGGAGCCGGCGGGCGTCGGCGGTCGCGGCGACGGCAACGTCGCGTAGCGTCACCGGCCGAATGCTCGGCTACATCCGCCGCCTGCTGGCCGGTGGCGCCGCCTACCAGTCCGCGAGCCTGGTGTCGGCGGCGCTCGCGCTCATCACGCTCCCGCTCTACACGCGCAAGCTGACGCCGACGGACTTCGGCCTGGCCGAGACGCTCCTGACGTTCATCATCCTCGCGTCGATCCTGCTGCGGGCGGGGCTCGGCGAGGCGTTCGTCCGGTCCTGGTACCAGCGCGAGGACGCGGCCGAACGCGCGGCCCTGACGCGCACCGCGCTGGGCGGCGTGCTCGTCGTGACGACGGTGGCTTCCCTGATCTGCCTCGCCGCCGCCGAGCCGTTGAGCGAGCTCTTGCTGGCCCGCTCCGACGCCGAGCTCCTGCGGGTCGCCGTCGTCGGTCTCTGGGCGTTCACCAACCTGGAGATGGCCTACGCGCTGCTGCGGGTCCAGGAGGCGCGGCGGGTCTACCTCCGCGCATCGATGGCGAACGTGGTGCTGACCGTCTCGCTCACGGTCACGCTCGTCGTGATCCTCGACCTGGGTGCGCCCGGCTACCTCGCGGGCAACTACGTCGCGTCGGGCGTGATCCTCTTCGCGGTCTGGTGGTCCCAGCGCGCGGTCCTCCGCGCCGACGGCCCGCGGTTCGTCCCCACCGGCCCGCTGCTGCGCTTCGGCGTCCCGACGGTCCCGGCCGAGGCCGCCGTCTTCGCCCTGAACGTCGTGGACCGCGCGTACCTCCTGCGCGCGTCGGACGCCGCGGCGGCCGGCCTCTACGCGCTGGCGGTGAAGCTCGCGACGATCGTGATCGTCACGGTCCGCGCGTTCCAGCTCGCCTGGCCGCCGCTGGCCTACTCGGTCACGGACGACGACGAGGCGCGGCGGCTCTACGCGGTGGTGTGCACGTGGTACGTGGTGACCACCGGGCTCGTGGTGGCGGGGCTGACGCTGCTCGGGCGCTGGCTGGTGCGGCTGCTCGCGGGCCCGGAGTTCGCGTCGGCGTACGAGGCGCTGCCGTGGGTCGCGCTGGGCTGGGCGATGTACGGGCTCCTGCTGCTTCTCGTGACTGTCGGCGGCCGCGCGGGCGTCACGACGCGGAACTTCCCGGCGGCGGCGCTCGGCCTCGCCGCGAACGTGATCGCGCTCGTCCTGCTCGTCGACCCCCTCGGGATCGCGGGCGCCGGCATCGCGCTGTGCATCGCGTACGCGGTGATGCTCGTGGCGCTGCATTTCCTGACGCGTTCCCTGTTCCACGTGCCGTTCGAGTGGCCGCGGCTCGCGCACGTGGTCGTCGTCCTCGCGGGGGTGAGCGTCGCGGGGGAGCTGCTGCTGCCGGCCACCGGCGTGGCTGGGTTCGTCACTCGCGCGCTGGCGCTGGCGGCGATCCCGGCGGTGCTCGCGCTCACCGGGTTCATGACGCCCGCGGAGCGCGCGGGAGCGCGCCGGATCGCCACGCGTCAGTAGGCCCGCACCGAGTGGTTGGGGTGCAGGACCCCGTCGGGATCGATCGCCGCGGCGATGTCGCGCAGCCGCCGCACCGTCGTGGTCGGGAACGCAGCCGTCGCGTCGACAGGGGTCTCGGCGAAGTTCAGGTACGTGCTCCCCGAGGTCCACGGGGCGAGCGCGTCGAGCGTCGCGCCGATCTGCTGCTCCAGGGCCGGCCGGGCCTCGGGGACCGGCAGCGGGCCGACCGTGTACACGGCGAACCGGCCCGGGAGCGTCGCCATCGCCCCGGCGCCCTCGGGGGCGCGGCCCAGGGCGCCGCCGAGGTGCCGGAACTCGATCCCGATGATCGGCGCGCCTGACGCGGCCCCGCAGAGCTCGTCGACGGTGTCGATCGCCGCATCGGGCAGCTCGGAGATCACGACGCCGCCGCCGAACGCCGGGACGGGACCGGGCGGGTCGTTGTGCAGGTGCAGCAGCGCCTCGGGGGCGCTCGCCGTGAAGGTGTCGAGCTCAGGGCCGAGCGCGCGCAGCGGCGCGAGCAGCGCGTCGGTCTCGGCTTGGCCCAGCAGGCTGGCGGCCTCCACGACGACCATCTTGCGGCCGCGCAGCGGCTCGGGGACCTGCGGGGCCGGGGGGAAGTTCAGCAGCCGCCCGATCGACGTCACCTCGTCGGGGAACGTGTCGGCGAGGTCGCGCCACGCGCGCAGGATCTCTGCAGCGCGCTCCTGCGGCCAGAGCAGCGCGCCCGCATGGACCTCCTCGATCGCGAGGAGCGAGAACTCGAGCTCGGTCACCACGCCGAACGACCCGCCGCCCCCGCGCAGCGCCCAGAACAGCTGCGGACACGACCGCTCCGTGATCTCGGTCCGCCGGCCGTCGGGCAGGACGACCTCCGCCGCGGTGACCTGCCCGCTGGCGAGGCCGTGCTTGCGGGCGAACCAGCCGATCCCGCCGCCCAGCGTGTAGCCGACGACCCCCACGTCGGGGGCGCTGCCGTGCAGCGCGGTGAGCCCATGCGGGGCCGCGGCGGCCATCACGTCGCCCCACATCGCACCCGCCTGCACCCGGGCCACCCGGCGCTCGGGATCGATCGTCACCGTCCGCATCGAGGACGTGCGCAGCAGGATCGCGTCCTCGAGATCACCGCCGCGCGCGCTCGCGCCGTGGCCGGTGCCCTGGACGGCGACCCGCAGCCCCGCCTCGCGCGCGGCGAGGACGGTCGCCTCCACGTCGTCGGCGCCCGCCGCCTCGACCACGACCGCGGGCCGCTGGTCGACCGCGAGGTTCCACGCCTGGCGCGCCGTGTCCCAGCCTGGGTCGTTCGGCGTGGTGACCGTGCCGCGGACACGGGCGCGAAGGTCGGCGAGGCGATCGATGACGGACACAGCAGGGCTCCTCTGGAGGTCGCATGGGTGCACGTCACACCCTGCAGCCCCCGGAAGGCCCCGCCATCGTGGGACCCCCTAAGCGGAACCCCAGTCTTTTGGGGTCAGCGGCTGGTGACCTTCAGCGTCGTCGCGGCCGACTTGCTCTTGTTGCCCGAGGCGTCGGTGGCGACGACGGTGAACTTGTACGACGCGGGGGCGAGCTTGGGCGTCGTGGCGGTGAAGACGCCGTTCTTGCCCTTCGCCTTCAGCGTCTTGGCCTTGCGGCACTTCGCACCCTTCTTGCCCTTGCGGCAGCCGGTGAGGCGCTCGTACCTGATCGCCACCGACGTCGCCGGTCCGCCGCTGTCGGAGGCGGTCACCGTGATCGTGCACTTGCGCTTGGCGCAGGACTTGCGGGTGAACCGGGCGGTCGGGGCCACGAGGTCGCGGATCGTGTTGCCGCTGCCAGTCGGCGGGGCGGGCG
>JAEMSV010000011.1 GCA_016462625.1 Solirubrobacteraceae bacterium | reverse complement strand
GGCTTCACGTGATGCCCGCCGAACTGGAAGCGCATCGCGTTCAGCACCCGGTTGGCGTACTCGTCCGCGCCCTGTGAGGCGAAGCGCTCGTACAGCGCGCCCGTGAGCACCGGCGCCGGGACGCCCTCCTCGATCGCGGCGACCGCGGTCCAGCGGCCCTCGCCGGAGTCCGACACCGAGCCCTTGAACTGCTCGAGGTCCGGGCTCTGGATGTACGACTCGGCCGTGAGGTCGAGCAGCCAGGCGCCGACGACGCTGCCGCGCCGCCACAGCTCGGTGATCTCGCCGAGATCCAGGTCGTAGTCGTAGAAGTGCGGGTCGCCGAGCGGGGCCGTCTCCGCGTCGGCCTCGCGCGCGGTGCGGCCGATGTTCGCGTGCTTGAGGATCGACAGACCCTCGGCGTATGCGGCCATCGTGCCGTACTCGATGCCGTTGTGGACCATCTTCACGAAGTGGCCCGCGCCGACCTTGCCGCAGTGCAGGTAGCCGTCCTCGGCGGTCGTGCCCGGGCGGTCGCCACGGCCTGGGGTCGGCGGCGCCTCGGCCTTGCCGGGGGCGAGCGTCTCGAAGACCGGCTGGAGCCGGGCGAACGCGTCGTCGGGGCCGCCGATCATCAGGCAGTACCCGCGCTCGAGGCCGTGCGTGCCGCCGGACGTGCCCATGTCCATGTACTCGATGCCCTTGGGCGCGAGCTCCTCGGAGCGGCGGATGTCGTCGCGGTAGTACGAGTTGCCGCCGTCGATGATCGTGTCGCCGGACTCGAAGACCGGCACGAGGTTCTCGAGCGTCGCGTCGACCACGGCGGCCGGGACCATGATGATCGTCGCGCGCGGCTTGCTCAGCTTCGCGGCGAACTCCTCCAGCGTGGTGGCGCCGATCGCGCCCTCCGCCTCGAGCGCAGCGACCGCATCGGCGCTGACGTCATAGACGACGCATTCGTGCCCGGCGCGCATTAGGCGCCGCACCATGTTCGCGCCCATCCGGCCGAGGCCGATCATTCCCAGCTGCATCAGCGGTTCCTCTGTCCGAGTTCTCGAAAGGCGACCCGGCGCTGAGGCTATCGCTGCGGCTGCGGTCAGGCGGCGCGCACGATGACCGGCATGCCGTTGCGCGGCCCGATCGTCGGCGTCTGTGACGTGCGCAGCTTCCAGCCCGGCTTCAGCTCGACGTCGAAGTCGCGCAGGATGCGGGCCATGATCGCGCGGATCTCGAGCTGGCCGAAGCGCATCCCGATGCAGATCCGCGAGCCCGCCCCGAACGGGATGTAGGCGCCCTTCGGGATCTGCTTGCGGTTCTCCGGGGAGAAGCGGTCGGGCATGAACTCGTCGGGCGCGTCCCACACGTCGGGGAGCCGGTGGCTGGCCCACGACGAGTAGTTGACGTAGGCGTTGCCCGGGACCGGCATGCCGGCGAGGACGATCGGGTCGACGGTCCGGCGCGGGCCGATCCATGCCGCGGGCCACAGACGGAGCGTCTCCTCGAGCGCCATGTCGAGGTGGGGCAGGGCGCCGCCCATGTACGCGGCGAAGTCAGGCGCGTCGTGACCGAACGCGCGGCGCTCCTCGCGCAGCAGCTCGCGCTCCTGCGGTGCGCGAGCGAGCTCGTAGTTCATGAAGCAGATGGTCGCCGTCGTCGTGTCGTGGCCGGCGAAGAGCAGCGTCATCGTCTGGTCGCGCACGTGCTTGTCCGACAGCTGCGTGCCGTCCTCGTCCTTGGCGTCGAGCAGCATCGACATGAGGTCCTCGCCGCGCTCGCCGGTCTTCCGGCGCCGGGCGATCTCACCGAAGATCAGCTTGTCGAGCTTGTCCCGCGCCGACGTCATCTTCGACCACGGCGTGAACGGGCCGCGGCGCATCTGCTGCACCGGGTCCTGGCCCCAGAAGCCGAGGGCATTCTCGAACTCGTGGGCGGCGTCGAGGTCCTCGCGGGCCTTGTCGGGGTCGAGCCCGAAGAGCGCGCGCATCGCGATGCGCAGCGCGAGGTTCCGGGTCCAGACGTAGAGGTCGAGCTCTTGGTCGGGCTCCCACCGGCGGATGGCCTGGTCGATCTCCTCGTTCATCAGATCGAGGGTTCCGGCGATCCGCTCGCGGTGGAACGCGGGGAGCATGATGCGGCGCGAGGAGCGGTGGAAGTCGCCGTCGATCGTCAGCAGCCCGTCGCCGAGCAGCGGGACGAGATCGGCGAAGTGGCCCTTCCGGTAGAGGAAGTTCTGCGCGTCGCTGACCAGGATCTGGTGGTTGGCCTCGGGGCCGAGCGCGAAGACCGAGTTGCTGTGCAGCAGCCGGATCGTGAACACGGGGCCGTACTTCTCGTAGGCCTTCAGCAGCATCGGCAGCGGGTTGCCGCCGAACTTCAGCGTCCGCAGCAGATCAGGGAGCTTGTCCCCGGGCGGATAGTTGCCGTTGACGCGGACCTCGTCGACGAGGTCCCCCGCGATGCGGATCAGCGGGTTGGTCTGGGTGATGGGGGAAGGGCCGACGAGCGCCATGGCGCGGATATCGGCAGCACCGTCCACAGAGCCAACTCCTGAGCGCCCGGGTGGACGGAGCGTCCAGAAAGCGTTGCGCCCGGCGCCTCGTCAGGGAAACGAGGCGCCGGGCGCATTGCCGGATCCCAGGGGATGCGTCAGACGGTGGGATCCGGCCCCCTGCCCGGGGACCGTGCGTCGCGATCGGGAGAGCGCGACTGAGGGGGTACGGCCCCCAAGTTCGTGGCCTAGCTCTGCTGGCGGTCTTCCTTCGGCGACTCCTCGGCGTCCTCGTCCTCGGATTCGAGCTTCTTCGGCTTGGCCCGCTCGACGGTCTCGCACGAGCCGTTCGGGGTGGCCTCGGTGGCGTCGACGATCACGTCGAGGTCGTCGAGGAGCGCGCGGTCGGTGCCGGGACCGCAGTCGACGCGGTCGAGCTGGCCGTCGCGCGTGTGGATGACGTCGTCGCCGTTCTCGCCGACGACGGTGTCGACGATGTCGGTCTTCGTCTCCCGCGCGAGCGCCCAGAGGACGTCGTCGCCCTCGCCGCCGTAGAGGAGGTCGGTGCCGAGGTTGCCGAACAGCGTGTCGTTGCCCGGCCCGCCGTAGAGCGTGTCGTCGCCCTTGCCACCGGACATCCGGTCGTTGGCGTTGTCGCCGCGGAGCTCGTCCTGGCCGTCGCCGCCATGGAGGCGGTCGTCGCCCTCACCGCCGCTGACCTTGTCGCTGCCGCTGCCGCCCCACACGCGGTCGGGTCCCCCAGGCGCCGCGCTGTCGGCGCTGTCGCCCGCGAGGACGTCGTCGCCGGCGTTGCCGTGGAGGCGGTCCTTGCCGAGGAACCCCTGGAGCGTGTCGTTGCCCGAGCCGCCGAACAGCCGGTCGTTGCCGTCGTCGCCGGCGATCTTGTCGTCGCCCTTGCCGCCGAGCACGTAGTCGTGGCCGGGGCCGGCCGCGACGGTGTCGCTGCCGTCCGAGACATTGACACGGTCCGGGCCAGCGCCCCCGTCGACGAGATCGTCGCCCGCGAGAGCCCGGACCGTGTCGCCTCCCCCCAAGGCCGTGATGGTGTCCGCGTCGCGCGTGCCCGTGAGCTCGTCGGCGCGATCGGTGCCCGTCACCGCGGCGGCCATGGCGAGGGACGCCGTGATCGCGAGGGTGGCGAGCGTGGTGGTGAGAACGGGGAGGTGGCGCATGTCTGACTCGGTTGATTCGCTGCTACCGTGAACCAGCCTCCTGAACACCGGCCAGCACGCCGGGTTGCGGTGGGGCATACTTCCCAGCCTCGCTGGGGGCGTAGCTCAGTTGGTTAGAGCGCCGGCCTGTCACGCCGGAGGTCGCGGGTTCGAGTCCCGTCGCTCCCGCTCTGGGAGAATCCCCGCTAAGGCGGGGATTTTGTGTTTCTGACCCCGGGTTGCCCGGAGAGCTGGCCGCGAGCGGAGTAGCGCTGTGGAGTAGCGCTCGAGCTATTTCGTGTCGCTTTTCGGGAGCCAAGCCGCGGGATCGTCGAGTGGCGCGACGGCTGCGGCGATGCGATCGCGGAGGAAGAGCCAGCGACGGCCGACACGTCGCGCGGGCAGGTCGCCTCGACGCGCGAGCTGGTGGACCGTTGAACGCGGGATCCCGAGAAGCTCGGCGACTTCGGATGTGGAGAGGACGTTGTCGCGGGTGAGCGGCGGCGAGTCGGCGGTGCGAGGTGGGAGATCCATGTGGCTCTCCGGAAGAGAGGGGCAGCTCCGGCGTTAGGCCCCCAGCTGCAGACTGGCCAGCGGCGCTCGCGGTTGCTGGGGCTCGAACCAGGACACCACGATTTTCAGTCGTGCCGTCTTGGCGGCTGAGCCAAGCTGCTTTGCAGGGCATTTGACGAGTTTCCGCCACGCTCGCGACTTCTGCAGTTTCGCGGAATTTGCGAACTTTTTGGGGACGATACGGCCGACGGCGCCATCCAGCGGCCTTTTCGTCTTGCCGCCTCATCTGCTTTGGGTCGGCCGTGGTGGTCCTCTTGTCGCGGCGCGCGACAGATCGCACCGCTGCTTAAGAGCCCGCGACCGCTCGTCGTCCAGTTCACCTTCGGAGCCCCGGAAGGCGCCGGCTAGATCGCGCTCGGCTCGACGCCTGAGTCCACTGGTGGCTGGCTGACGTAGGTCAGCGCCGTCTGCACCGTGTTGATCGCGGTTTGGAGTTCAGGGGTGTCGCCGTTTTCGAGGTAGTTGAGGATGAGGCCTTGCACGTTGGCGAGGATGAGGACTTCGAGGCCTGCGCGGTCGAGGAGAAGGGTGCGCCCGCGGCCGATGGCATCGTCGATGAGGCTGCTGACGAGGTCGCGGAAGCGGGTGGAGATGTAGCGCGCGGCGCCGCGGAGTGCGGGGTTCGTGATCGACTCTGCCTGCAGGCCGAACCAGGCAACCAGGAGCGCGCGGTCGGTGGTGATCGCGGACCAGAAGGTCTCGAAGCCGCGTTCGACGATGTCGCTGGGCTCTTCGAGGCCTTGGACGGCGTTCTCGAGCTGTGTGATGAAGCGGCCGCCAACGTGCTCGACGACGTGCAAGAACAGGCCTTCTCGGGTGTCGTAGTAGTAGATGACGGCCCGCTTGTTCAAGCCGGCTTCGTCAGCGACCCGTTGTAGGGAAGTGGCTGCGAAGCCGTCGCGCGCAAGGCATCGCAGAGCGGCGTCGAGGATCGCGGTAGCCCGCTGCTCGCCTTTGCGTGTGAGTTCGCCGTCGGCCCTCATCGGCACAGGGTAGTCGCGTCAACGGCATTGTGCACCGATTGGTGCACAAAAAACCACCAGCTGGTACGTTCTTGCCATGGGTGGCTCGGACCGGTCAGGTCGATGATGCGCGTAGGGGCGTTCGCGATCGCGCGGCCGAAGCTGACGATCGCTCTGTGGGTGGCGACCACCTTCGTGCTGGTGGTGCAGGGGCTGAGCTTCGCGGCGCGGATCTCGCCGAGCTCGATCGATGTGCCGGGGACCTCGAGTGAGAAGGCGCAGCAGGTCGCGGCGCGGTACTTCGGGATAGAGGCGTCGATCCCGGTGCTGCTCGAGGGTCCGCGGGTGGACCTTGATCTGCAGGGGCGACGGCTCGTGCGTCAGCTGCGGGTGAACAAGGATTACCGCGTGCTCTCGCCGTGGGACCGCGGCGCGAAGATCCCGGAGCTTCGGCCTCGCAAGGACGCGGCCCTGGTGCTCGTGGTGGCGAGGACGGACAGCGCGTTCGCGGGCACGTCCGGGCATGCGGTCCGCGAGCAGGTCGACGCAAACGTCCGCGCGCCGGTGCGGGGGTCGGTGACCGGGTTCTCGACGGTCGGCGCGGATCTGAAGGACGCGTCGCTGCGTGCAGCGCATGAGGCGGAGCTGATTGCAATTCCAGTGCTGCTGATCGTGCTGCTGCTCGTCTTCCGGTCGCCGATCGCAGCGCTCATCCCAGGGCTGTTCGGGCTCGCGGCGGTGGCGTCGGGGTATGGGGCGGTCGGACTGATCGCGACGGCGCGTCCGATCACGGATGTGGCGACGGCGCTGACGTCGATGATGGGTTTGGCGCTCGGGGTGGACTACTCCCTGCTGCTGGTCTCACGCTTCAGAGAGGAGCTCGTTCACGGGGCCGACCCGGCGACAGCCGCGCGTACGGCGCAAGGTAGTGCGGGCCGCACGGTGCTCTTTGCCGGGGCGACGCTGGTGGCTGCGATGGGTGTGGCGGCCCTGCTTTCACCGGGTGACTTCCTGCTGTCGGCGGCGGTGAGCGTGGCGACGGTCGCGGTGATCAGCATGGGCGGCGCGTTCTTCGTGGTCCCGGCGATTCTGGCCCTGCTCGGCCATCGGATCGACGCATGGAGGATCGGCGGCATCCCGCGCGATGACGGCAACTGGGCCAGCATGGCGCGGTTCGTACAGCGTCACCCGCTCGTCCTCGGGGGTCTGGCGCTGCTGCCGCTGCTGGCCCTGAGCGTGCCGGCTCTGGGGCTGGACACTGGTCCTCCCGACGTTCGAACGCTGCCGAAGAACGCTCAGGTCCGAATCGACTCGCAGCGGACCATCGACGTCCTCGGGCCCGGCTGGGGCGCGCCGTTTGAGGTGTTCGTCACCGACCCCGGCGGCCCGGTCACGACCGCGTCGCGGCTGCGGGCGATGGAGCGCTGGCAGCGCCGCATCGCACAGCTGCCGGCGGTGCAGACCGTGATCGGGCCCGGCGCGATCACCCGCCGTGAGCCAAGCCTGCTGAACGCCAATCGCAGCGTCGACCGCACACAACTGGCGCTGAAGAAAAGCCGTGGCCAGGCCCGGAAACTCTCCCGCGGCCTCACGCAGGCCCGCGGCGGTGTGGCCAGCCTGCGCGGCGGTCTGCGCGACGCGTACACCGCGTCTGACGAGCTCGGCAGCGGCGCCGGACAAGCCAGCGCGGGAGCCGCCAGACTCGCCGCCGCGCTGACCCGCGCTCGCACCGGCGCGCGGCAGCTGCGCGCCGGGATCCTCCAAGCGCGGGATGGTGCCAGCGAGCTCACCACCGCCCTCGCCCGCGCCAAGACCGGATCGGACGAGCTGACCTCGGGACTCGGCAAGGCGCGCGAGGGAGCGCAGCAGCTCGCCGGCGGCAGTGGCCAGCTGTCCGCCGGCCTGCGCTCAGGTCAACAGGATCTGACCAAGCTGACCGCAGCGGCCACCGACGCGCAGGCCGAGGCGGCCGAGCTGTTCAACGCCCTCTCGACGATGACCGTCGGCCGCGCCGACCCGCGCTACCGCGCCGCCCTGGAAGCGGCGGGGAGTCTCTCGGCGTTCGCGACCGGCAACGATCCCCGGAATGGCCAGCAACTGGACCCGGCGTACCCCGGCTTGAGCGCGGCGCTGCAAAAGGCCTCAGGCGACCTCACGCAGGCCGCGGACGCCGCTGCCCAGCTCCACACTGGCGCCGACCAGCTCCAGGCCGGGCTGCAAGAGCTGACGAACGGCGCCGGGGCTCTGACGTCGGGCCTGGGACGGCTCGAAACAGGAGCCGGCCAGCTCGAGAGCGGTCTCCGCCGGATCGCAGACCAGACCGGCACCCTGCCCACCGGCCTGGGCCAGCTGGCGGCCGGCGCCGACAAGCTCGCGGCGGGCCTGACGCGCCTCGAGGACGGAAACCACCAGCTCGCTGCCGGCCTGGCCGACGGCAATGCCCGCAGCGCCACGCTCCAAAGCGGACTGGCGCAGGCCCGCAAGCGAACCGCGAGCGCCGCGAACCAAAGCACCGGCCAGGACCAGCAGCTCGAAGAGCTTCAAGACCGCTCACCGCGCCTGCTTGACTCCGGCTACTTCGTCCTGGCCGCCCTGGATGGCTCGTCGGCCGGCGTCCGCACCCAGGCCGGCTACTCGGTCAACCTCCAAGGCGGCGGCCAGGCCGCCCGCATCACGATCATCCCGAAGCACGAGGTCAACACCCCGCAGACCACGGCGCTCAACCACAAGCTGCAACGGGAGCTGCCAAGCCTCGAGCACAGCACCCGGGCCAACGCCGACCTCGGCGGGGTCGCCGCACAGATCACCGACTACCAGCGGGTCCTCGGAGCGCGCCTACCGGTTCTGATCATCGCGCTCAGCCTCGTCACGTTCCTCGTCCTCGTGGTGATCCTCCGGGCACTGGTGCTGCCGCTGATCAGCGTCGTGCTCAACGTCCTGACCGTCGGAGCCTCATTCGGCATGGTCGCGCTGCTCTTCGAGGGCGACCACCCGACACTCGGCGGCCCAGGCTGGGCGGACATCCTCTCGCTGCTGGGGACCTTCACGATCGTCTTCGGCCTGTCTCTCGACTACCAGGTGTTCATCCTCACTCGCATGCGGGAGGCGTTCACCCACAGCGGCGACCTCGGCGAGGCGATCACTTTCGCGATCGACCGCACCGGCCGCGTGGTCACCGGCGCCGCCGCGATCATGGGAGGCGTCTTTATCGCCTTCACCACCACCGACCTGGCGATCATCAAGCAGACCGGCGTCGGCCTGGCCGCCGCCGTCATCATCGACGCCACCCTCGTGCGGATGGTGCTGCTGCCCGCCGCCATGCGCCTGGCCGGTCGCTCCACCTTCTGGCTCCCCGCCTGGCTTGATCGCCTGTTGCCCGAGCTTGACGTCGAGGGCGCCGTCGAACCCCATCAGACGATCACCGTGGAGCCGGCATGAGCACCCGCACGACCCGAGATCCGCGCCGCTGTCGTAGCCAGCGCGGCGGTGAGGAAGCCCTCAGCAGCTGTGCACACGCTGGGTAGAGAACGTTGCCGAAAGCCCACCGATCGGTACACTTTGCCTCGCTCGCGGTCGGACCCGAGCACCGCCCAAACCGCGCCGGAGCCCCGGCGAGACCGAGGAGGTTGACCATGAGCGTCATCGTGGAGAACGACCTGCAGGCCATCGACCTGAGCGACCTGTCCCTCTGGGACGAAGGCCCGCCCTTCGACGTGTTCGCGCGACTTCGACGCGAAGCGCCCGTTCACTGGAGCCCACTCAATGACTACCCGGACGAGGCTGGCTTCTGGTCGGTCACACGGTGGAAGGACATTCACGAGATCAGCCGGGACTTCTCCACGTTCTCCTCCGAGCGCGGTGGGATCCTGCTCCTCGACGAGCCGGGACTGCCGCTCGTCATGCAACAGCAGCAGATGATCTCGATGGACCCGCCGCGCCACGACCGCATCAAAGCCATCTTCCAGCGAGGGTTCACGCCGGCTCGCATCAACGAGCATGAAGACCGGATTCGCGGCATCGTGACGAAGGCGCTTGACCGTGTCGCCTCACAGGGGCGGTGCGACCTGGTCACAGACGTCACCCAGCCGGTTGTCTCCCGGGTCATCGGCTCGTTCATCGGAACCGACGAGGCCGACGACGCGAAGAACGCCGAACGCGTGAACATGGTGTTGGCGTTCGGAGACGACGAGGTGTCACCCGGCTTCGAGGAGGTCGCCGCGACGATCGAGGTCGCATTCGGCGAGTTCATGGAGCAGGTCGCCGCACGTCGAGACCAGCCGGCCGATGATCTGCTCACCGTGCTCGCGTACGCAGAGGTCGATGGCGAGCGACTCAACGACATCGAGATCTTCACGGGCATCGGGTTGCTGGCGGCCGCGGGCAACGACTCAACGCGGTCGACCTTTGCGAGTGGGATGCTCGCGCTCCTCCGGGACCCGCAGCAGCTGGAGATGGTCAAGAACGAGCCATCGCTGATCCCCGGCCTCGTGGAGGAATCACTGCGATGCTTCCCGGCGTTCGCGCACTTCCGCCGGACGGCGCAGCGCGATGTCGAGCTCCACGGGACGACGATCCGCGAAGGTGACAAAGTCGTCCTCTGGTACGTGTCGAGCAACCGCGATGAAACGGTCATCGAGAACCCCGATCACTTCGACATTCGTCGGCGCACCGAGCACCAGGCGTTCGGTGCGGGGGGCCGGCATTTCTGCCTGGGTGCGGCGCTGGCCCGACTCGAGCTACGCGTGCTGTTCGAGAAGACGCTGGCGCGATTCCCGGACATCCACCTGGCGGGCGAGCCCCGGCGGACGCGCTCGTGCTTTGTCAACCAGCTCAAGGAGATGCCCGTCGCATACACCGCGGCGCGATAGTCGTGTGTCCGGGGATGGTCGGCAGGGCGAAGCCCGCCTCGGGCGCAACCTCGCCGGGACCCGCCGGGCGTGTTCACGCGCGCCCGCCCGCTGCTGCGACGGGATCCTGAGCCCTCCCTGACAATGGCACGAGGCCCCTGGCTCGCGGTCTGGGAATAGCGCGCCCCTCCGTGTTCTCACCGACGTCGGCGCGGGCTGAGGTCACGCCGGGAATGCCTTGCACGCGGCTCATGTTGGTGATGGGGCAAAATTGGGACGTCTCTGGTGTCGCGGACCTCCGCCTCCGGCTCCCTGGCGCGGCGCCGTTCTAGAGCCGTCATGCCAAAGAGCGCAAGCGGCACCAGCACGACCGGCACGGCAAACGCGACACTCGTCAGCCAGTGTGTGGCATGGGCTATGACCAACATGGGAAAGGTGGAGCAAGGGACGCCCGACCCAGCGCCCCCCGCCAAGCGGCCTCGCTCGCGACAGCCCGCGCTGCGGGGCCCGCGTCTTCCGGGCGCACGATCTTCACCTCACCGCGGGCCGGCGGGCGTTCCCGCCGGCGCCTCCCAGCGAACCGAAGTGACCGGGGTCGTCTGATTGCTGGTCGCCGACGACGAGTCGTCGTCCTCATTCGCTGCGCCGAGCTTGCCGATGCGCACCGCGGCAACCGCCACGAGCACCATCAGGAAGATGTTCAGCGATAGGACCAGGATCGAAGCGGGCGTCCACGCCCACCGCGGCGCGTCATCGCGACGCTCAACCTGGAAGAACGTCGTGTCGCGGGCGAACTCTCGGGTGATCGACGCGCGAGCCGGGAACCCGGCGAAATCCAGAGCCGGGTCTGCGGGCATGCGCACGGGCACGGCCAACGTGGTGCGCCCCTTGTGTACGCGAACGAAGGTCTTCCACGTTCCGCCGATTGGCACCGGCGCAGTGCTGCGCAGCCATCCGTCGCCGCGGTCGACGAGGCGATTCTCGAAGCGCCCACCGCCCTGCCAGCCCAGGACGTAGAGCCATGTCGGGTTCTCGGTGAGATCGGCCCGGTTGATACGAACCGCGAGGTCCGCCACCGTCGTCGGCCCGCCACCCGCCGCATCGGAAACCTCCCTCACGTTCGAGAGCTCCATGGCAGCCGTGACGCCCTTCGGGGCATCCAGAATCGCGGCGTTGGCGGCCAACCCGACCGCGCCAGCGGCGGCGAGCACGGAGACGGCGAGCGGACGCGGGACGATGCCGAGCGTGCCGCGAAGCGCGTGCGCGAGCATCGCAGCGAGCACACCACCGGTGACTCCGGCGAGCAGCGCCGCCGGGATTGCCTCAGGCAGCAGGCCCGGCTGCCAGGGCAGCGGCATCGCGATGTGCGACCACCCATACTCGGCCCAGAACCCCACCGTGCCGACGAGCGCGCCCGCAACGACACCGACCCGGAGCGCCTGACGCGGGCTCGCGCGAAACGCGACGGCCTCTACCAGCAGGGCCTCTACGATGAAGAGCGGATAGGCAGGCGGCGTGCGCTCCAGGGGGCCGCCGATGAGGGTCGCGAGCAGCACCTGGATGGGCAGGTAGATCGCCAGTGCCAGCAGTGCACCTCCGCGTGCCGTCAGCATGCGTGCGGCGACAAGGCCAGCGGTAGAGAAGAAGACCAGGAGGATCGGCTGCCAGATCATTCGGTACTGGGGAACCGCCCAGTTGAACTCGTCGGTGGCGTGCGTGCCGATGAACAGCAGCATGCCGCCGAGGATCGGCGCCACGAGCGGGAGCGGCCGAGCCCACAGGCCCACACCGGAGAATGGCTCTTTCCCGGCGGCCCGAGCGCCCTCGACGAGCAGCAAGGTGGCACCGAACGCGCCCGCGAGCCCGCCCCCGAAGAACATCACGTGCGTCGGGCCCCACAGCGTGACATCCTGACCGAACAGTCGGTGCCAGAGATCGTCCAGCGGAAAGCCTAGGAGCGCGAAGCTCCCCCCCGCGGCGAGTAGCAGCGCAGCAGCGGACACGCGACCGAAGCTCGGCACCTCAACCCCGGCGGCGCTTGAGGCAGACCTGTCGGTGGGGGTCATGCCGACGGCGAGTACGCCGGAAAGGAAGAGGCCGATCAGTCCGAACATGAACGGGTAGTGCGCAACGGTGCCGAGCGGCCCTTCGTCACGCCCGATGTCGATGTGGACACCGATGTCCCAGAAGCCGCCGGCGAACGCGAGCAGTGAGCTGCCGATCGCCGCGATGCTCGGGATCGCCGCCCAACCTGGAATCCCCAGTACGCGCTCAACCACACCCTCGACCTGACGAAGACCACGGGCGTCTCCTCGTCGATAAGACAGAACCAGCGCCAGCGTGAGGATCGTGAGAACCGAGATACTTCCGCCGACAATGAGAATGTCACGGACCGGCGCACCGCCGACCTCGGTGGCGGCGGCGGCGGGCACGAACGTTGTACGCATCAGGATCGTCTCCTCTTAGGGGTATGTTCGGAGACGGGCTCCGAAGCGGAGGTGTCGCCCGGCACGGGTCAGACCCCCGCGGCCAGGTTGACCTCGGTCGCGCGCGCCACCTGACGCCGCGGCTCGAAGTGGAACTCCGTGTCATCGATCGTGGCGAGTGCCTTGCGGAAGCCAAGGGAACTCCCGGGCCAGAGGGTCGTGTTCCGCCCCTGGCCGTCGAGGTACCAGGAGGTGCACCCGCCGCGCAGCCAGACCGTCTGCTCCATCTTGCGGGCGATCCGCTTGTTGAACGCGGCCTGGGCCTCCGGGCGCGGCTCGATGGTCTGAGCAGCATGCGCGTCCATCTGGTCAAGGGCGCCGATCACATGCCGGATCTGCTGCTCGATCATGAACACCTGCGACGTGTGGCCGGTGCCGGTGTTCGGACCGGGCATGAGGAACAGATTCGGAAACCCGGCGACGGTGGTCCCGCGATGGGCCTCCATGCCCTCCTCCCACGACGCCCGGAGGTCCATGCCGTCGCGCCCCTCGACCGCAAGATCCCCGATCGACTGCGTCGCGTGGAAGCCAGTCCCGAAGATGATGACGTCGGCCGGGCGCGTCACGCCGGTCGTGGTCTCGATCCCACGCGATGTCACCCTCCCGATGCCATCCGTGACGAGGCCGACATGCTCACGCTCGAGCGTCGGGTACCACTCGTTGGACAGCAGCACCCGCTTGCACCCGATCCGGTACGACGGCACCAGTTGGGCTCTCACGGCGGGATCGGAGATCGCTCGGCGAACGTGTGCTCGCGCAAGGCGTTCTAAGGGGCGGATCAATGCGTGCCACCTCGTGTTGCCCAAACCCATGTATTCCTCAGCCGCCCAGATCGCGCCTCGCTGCGCGCGTTGCAGCGCAGGCAGCCGGCGGTAGAGGTCGCGCTCGCGACGTCCGATCTCGCGGTCCGGTTTCGGGATGACCCACGGCGGGGTGCGCTGATAGACGTCAACCTGCGCGGCGACATCGGCGACTCGAGGTACGAACTGGATCGCGCTGGCGCCCGTGCCGACCACGGCAACAGCCGCGCCCCGCAGGTCCACCGAGTGGTCCCAGTCGGCCGAGTGAAACGTCGAACCGCCAAATGTCTGCAGGCCCGGCAGGTCCGGATACGCCGGCCGGGAGAGTCCGCCGGTCGCTTGCACCACGACGCGCGCGGTACATGCCGGCGCGCCTCGGAGGCTGATCGTCCATCGTTGCTCGACGTCATCCCACGTCAGGGCGGTGACCGACGCGTCGAAACGGACATGCCGGTTGACGCCAAAGCGGTCCGCGCAGCCCTCGAGGTAGCGGAGGATCTCGGTGTGGGGAGCGAACAGCCGCGACCAACCGGGCTCGGGCGCGAACGAGAACGAGTAATACGGGGTCGGGACGTCGCACGCGCATCCGGGGTAGTGGTTCGCCCTCCAGGTGCCGCCGATACCTGCGGCCTGCTCGAGGACAACGAAGTCGTGGCGCCCGGACCGCTTGAGTTCGATCGCCGTGCCGAGGCCGCCGAAGCCGGAGCCGATGATCGCTATGTCGTGATGGGGCAGGGGCATAGGGCCTCGAAGTAATGTCACAGGTGCGTAGCTACGCGAGTGTTACACGAAGCTTCCGGTCGTGCAAGTCGTCCTGCCCTGCGGTCCGCGCGCGCCCCGGACGTGCGAAGCTGGGCCCATGAGCTCCCGCCGGCGAACTCCGCGACTCGCCCCGGAGGTCCGGCGCAGGGAACTGCTCGACGCCGCGCTCGACGTCATCCTCGACCGGGGGTTCGACGCGCTCACCGTCGAGGCCGTCGCGCGCCGTGCCGGAGTGACCCGCCCGGTCGTCTACGACCTCTTCGGTGACCTCGACGCGCTGCTGCTTGCGTTGATCGACCGCGAAGAAGCGGCGGCGCTCGATCCCCTCCTCGGCATCGTAGGAACACATCCGGGGACGGGCGTGACCCCCGAAGCGTTTCTCGTCGACGCCGTCGGCCAGTTCCTGGGAGCCGTGCGCGCGCGCCCGCGCACGTGGCGTTTCCTGCTCGCACCGCCGCGTGGCGCCTCAAACGAGCTGAATACCCGCATCGACACGAGCCGCGCCACGGTCACCGGACTTGTCGAGGCCCTCATCGACTGGGGCGTCGATGCGCGCGGCGGCCCCCCCGGCCTCGATCACGGGGTGCTTGCTCGGCTGCTCGTGGCCGCCGGAGAGGACGCGGCACGCCTGACCCTTCTGCACCCCCGACGGTTTCCTGCGGGCCGGATCACCGCTCTCGCCGCATCAGGCTCGTTGCTGATCGGCGTAGAGACATCGGTCCGACACCTTGGCCCCGCGCCGTCGGTGAGTATCCGCGGCCCGCTCGAGCAGGAGGCAGTGGGTGCACCGGGGGCGCGCCTGGCCAAGAGCCAGCGACGAGTGCAGATCCTCGATGCCGCGGTTGGCCTGATCGCCGAGAACGGGTTCGAAGCACTGACCATGGAGGCGATCGCCCGCCGCGTCGGCGTCAACCGTGCGGTTGTCTATCGCAGTTTTGCCAATCTCGAGATCCTGATGCTGGCGATGCTCCGCCGTCTCGACGCCGCGGTGCGCGATACCTTCGACGCTGCCCTCCCGGCGGAGCCGAGCGACCGACATCCGGTACGGGTCCTCGGGGAAGCGCTCGCAACACTGCTCGAGGCGGCGATGCAAGCCCCGGACACGTGGCGCGTCGCGCTCATGCGCCCTGAGCGCGCGCCACGCGCCCTCCAGACACTCGTCAACAGGCGGCGCGCGGCGCTCGCGAAGCGGCTCCGTCCGCTCATGGCGAGCGCGCTCGAGTCGCTCGCTGACCCGGCGCCCGAGATGGACGTCGACCTTGCAGCGCGCCTCCTTCTCAGCACCGGTGAAGAGCAGGCGCGGCTCGCACTCGAAGACCCGGCGTTCCCGACCGACCGGCTCATCGAGGCGAGCTGGACCTTTCTCAGCGCCCTCCTGCCGCGGACGACGCAGCCGCCGGACGGATACGAAGGCGCGACCTTGACGTCGACCGATCTGTCAGAACCGTCGTCAAGTTGAACCTGAGCCTCGGGCGTCCCGCTCGGCGCAGGCGCCTGCTTGCGCGCAGAGCGCCGGTTGCGAGCCTCACGCGCAGCACCTTGGCCGACTGCCCGCGCGGCACCGTGACACGAAGACGGCTGCCGCTCACGGTCACGGTGGCCCGGGCCCGGCGGCGGAGACCCGTGGCGCTGACCTTCAAGCGGCGCCGGACCCTCGACGAGCGCTCAAGCTCGAGGCCCCGCGGCATGCTGAGCGTCACGCTCGTCATCCGCGTGCGCCCGCCGACAACGCGCAGATCAGCGGTGGGTCGGCCCGTCTTCAGCGATCCGAGCTCCAACGTCGCGGCAGGACCACAGCCGACCACGACCGCGTCCTGCTTGAGAGCGAGGCTCGAGCCCGTGTGGGATCCCAGGGACCCACCGACTTGCGCTGGCGCCGTACACAGATCGCGATTCGCGGTCAGCGGACTGCGTGGCCCAGCGTCGAGCGTGAGACGGAAGTTCGAAAGCGGCACGTCAGGGACGCCTTCGATCGTCGTCGTGAGACGGTTGTCCTTGGTGAGCGTGATCTTCGCGTCCAGATCCAGAGTGAGCGGACCGCCAAGGCGAATTCGCAGCATAGGCAGCGGCGAGCCGGGTACCGACACGAACGTCACCGGCCCCCGCAACGTCTCGTCCAGCAGCGGCGTCGCTGCGGTCGCAGCCCCGACCACCGAACCGGCCGGGCACGCATCGCGCACGTACGCCGCCTGCGGACATGCGTTCTTCAAGCGGTCGATGTCGGCCGACACCGACGGCGGAAGCGTCAACTCCACCCGACTGGTGTTCGCCTGCCCAGGGTCCTGCGCAAGATCGACCTGGAGCGAGGGATGCCCGCCGCTACCGGTCTCGGCCGAACCGCCGCCGAGCCGCATTTCCAGTCGTGGCGCGTAGCCGAGCGCGTCGCACCCAGTCGGCTCGTACCCAGCGGATGCCTCCGCAAAGGCACCGATATCGGAGCGCAGAGTGGCGGCAACCGTCTTTGAGGCGCAGCTCGTCGCGTTGACGATGAAGCCGGGACGGTCCAGGGTCACCGTCAGGTCCCGAATCCCAGTCGCCACGCCGGCTGGCAAGCGCAGCGGGATCTCGTCGACCCGCAGGGTCAGACCGATGTCGGGCCGTACGATGATCCGCCCGCGCACCAGGAGACTGCCGAAGTCCAGCGGCCCGATGCGCACCGGCATCTTGATCGCGAGGCCCGCAAGTGCGTCGCCGTCACCCTTGGTCAGGAACACTTCTCCTCCCGTCAGCTCCAGAGGGCGCGGTCCGGGGCCGGCCGATGCCGTGACGGATCCGACGAGGCTCTCCGGTCCGCATGCCCCGATGGATGCGAGGTCTAGGGCGCACAGGCGCGCTGCGGTGAGCCGCCCAATGAGTCCGGGTGGGAGCCGCACCTCAAGGCCCGCCAGCCGAGCGTGGCGATCTGGTCGCGAGAACCGCACCTGCAGCGCCGTCGACGCCCCCGCCTGGGCTGGCGTAGCGGCCACGGCCAGCCCCGGCTCGAACGCCCCGGGGTCGCTGCACCCGTCCGAGTAAGCAATAGCCGCCTGCGGCTTCACAGGCGCGCCCCCGGCAAGCGGGACGAGGACGCCGGTGGCCACCGCGGCCCCGCATGCACGCGGGGAGCTGACAATCGCCCCCTCGCCGCCCCTGAACGTGAGGCGAAACTCGCGAAACGGCACAGGCGGGATGCCTCGGAGGACCGTGGTGAGTTGCCCGGTCGCCGGGTCCGGCGTGACGACGCCGGACAGCTTCACTCGCACCGCGTCGACTTCGGGGCCGGCCTGCGCGACAATGAACAACCGGATCAACGGATCGGTCGGGCGGGGCTGCGCGAGGTAGATCGTCCCCGGCAGGCTTCCACCCAAGGTCGCAAGGAGCGGGGAACTCATGGTCGCGGTACCGAGCGCTGCGCCTGCTGGACACGCCACGGGACCGCCACCCGCCACGTCGAACTCGTCGTCGGTGCAGCCCACATCCGCGATCTCATTCCCCGACGTCGCGGAGAGCTCAACGCCTTCCGGCAAGATGACCGTGGCCTCGCCCACATGCGATTGGGCGACCGCGCCGGTGTCCGGAGGCATCCTCACCCCGGCCGTGAGCTCGACCGGGGCGTCGACCGCACGGTCTCCCTCCAGGATCAGCTCCGGGGCGAACGGGACGACGTCGCAGCCTGTCGGGGTGAACGCGGTCTGCCCGGACGTGGAAACCCCGGCGTACGAGGTGACAGTCACTCGAGTGGTGGCCGCAGCGCACGCCGTCGGCGATGTCATGAATGGCGCGCGCAGCGTCGGGTGGTGCGCTGGTGATCCCCACAGCCGCAGGTTGACGCGGCGGAGTTCGATCGGAATGCCGAGGAGGCTGCGCGGGATGCCTTCGAGTGTCGCGTCCAAGCCGCCGTCCCCCGGGCGCAGCCTGATCTGTGCCGTGACCTTGACCAGCGCCGTGGAGGTCGGTCCCACCTTCAGACCGATCTGAACGCCGAGCTGCGCAGCCTCGGTCCCCGACGGGGCGAGGAGATGTACAGGCCCATGCAGGAGCTGCTCCCCGAGGGTGACTCCGGCATCAGCCCGGGCCGCAACCTCGCCGACCTGGGAAGCGACAGGGCACCCCGAGGCGCTGCGAAATCGTCCCGGAGCACAGGCTTCGGCGGCCGACGGGTCGCCGATCTGCCCCGCTGGAAGCGAGATCCTGATGCTCCGGGCGTCGTCTCCCAAGCCTGGGATGTCGATCTCCGAACGGCCGCCGTCGAGTGACAGCGCGAGGCAGAAGTCGGATCGGGCTCCGGCCTGAAGCGCACGCGTCACGGGCGACACGGCGGAGCACGTCGACGCCGTCGTGACCGGGACCGCTGTCGCCGCCGTGACGCTCACGGCGGCGTTCGAGACAGGCGGACTTAGGGGCACACTCACAGCTATCCCCAGGACCGCCGCCAGCACACTCCGGCGCCTGACCGGCGCAGACCCAACTACGAGCATCATGACCTCTCTCCCGCCTCCCAGGCGTCCGACGACGTTAACGTCCGCTAACGAGCGTACTCGACTCGGAGCGACTGCGGTGTGGTTGAGGTGGCGTGGAGGCGCTCCGGCGGCGCTTGCTCTTTCTGGTCCGGGGTCTTTGCCGGGAGGCTCGAGTCCGTCGTTGAAGAGCATCCTTCGATGCGGTGGTCGGCCCTCGCGATACGAACCGCAACGAGCGCCGACCATGTACCTCCCACCCAGCAACGGCGTTGGCAAACGCCGCCTGGAGCCGCGCAGAGGTCGACCGTTCGCGAGGGTGCAGTGTGCTTGCGTCGCAAGTCCGCTTGCGTCACAAGGCAGATGCGTCCACGCCACATGGTGATCCGCACCATCGACCGGTTTCGGAGGCAGGCGCTCGTTCTGTGCAGAAGTGCTAGGTTGCGAAGATCGAATGGTAACGACCGTTCTCACGGCGGTGGTCGTCGAGGGAGCGGCCTGTGTCTGCGGACCCAAGGAGACAATGGTGAGATATCGACCGTCCTGCGCGTTGGCGCTCGGACTGACTCTGCTCGTGCCGACTGCCGCCCACGCTCAGGTGACGCAGGACTTCACGATCAGCGCGACGCCCACAAAAGCCAGCACAAAGAAGGTGCGCCGAAGCGTGAACCTGAAGATCAGCACCGGTACTCGAGACACGACGGGGGCACAGCCACCATCGACCAAGAACGTGCAGATCTTCTTTCCGCGCGGCTCGAGCTGGAACGGCGGACTGTTCCCCACCTGCGCGCCGAGCGAAATCTTGTCAGCGAAATCGACCGCAGATTGCCCAGCCGGGTCGATCATCGGGACCGGGAAGGCCGCAGGCCTCGCGCCTGGTCCGATCACGCAGAACGACCTGAAGATCAGCATCGCGAACGGCGGGAAGTCCTCCCTCAGCATGTTCGTTGAAGGGGCAAGCCCACTGCGAATCCAGTCGAACATCGTCGTCAAGATCAGCAAGGTGTCAGGCAAGTACGGCCTGCGAACCGACATCCCCATTCCAGCGAATCTCCAAGAGCCCGCACCGGGGGTGCCGGTCGCCGTGACCCTCTTCTCGATCTCAATCAAGAAAACGGCAAAGATCAAGGGCAAGACGCGAGGCATTATTGAGATCGACCGCTGCGACGGCGGCATCTGGAACGGAGAAGGCACCTTTGAGTACGCCGACGGAACGGACTTCGCGGCATCGCGAACTTTGAAGTGCACAAAGGGCTGACCTGACACGGCCTGACATCCGTCAATTTCGGCAGCACTGGAGAGCCCCGCCCGCGCGGGGCTCTTCTTGTTGGTCGACAAGAGCCGGAAGCCGGGTCGGTCGGCGGTGGGGCTCCAGCCCAGCAGAAGCGGGCCAGCCCGCAGGCGACCGTGTGCGAGTCGGAGCGCGCTTGCGCTGCCCTCGAAGCCGGAGCCGATGACGACCCAGTCGACGTCAGGCGTCTGCGACGAGCTCGGGGTCATGCAGCGAGCTTGACGGGCAGGCTCTTCAGTTGGCTGGAGAACTGTGAAATGACCCAGGTGGGTTCTCCCGCCAGCGACATCGTCGGATAGCGCTTGAGGGTCTCCTCGACGAGGATCTTCAGCTCGAGCCGGGCGAGGGCGGTCCCGAGACAGAAGTGGCGGCCGCCGGCACCGAAGGCCTGGTGCTCGGGGTTGCGCGTGACGTCGAAGCGCTCCGGATCCTCGTAGCGATCCTCGTCGCGGTTCGAGGACGGGTACCAGAGCGCGATCTTGTCGCCCTTCTTGATTGGGCAGCCGCCGAGCGTCGCGTCCTGTGTCGCGGTACGGCGAAAGTGTGCGAAGGCGGGGAACATCCGCAGTGCCTCCTCGACGGCGCTCGGCACCAGCGACGAGTCGTCGAGAAGTAGCTGGCGCTGGTCGTCATGCTCCATCAGCGCCCTCATGGTGCTCGTGTAGGTGGCCTTCGTCGAGTCGTTTCCGGCTGCCATGAGCAAGACGAACCCGGAGAAGATCTCGAGATCGGTGAGCACATCGCCATCGATGTCAGCGAAAATCAGGATGCTGAGCATGTCGTCGGTCGGATTTGCGCGGCGGTCCTCGACCAGTCGCATGCACTTCTCGTACATCGGTGGCAGGTCTTCGGAGACGAGTTGCTCGATGCCCTTTGGATTGAGGTCCGGGTCACCGAAGCCGAGGAGTTGGTTGATCGATTCCGCCCACGGCTTGTCGTCTTCGGGGTCGAGGCCCATGAAGCTCCCGATCACCCTGGCGACGACCGGCTGGGCGACTTCCGTCACCAGATCGCACGTCTCGCGCCCCTCCAGGTCATCCATCACGCCAGCTGTGATCGCCCGAATCGCGTCTTCGTGCTGGCCGATGGACTTCGGCGTGAACGCCTTCTGGAAGAGCGCCTTGATCCGGTCGTGCTTCGGCGGGTCCATTCCGATGAACATGCCCTGCACTAGTTCGACTGGGACCCCGTGGTCGATCAGCAGGATGTTCGACGCCGACGAGTAGGTCTGCCAGTCCCGGCTGACAGCGTGGACGTCATCGGCCTTGGTGACTGACCAGAAGCCGGCGTCGTGGGGCGACTGCGCGATCCCGCGACTCCAGTGGACCGGGCACTCCCGTCGCAGTCGCGAGAAGGTCTCGTGCGGGGGACCCTCGGTCCACAGTCCATCGTCGGCAACTTGCAGCGCATCAAGCTCAGGCTGGACGTTTGACATGGTGTCAGCGTAGTACGAAGGAAGGGTTCTCCCGCAAGCCGGAATCAACGATCGTTCCCACGGGGCTGGGTGCACGACACCCCGCCGCGCCTGACTTCTACGCTGCGCGTGTCACCCAGAGCGATGCGGCTCGGCAGAAATGCCACACGAGCTGAACGAGCCCAGATCTCCTAGGCTGAGACGGGTACACTGGCCGCATGTGCGAGCATCCTTACGTGCGGTTTCATCCCTCAATTGATCGCGCGCCAAAGGTCTGATCATGGGCGGATGAAGTGAACGATCGCTCCTCCATGCCGGATCGGAGTTGTGACGGATCGGCTACCCGCCCGCCGCGGGTCGCGGCAGGCGGTCATGCGGACCCGGTCACCGTTCGGTGCCAGGCTCGCAAATCAGCACGAGCTCGTGGCCGCGATCGAGCGCTTACTGGAGCGCGGGGCATCGTATGCCGAGCTCACGGTGGCGGAGATAGCGTCTGAGGCGGGCATCTCGTGGACGAGTTTCTACTTTGCGTTCGAAGACAAGCGGGATCTCCTGAAGACAGCCGCAGGGGAGCTGGCCGGTCTGATGACGGGGCCGGTCGAGCAATGGTTGTCGGATTCGGGGTCAACTCGGGATGAACTCGAGCGGGCTTTGCGAGTACTTGTCTGCGGGTTCGCAGACCACGCGCCGCTGCTTCGTGCCGTGATCGAAGCGGCCGCGTACGACGCCCAGGTCGGCGTGTTCTGGCATGACCTCGTCGCTAGGTACATCGTCTTGGCGCGTGATCGGCTGCGCGTCAGCGGGGCGTGCACGGCTGAGCGTGCCGAGGCACTCGGGGCTGCGGCTGTGTGGATGACGGAGCGGGTGCTGTACCAGGAGGTCGCGTGCCGCTCGGGTCACTCGGATACGAGCTATGTCGTTGAGGTGCTGGCTGACGTTTGGTGGGGGGTCGTCACGGGACGCTTCGGCGCCAACGAGCGTGCATGAGCACAGGCCTCCACGGGGCCTTCACTTCCGGGGAATGGTGCTTCGCGAGGGTGTGGCCCGGGTGCCGGGCTGTGTAAGCCCGGCACCCAGCAGCCGTGTGCGGCCGTATCAGGGGAAGGGAGATAGCGGGCCGCACGCGAACGCCAGCCAGGTCCTCGACGGCATGGCGCTCGCCAGCAGACGCGATATCGCGTCAGCTGGATGAGCCCGCCAGCACAACTGGACTCCAGAGGGGAGGCGAACTCGGAATGGGACGGTATGACATCAGCCCCCGATATGCAAAACGATCGTTCACTCTGTGTCCTACGTCACGTAGAGCGTTTGGGTTCGGGTTCGTCTCCTTTAGTCACCGCCTAGAGGCTCGCTGTGTCAGCGCGACCCCTCGAGGAACTCCTTCGACCGCCCGCAGGGCCACGGGGCGCAGCGCGAACGAGCGCTCACGAGGGCGTGTAGGCTTGCCGCATGTCTAAGGCCGTGGAGGTAGAGGTCACTTGGCCGGCGCCCGGCGTCGCTCGATTTACGGTTCCGCTGGCCATGCCTGCGCCGGATCACCTGCACGTGCACGTGCTCGAAACGTCGGACGGCCCGGTACTGGTCGACACCGGCGCTCGCGGCTCGGAGTCGGCGCTCGCGGCGGGTTTCGAGGCCCTCGGGCAGGTTCCGGAGCGCGTGCTGATTACGCACGGGCACATCGACCATTGGGGTCTGGCTGCGACCTTGGCACCGAGGGTGCTGGCTCACCCCGGCGTGGCGCCGAGTCTCGCCTTCGCGGGAGGGGATCGGGAAGGCAGTGCGGGTAGTGGCTGGCCCGATGCTGCCGCGATGGAGCGGGCCTTCGCGGGGTTTTCGGCGCTTGTGGCCGGCGTGCCCGGGATCGATCCGCTCGAGGACGGTCAGATGATCGGGGACTGGCGCGTCCTGTGGACGCCGGGGCACGACCCTGGGCACGTATGCCTCTTCAGGGAGGGTGATGGCGTGCTGCTCTGCGGTGACCTGCTGCTACCTGGGTTTACGCCGAACATTCAGCCCTCGTGGGACGGGGCCGATTCGCTTGGCGATTTCCTCGGCTCACTTCGCAGGGTCGCGGAGCTTCCCGTGCGGTATGTGTTGCCAGCGCACGGCGATCCGTACATAGATGCCCGGGGGCGCGCGGACGAGCTCGCCGCGCACCACGCCAAGCGGCTGGATCAGCTGCGATTGGAATTGGCTCCCGCTCCGATGACGCTCGCACGGTTGCGCGACGCGGTCTTCCGCGTCGATGTCCGAGACTCGGCGAACGCGATGCTGGCGCTGATGGAGACGCAGGCACATCTCGAGCATCTCCGCAGGCGCGGTGAGGCTTACCCGGGGCCGGGTGCGACCTGGGCGCTCTCAGGTGGTGGTGTGTGACGACTGGTGTGCTTGTCTAGTGTCTAGATGCCTGGCATATCAGCCTGGAGTAACGCGGGAAATCCTCGACAGGTAACATCGGGCGCCGTGCGGGACCGGAAGATCCTGAACGCCGCCACGCGGCTGTTCTACGAACGGGGCTTTGATGCCGTCGGCGTCGATGAGCTGGGCGAAGCCGCAGGGGTCTCTGGTCCAGCGATTTACCGACACTTCGCTGGGAAGGACGAGATCCTCTCGACGCTGTTTGACGAAGCGATGGATCGTCTCCTGCTGCTCGTGCCCGTCCCGACGGACGATCCGTTCCACGATCTTGAGGCGCTGGTCCGCGCGCAAGCGGAATTCTCGCTGACGGACTCGGCGTTGGTGAGCATCTACGCCCGGGAGGACCGGTCCCTGTCGACCGATTCGCGGCGGCGCCTCGCCCGACGCCAGAGACAGCACGTGGACCGTTGGGTGGACGTTCTCTCGCGGTGCTACCCCGAGAGGGCCACGAGCGAACTCGTCACCACGGCGTTCGCGACCATTGGGCTCCTGCTGTCCGCGGCGTACTGGCCACACGATGCCCGCAACGTTGACGATCTACCTGGGCTTCTGGTGTCCATCGGCCTCGGCGCGCTCGCGGGAACTGAACAACGGCCGGAGGACCTGGCGCCGGCGCATTGAAAACGCGCAGGGGTGCCGAGGGAGCATCCCCGGCACCCCCGGACGGCGCACGCCGTAGCGTAGGAGCCACGCGCGCTCAACTGCGACCGACCGGCTGGGTGAGCACGCGCTCGGGTTGCGGACGCAGAAGCCTGTCTCAATGCCGAGCTACAGTCTGTAGCGGGTAGTTGACTGCCGGTGTTCCACGTGCCGGAACGAGCATGAACGCCCTGCGCTGGATTCGCTCTGGACGGCGCGAGTTCGCGCGCAGCGTCGTCTCTGAAAGCACGGTCTCCAACACGGTGCGCATCTCGAACAACGCGAAGCTCGCCCCGATGCAGCGGCGGGTCCCTCCCCCGAACGGCAGCCACTCATAGGTGCCCGGACGCCGGTCCAAGAATCGGGTGGGATCGAACCGGCCTGGATCGGGGTACAAGCGAGGATCCCGATGAACAGCGTAGATCGCCGGAGCGACAGTGCATCCGGCTGGAAGCTCGAATCCCGCAAGCTCCCACGGCTCGGTGAGGGTGCGCACAACAAATGGGATGACCGGTCGCACGCGGAGCGCCTCGTAGATCACCGCATCGATCAGTGCTGGGTCGGGGGCGTCCGAGGCGACGTTCGCCTGAAGCTCTTCGAGCACGTGCGGATTGCGGAACAGCTGGTCGAACGTCCACGCCAGCGCCGTTGCGGTCGTCTCGTGACCAGCGAGGAGCATGGTGACGAGTTCGTCGCGAAGCTCCTCCATCGTCAGAGCCGAGCCATCGTCCCGACGCGCGAGCAGCAGCATCGAAAGAATGTCGTCTCGCGACGAGAGGTCGCTGTCATTCCAGCGCTCTTCGATCTCGCGGAAGATGAGATGGTCGGCCGCTCGGATCTGACGGCGAAAGTTCGACCACGACCTCCAGGGTCCGACATCGCGCCTGATCGCGGGCAGCATGAGCGCCAAGCTGATCATGCGGTCGTTCTCGACCACTGAGAGCAGCGCTTCACGGAGATCGCTGTAGTTCGGCCCGCGGGAAAGGCCGAAGACCGCGCGCATGATCACATCAAGCGCGATCTCCGCAAAGCGCGGTCGCAATGAGAACGACACGCCAGAGGGCCATGACGCTATCGACCTGCGGGTCTCCTCCGCAATAACGTCACGGTAGGAACGCATGCGGTCTCCGTGAAACGCCGGCAGCATGAGCTTGCGTTCTTCAAGGTGCCGGGGAGGGTCAAGAACCAGGAGCGAGTTGGCACCTCCGACGGGCTCGATGGTCGTGTACGCAGCTCGTCCCGCGAGCAGATTCGACCCTCGGTGTGTGAATACTCGTTCTATGAGGGCCGGGTCCGACACGAACGCAAAGTCCCCGCTCCCAAACCCGAGGATTCGGGCACGAAATACGGGCCCAAGACGTTGCGCGTTGTATTCGAGGAACCCGTGCGGACTCTTCAGAAACCACGCGGTTTGCGTGAGTGCTGGCAGACGAACCTTCGGGGGAAGCTTCCCGCTGTCGCTAGGCGCGCGGAGCGTCGGCATGATGGAAACCGTACCAGAGAGCTAACGTTCGTTTACACCCGCGGCGGTGCCCGGTCCGGCAACGCATGCTCCGCGGGCGAGTTCGATGGATCGGTGCTACCAACACCACAATGCTGCCTGACTTAAGAACCTCGACTCCACGAAACGGTGCTAGATCATGGTGCGGGAACTCCACCCGTGCACCCTCGAGGCTGAATCAGATCGATCTGCCTCGAGCCAGCGTCACCCATGGTCTGCGATCGCGGCCGCCCGGGTCAACCCGCGGCAAGGATCCTCCGGACACGAGCCGTAACCTAGGCTCTTGGCGATGCGGACGGTTGCGGAACGTTCACGCAAGGGTGAACAGCGGGCTGAGACGATCATCGACGCTGCACTCCGCTGCCTGGCCCGGGACGGTTACGCCGCGACCTCGCTCCAGCGTGTCGGCGACGAGTCCGCGCTCGGCAAGCGCGCCGTCGTCTACTACTTCGGCTCACGCGACGGCCTGTTCGATCATGTCGTCCGGGTCGTCGGCGGGCGCCTGGTCGACCAGATCGAGCAGAGCGTGCTCGGGCTTGAGGAGCCAGCCGACATCGTCGCCCGCGGATTCGAGCGCATGTGGGAGGCGATCACCAGTGATCGAGCTCTGCTTGTGGCATGGTTCGGCCTGCGTACCGAGGCGATCACCAACGACGGGCTGCGCCCTGCCGCCAACTACATCACCGATCGTATGCGCGACGTGATCGCCAAGCTCATCGACGACGCGCTGGCCCGCGGACGCGTCGTCCATATGCGCCGGCCTGCGCTCGACGTCCTAGTCCTTGCCGGTATCCAGGGGCTGATCCTGGAATATGTCGAGCGCGGGAGTACACCGGACCTTCACGACGGCATCGCGGAATTCCGTGTGTTCCTCGAGGGCGTCTCGTCGGTGCCGGCCGGACCGTGACGTAGTTAGCCCGGCTGCTCGACCCGATCGACTCCCCACTCCTCCATGCCCTCCTTGCCGCTCTGACGAAAGTGATCCACGGCAACCTCGACGAACAGGGCCTGTGCCTCGGCGACGAGCCGGTCCCGGTCGTAGAGCATGCCCTGCATCGTCAGCTTGCGTCCATCCCTGCGGATGCACGAGCCGCTCAGCAGCAGCGGTCGCCCGAGCAGGACGGGCGCGCGGTAGTCCACGCTCAGCTTGGCCGTCACGGCCGGGATGCGGAGGAGTACCAGGACCCCGCCGAACAGGTCATCAAGTGCCGCAGCGACGGCGCCCCCGTGCGCGAATCCGGGAGCCCCCTCGTGGCGGGTATCGAGCACGAGTTCTGCGCACGCGCGATCGTCCTCCCGCCACATGCGCATCCGCAGCCCGGCTGGGTTGTCGGGGCCGCAGCCGAAGCAGCGCGAGTGGTGAGGCGGGATCGCGGGACCTCGGGACGCGCTCACAGCGCCGCTTCCATCGCTGCGACGCCGGAGACTTCGAGGCGCCCGATCCGCTCGACGAGCGGCAGTCCCGCGGCGTGATCGCCCGCCTCCGCGCACTTGGCGAGGTCGACCCATTGACCGGCTAGTTCCTCGTAGATCGACGCGGCCGCCAGCAGCGCGGGTCCCTCGACCGCGCCCGCCATCTCCCGCAGGAACTCTGCGTGGAGAGAGCGGAACATGGCCCCTCCCGTCCCGGCCTTGACGATGAACACTCGCAGCCCCCGAAGCACCTCGTCCATGCTGGTCGCGAACGTCTCAGGCCAACGCGGATAGCTCGCGCAAAACGCGGCCACGCCGGCCAGTCCGAGCCCCCCGTCGAGCCCTCCGACCGAGGCGGGGGCCGTACGCATGTTTCGAACCGCGCATGCCAATGCCCGCTGGGTCGCGATATCGGGGTCGGGGAGCCGATCAGGCCAGCGGTACAGGAACGTGGTGTGGCGATTCGCCCCGGGGAATCCGCTGGAGTTCCGGGCCGCCGCGAGCGACTCCAGCGAGCACCGCTGCAGCTCGTCGCGGTCGTTGTCGGCGATCCAGGCAACCTGCGCGTCGCTGTCGTAGTCGACGACGATGATGTCGTGGCGCGTGTTGCTCATACGCACGCGCAGGTACTCCAGCTCGGCTATGTCCGCCCACACCATCGGCGGCCGACCGGCATCGATCTCCTCCGTCACCCATGCCCAGCCCTCGACAGGATCATCGGTCTCCCGGACCTCGAGTTCGGCATCCAGGTGCGCGGCGACATCTCGCTCAAGATCGCCCGTGCGTCCCACCAGGTAGATGGGCGGTGCCATCTGCGGGATCTCCGCAAAGAAGAAGCCCAGCCCGCCAGCCAATCCAAACACCACCCCCTCCGACAGCGGGCTAGACCCGAAGTTGAGGCCGCGATGCTCCAGCAGATCGCGGAGCGCGCCTGAGCCGCAGTGGCCGGCGCGGCGATGGGGAAAGGTCTCAGCAGCCGTGCGCATGTTGGAGCACGTTACCGAAAGCCACCGATCGGTACACTTTGGGTTGCTCGCGGCGCGGACCCGAGCAAGCTTCCAGGTGTCCGCTGGGGCTCGGCCGTGCCTGGGGAGGCAGCTGATCGCTCAGCGTCGAAGCGGACCGGGGCCAAGATGTAGTTGCGCGCCTCTTCATGCACGCAGACAGCCATGCATGGATGAAGACAGGGGGCCAGATGGACATCTACGCGTTTGCAAATCAGAAGGGGGGCGTGGGCAAGACGACGGTTACGCTCGGGATCGCAACAGCGCTCGCGCGGCGCGGCACACGCACGCTGCTCGTTGACCTCGACCCTCAGGCGTCCTCGACGAAGGTGCTCGGAATCGACACGGACGAGCGGGTCACCGTCGCCGACGCACTGCTTGAGCCAGATCGCTTCGGACTGGCAGCGACGGTCATCGACACGTCTTGGGGCTTCGCGCTCGCGCCAGCCGAGACAGCCCTCGCGTCACGCGAAGCCCGCCGGTCGACCGCGGATGAGTTCGTCTTGCGCAATCAGCTACGTGGGCTGGACGGTTATGACGCGGTCCTCCTCGACTGCCCGCCGAGCCTCGGTGTGCTCACGCTGAACGCTCTCGCTGCCGCCAGCCGGCTCGTAGTCGTCACGGAGCCGAGCTTCCTGGCGCTGCAGGGCATCCAGGAGTTGATGCGCACGCGGGATCTCGTTGCGGCGCACTACAACCCTGAACTCCGCCTCGCCGGCGTGATCGTCAACCGCGTCGAGCGCACGATCGAGCATCGCGACGGCGTGGACGAACTGATCTCCTACTTCGGTCCGGATCTGGTCTGGGCGCCGCGCATCGCGAAGCGGACGGTCCTGCAGGAAGGTGCTCGCCGGGGCATCAGGCTCGACGATCTGCGGTCGCCCGCAGCACAGGAGCTGGCGCGCACGTTCCGGGAACTCGCGGCGCGTATCGAGGTGGCCAGTGCCGTCCGGTGAGCCCCGTCCGGGCCTCACTGGGAAGGTCGCACGTCGGCACCCGGCAGATCCGGTGCCGTCAAAGCCGGCCGCGTCGGTGGCGGCCGAAGACGGCCTCGTGATGTTGTGCGTGCGGGTGAGCCCGGCCCCTCGTCGCAAGGTGAAGCTTGTGTCTGCGGCAGACGGGAGGCCGGTCCAGGCGCTCGTCACGACGGCCTTAGAAGCCGTGTGCCGTGAGCACAACATGTAGACACGCACGCATGCCTGCTTGTCTGCTTGTAAGCGCGAGAGGCCTCGACCGTTTAGGCGGCTGCGCGCCGGGGAAGTGAGGCTCGTGACGGAGGTAGGAGAGCTGTGTCCACCCTCGAGGGAATCGCGATCTGCGTCGTCCTCGACCGCGTTGCGGCCACGGTCGCCCTTACCTCAGGGGTGATGTCCGTGAGCGATTGTCCCGAGCCGATCAGCTGGTGACCGGCGTGCGGTCCGTCGGCTCGGCAACGGATCAGCAGGAACCTACGTGTGTCGGCGAGCGTGGGCGCGAAGAACAAGTGGGGGCCAACAGCTCGGGTCTGTCCTCTTATGGGGGCATGGCAGCGCACACGGCACTCCAGACCGCCTCCGACCGTACGCGCGAGCTCCTTGAGGAGATCGCCGGTGGCCAACGAGCGCTGCAGCTGCGTGCCCAGGTCGCTGCGGCGAATCGAGGGAGCACGCCTGAACAGGTCGAGGAGGCGTTCCAAGAGGCATGTCTCCGCGCGACGCGCGGATGCCGAGGCCAGACCATGGGCGAGGTCTACGTCTGGCTTCGCAAGACGACCGGGACACTGCTGCGTGACGCGCGCGAGCGGCTCAAGCGGGAGGTGCTGATCGACCAGAGCGCGACCGAGTTCCTCGTCGAGGATGCCGCCGCGACTCGGCCTGACGAGGAGATCATCCGTCGGGAGGAGCACGCGGAGCTCGACGCCCTCACACGAACGATCCTTGATCGACTCTGCGAGCGAGAGCGGACCATCGCCATTCTCCACAGCCACGGTTACCCGCGGAAAGAGATCGCGCAGCGGCTCGGGCTCACGCCGCGAGTCGTCAAGCGCTCGGTCGAGGAAGTGCTGGCGACCGGTCGCAGCCAGCTCGCGAAGTTCACCGGCTACGGATGCGCTGACGGTCACCAGCTGGTGTCGCGGTATGCCTTCGGTCTCGTCGCCGGCAGCGAAGCCCGGAAGGCCCAGCTGCACCTCGCGACGTGCGAGCGCTGTGGCGCGATGTACGAGCGTCTCGACGTCTGGCGAGAGCGGGTCGCCGTACTGCTGCCCGTTCCGCCGGTCGCCGTCGAGCAGCACGACGCGATCGGTCGCCTGGTACAGAGCGGAGCCGACGCGCTCGCGGCGAGCGACCAGCCTTCGGGCGTTCGTCGGCAGGTCGCAGACACAACGGCGCACATCCGCGAGCACCTGACGAGTGCCTACATCCGTGTCACGGACCCGTCGCCACTCGCCGGCGTTCGGCCCGGCGCGATGGCCGCGGCTGTTGTCGGCTGCATCGCAGTCGGGAGTGGCGCGACGTACTGCGTCCAGCAGAACGCGCCCTCACTGATCGGGATCTCGGAGGAACCTGTCGCCAAGCAGGTTCACCAAAAGGCCTCGAAGCCGCAGGAGTCCCGCGTGGCAACCGTGCCGAGAGTTGTGGCCGCGCGTGCTGCGTCGACGCGAACGTCAACATCGGCTTCTGTTGCCGCGACGGCCCGTACGAAAACAGCGTCGACGAAGCTCCAAGACTCAGCTCCGAAGCGCAAGGCACTTGAGCCGGTGCACGAAGACGAGTTCGAGCCAACAGCTCCGATCGGGACGTCGGTCTCATCCGGGTCCGCCGCGTCCGCCGCGTCGTCGGCTGCCACCGGGACTAGCGGAGCGACCCCCCAAGCGTCCGAGCCGAAGCCTGCGCCGGCACCCGCGAACGAACCCTCGGAGTTCGAGGGACCATGACCATGCTCCAAGCGGAGAGGAGTACCCCGATGTCCGTCGCTATGCCAGCCCGCACCGCCGTCATCGCGGTCCTCTCGCTCCTCGTGGCGATCAGCCTTTCGACGCCCGCGCGCGCGGGCGGCTTCACTGTCGCCAGCTGCCAAGGGGACACGCTGGGCTTCACGACGACGGCGTTCACGGACTTCGCGACCCGCGGCATGAACACCAAGCGCGCGTGTAATCCGGAGGGGCCGGGGGTGCGCGGCATGGTGACGGCCAACACCGTGCGGGCGACGGCTATCCCGCGAGGATCGGTGGCGATGGCTGCGATCAACGCGCCGAGCGGCACCACGTTCACCGCGCTGCAGTGGGCCGGCTCGCTTCGGCGTAACGACTGCCGCTATGCGCTCCAGCTCTACGCCGAGGTCCCGAACGGGGCGCCGGTGTCGATCAAGAACGTCCGTGCGAATCGCGGCTGCGCTCGGGATGGCCGTGGCCAGGCTGCCGGGTACCGTTCCCGCACCTACAACATCAGCGGCGCGACGCGGATCGTCCAGCGGGTGATCTGCATGGGCGGCGACGGACGCCGGTCGTGCTCAGGGCGCCGGGCCAACTACGTCCGGACGTTCAAGGCCCTTGTTGACGTGGTCGACGAGCAGCCGCCGTCTGCGGTAATCGCGGGCGACACGCCACTGGCTACAGGTGCGTGGGTCAACGAGACCCAGCCGCTGAACTACGTCGCGGAGGACAACGTCGGTATTCGCATGGCGACCGTCTCCGGGGCCGATGCCGCGATCGGCTCCGATCAGCGTTCATGCGCGGTGGCGACAGGCGATGGGGCATTCGCCAATCCGACGCCCTGCCCGAACGGGCCGGGGCAGATGCGGGTCAATACACGGCGCCTCGGCGAAGGTACGCAGCCTCTCGCTGTCCAGGCTCAGGACACCGCCGGAAACTTCGGCGTCTCGGCGCCCGTCACTGTCCGAATCGACAACACAGCGCCGCCGCGCGTCGACGCCGCCATAGAGGACGGCGACGCATGGCGAAGCACCAATGGCTTCTCCGCAGCGTGGGCGAACCCGCCGGAGGACGATCGTGCCCCGGTCGTCGGAGCGACGTACAAGCTGTGCTCGGCAGATGGCGCTCGATGCACGCAGAACGATGTGGCAGGCGACGGGCTGTCGAGCATCCCAATCCAGGCGCCGGCGCCCGGCGAGTGGACGGTGTCGTTGTGGCGACGCGATGCCGCAGGGAACATCGACAGCACGGCCGCGTCGGTCCCCGTCACGCTGCGATATGACCCCGAGCCGCCGCAGCTGGCCTTCGACCCGCCGGCCGCCACCGATCCGACACTGCTGTCCGTGCCGGTCGTCGACAAGGTCTCCGGACTGGCCAGCGGCGAGGTCGAGATCAGCCCAGAAGGATCCGGCGCATGGCAAGGGTTGAAGACGGACATCGACGGGAGCCGTCTCGTTGCTCGCATCGATGACGTGGCGCTGCCGCCTGGGCCGTACACCGTCCGCGCCGTTGCCCGAGATAAGGCTGGGAACGAGACGGTGACCACGCAGCGATCAGACGGGCAGCCGATGGCCCTGACTCTCCCGATCAGGATCGTCGCGTCCGCGAGCGCGGGCGTGGTTCGCGTCAGAACCCAGAAAAAGACCGTGAAGAAGAACGGCCGACGCCAGGCCACGACCGAGAAGATCACCGAAGTGAAGCCGACCGCGAGCTTGCAGCTCGGCGAGCAGTCGCAGGTCGTCGGCAAGCTGGTGAACCCCGACGGGCAGGGGATCGCTGGCGCGGGTCTCCAAGTCCTCGAGACTTCGATCCTCACACCGGAGCGACTCGTCGGTGAGGTCACTACGGACGCCACCGGCGCGTTTAGCTACAGGGTGACCGGCACGACCTCACGGACTCTGCGCTTCGTCTACGCGGGGTCCCCCGTCGTCCTCCCAGCGAGCACGGAGGTGGGCATGACGACGCCGGCTCAGAGCAGCCTGCGCGTGAGCCGCTCGCGGCTGCTCAACGGGCAGTCCGTGACCTTCAGCGGCCATGTCGCCAGCACGCCGATCCCGCCTGGAGGCAAGCTAGTCCAGCTCGAGGTCCGGCTAAGCCGACGCTGGCAGACCTTCAGAACAGTGCGGACCGATGCGGCCGGCAACTGGTCGGTGCCCTACCGGTTCGCGCGAACGCGCGGGATCGCCTGGTACCGGTTCCGCATTGAACTTCCGCCCGAGTCCGGCTACCCATTTACACCGGGAGTCTCGAAGTCGATCCGTGTCCGAGTCCGAGGTCGTTGATGACACGGCACAGCGACACAGGAGGAACGCCGATGCGAGCCTGGCTGAAGCGACCAACCTACGCCAACGTGATGTCGACGATCGCCGTCTTCATCGCGCTGGGCGGCAGTTCGTACGCGGCCTACTCGATCAGCGGAAGCTCGATCAAGGACCGCTCGATCACCGGACGCAAGATCCGCCACAACTCGCTGACCGGCGTCCAGATCCGGGAGTCCAAGCTCGCGACGGTGCCGCGAGCACGCAACGCCGCCCAACTCGGCGGACTGACGGCCGCTGATCTCAAGGTGAAATGCCCAAGTGACACGTTCCCTACCGCTGATGTCTGCATCGAGAGGACCGCACGGTCGGCTGTCGCGTACGGCAGTGCGGTCTACGCGTGCCTACAGGTGGGGACCCCGGCGGCGCCCGGACGGCGGCTGCCCACCTTTGGCGAACTGCTTGCCGCATTCACCGCCGTCGACCCGGCGCCTGGCGGTGAGCTGACCTCGGACGTGTACCCATCCACGACCACTCCTGGCCAAGTCGACGCGCTCTACATCACGGACAAGGTCGGAACGGTCGGCGTGACACCGGACACCGCAGCGGGAGCCAAGGCGTACCGGTGCGTGACCGACCCCTTGAACTGAAAGGACGCGCATGAACTCCCTGAACGAGCACCTCTGCGCCGGAGCCGCTCACGACGGCCTGCCTTTCCACGCGTCGTGCCCGATCTGTGTCGAGCGTCGGCTCCATGGTTGCCTCGAGGTCAGGCCGCTCGTGCCGGCGTCCGCGCAGGCAGCGGTCCTCGCCGGGGTGCTGGCGGCGTCGACCGCCGTGCCCCCGGCAACCGCGTTCGCCGCGGAAGCCGATCGCACCAACGAGGGCGCCGCGGCAGTCTCAGAGTCCGGCACGGGCGACCGCGCAGCAAGCACTGACTTCGATCCGGGAGGCGACGACGCCGCGCTTCCCGAGGAAGCACCTCCTGCTGCCACTCCGGCAGCGACGCCCGACGACAGTGCGCCCGTCGACGCCGCGCCGGCCGTGGACACCCCGGAGCCGGAAGTGGACGCGGGAGACGCGGTAGCTCCGCCGCCGGCCGCGCCACCAAGTCCTGCTCCGGCCCCGCCGACCGCAGCGCCTGCGCCAGCTCCCGCACCGCAGTCGACCCCGCCGGCTGCCGCTACGAGCTCGTCCGCTGCCGCGGAAAGCCCGGTGGAAGCGTCCTCTGCGAAGCGTGAAACGACGAAGCGTTCAAGCACGCGCCGCGAACGCTCTCCCGACACGAAGCCGCGCACTACTCGTGCCAACAGCACCGCTCCAGCGGCTAGGCCCGTCACGCCGACCACCATGGTGCCCGTCGCAGCAACATCCGCTCCGGCACCCGCGCGTATCTCCGTCTCCGGCGCGAGTCACGTCGTCCGCTCGGGCGAGTCGCTGTGGGCGATTGCGGCCGCGCTGGTCGGAGCGGACGCCTCCCCGGCGCAGATCGCGCGTGAGGTCCAGCGGCTCTGGCAGCTGAATGCCGACCGCATCGGCACCGGCAGCCCAGACCTCCTGCACGTCGGCACGCGCCTCGATCTCCGATGACCGCGCCTGTCGAGACCCCACTCCGCCGGCGCGACATCCATCCCGGCCCTGTCGTCGACGGTCGGCGCACCTCGAACGGGACCCGAACGTCGCTCGGGCTCCGCTTGCGCGAGGCGCTGATCTCGCGAGGCGAGAGGGAAGATGCCGACGTCGAAGCGCGGCTCCACGGGCTCCCGGGCGTCACCCGCCCGAACACAGTGGCGCTCATCAGCCCCAAGGGCGGGGTTGGGAAGACAACTGCGACATTCGTCGTCGGCGACCTGTTGTCGAGCCATCTAAAGCTCCGCGTCGTCGCTGTCGACGCGAACCCCGACTTCGGCACGCTCGCGCGTCTTGGCACGCCCGAGCGACTCGCCGACCGGTCACTGGCCGATCTGCTCGAGGACGCCGATCGGATCCGGACCGCGGCTGAACTGAACGCCTACGTCTCCAGGCAACCCAGCGGCCTGCATGTCCTGGCTGCTCCACGCGACGCCGAGCTCACCGCCAGCCTCGGCCCCGAGCGCTACGGCGAGCTCGTCGCGTTCCTCTCCTGCTTCTACGAGGTCGTCTTGCTGGATCTCGGTACCGGCGTCGCCGGTCCGCTCGCGCGCTTTGCCGTCGAGCGGGCCGACCAGGTCGTGCTCGTGACGACGCCCGAGTGGGTGACGTCGTCGGTCGTGCTCGACGCCCTCGGACACCTCAAGCACGAGCGAACGACGGTCGTGGTGAACAAGTCGATCCTGCGCGGCGCGGACGTCTCCGTGGTCGAGCAGCGGTTCCGAGCCGAGCAGCTGCACCGCTCCGTGACGATCCCGCTCGACAACCAGCTCGCCTCGATGCTCGACTGTGGGCGCTATACGCTTGGGGCGCTCGAGCGGCCGACGCGAGTGGCGATCAAGCGGCTCGGGCTCGGAGTCGGGGAGCAGCTGCTGTGATGCGCGTGGTTCGTGAGCAACCTCGCGTAGTCGGAGCGCGCATGCTCGCCTTGGCGCTTCTTGTGACCGGCGCGTTTCTGCTCGGCGCTCTCTCTGCGGATGGCGACGCCAGCAGAGCGCGGGCGATCGAACCGCGCAGCGCAGCTGCGGTCGTTCTCATCTCGGCAAGGGCAGATGCGCGGCTGGCTCAGGCCGAGTCACGACGAACGGCTAAGACCCTCGCGCGCACACGCGCGCGCCTACGGACGGTCGAGCGTGCGAACCGCAGGACCGCACGGGCGCTTCGCAACGCTCGACGCGCCGTGAGGCGCAGTCGTCGAAGTTGAGATCGGAGGACTCGATGTTCATCAAGGCGTTTCTCACCCTGGTCGCCGCGGACGCGGTGGACCGGCACATGCGGGAGCAGCAGCGAAAGGCGTGGCTTGCACAGCAGTTGCCGCCCACGCAGGTGACGCGCGGCACCGGGTCTGTGGAGGGTGTGGGTGGACGCCACACCGCGTGACGTGGCCAGGGTGCGGGCAGCACCGATCGATCACGCGCGCCTAGTGCGGCCCGATGTCGTGACGCACGCGTAACAGGCGACACGTCCAATCGGCATCGGTGCTGCTTGTCGGGCGATACTGAGCGAGTGGCATCCGTGCGAGAAGTGCTCGAACGATTAGCGAAAGGGGTCGGAACGGTCGCGACCGTCGCGACCGCGTACTTTCGCGAGCTGACCGAGATCGCGGCGACGTTTCATGCGCTGAAGCCGCTTTGCAACTCTGGTTGGGCCATCAGCAGCTACGGCGTGATGCTCGCACCCGAAGCGCACCGGAATGCCGCCATGGTCGTTGCGGATGTTGACTCGGCGTCGCTTGCGCTTGAGGAAGCCTGGTGCGACTCCGACATGCGCACCGCCATCTGCGCGGTCGTTCCGTATCTCTACCCACCTGAGATGCGCGAGATCGGCTACCGCCGCGAAGAGCTCTTGCTGCGCGCCAGCCAGCGCCTCGACGAGGGGATGTACGAGGAAGCGGTCCTACTTGTCTACTCACAGATTGATGGCCTGTTTCAAGACCGTGCAGAGACGGCCGGGCCCGGATACGCGAACGTCTTCAGTCGACGGCTACTTAAGTCATCGGAAGGCGAGGAGTCGGTCGCTCAATTCGTCGACATCGTGCGCGCGACAAAGGCGATGACGACAGTCGACGACGCATTCTTCTTGACGGCTCGCGAGTTGATGACCGAGGGGGTCAAGACAACCACGCTCGCGGACAACCAGAGCCGACACGGCGTTCTCCACGGCCGAGTCTTGGGCTACGGGACGCGCGTTCGCGCAGCGCAGGCCTTTGCGTTCCTGGCGGCGGCAGTCGAGTTGTTGGTCGCGTCGTGGCCGGAGTTGCCCCTGACGGACCACGAGGGTTGGAACGTCCCTGCGTCTCAGCTGCCCCTTGGCCTGCAAGTGATCATGAAGGCCGCTCGCTTCTCGCAGGTGCGCGGGGTCTACGTCGCGCTGCAGCGTTCGCCTGATGCGACTGTCCTCTTCGCGGTGCACCAGCCTGGCAACGCACTGAGAGACTCGGTCGACGACGTGTAGCTGGTCACTCGGTGAGTCGCGGGGATGGTCGCCTAACCGACGCCGGGAACCGCGACCTGGTCGCTCCCGTCGCTGTGAGGCCGCACAGCGATTGCCGCGTTGGGGCCAGCAGGCCGACTCGCCCCTCTGAGGGGCGATGCCGACTGCCCCACATCTGACCGACGCGGGCACGCACGCGTTCAAGGCTCCGCGGACCAACATCTTCGAGAGGCCACCAGAGACCTGCGGCGACGGACATGCGGCGGACCCATCTTCAATGGGACGCAGGCGGCGGCTGAGCGGTGTCCGAGTCAGCGCTCCGAGCCCGCGTGTCCTAGCTGCGCTCGTGGCGGCTATCGCAGCCGGTGTCCTTGGCGTTCTCGGAGTGAGCGGACGTGGAGGGGGCGCGACGGAGCCTGCGGAGCATGACCGGAAGGCGACGGTGATCGACCGTCACCCAACCCGCAGACACCGCGCCCCCAGCACAGGTCGCCGGTCCGAGACCGCCTCTGTGTCCGCACGGGCGGCTCAGCGCAAGGAGCGATCACGGAAGGAGCGACCTCGCATGAGAACTTCGCGTCACCCACAGCGTGCGGCCAAGTTCCGTCCCGGGGCTGAACGCCCTCTAGCGCCCTCGCCCGTCCCCGGGGCGCCGGAGGAGCGACCCGCACCGGCCGCGCGCGCTGCACCCGAGCCGCCGCCGGCGCCGAAGCCCGGCCCACCGAAGCCCCCCGTCCCTGCCCGCGTGCCCGCGGGCTCACCGCCCGAGTTCATGTGAGGAGCCGTTGAGTCATGGCCTTTGACCCGAAGCCCCGCGATGCCCTGCGCCTCGTCGTCCTGGCGGCCGCCGTGATCGCCGTCCTGTTGATCGCGGCGATTGCAGCGGACCCAGCTGGCGCCGCGCTGCAGAGCGCGGCCGGCGGGCGGTCGGGGAGCGCAGGGGGATTCTCGCGCTTTGTCGACTTCATCAATCGTCTCGCCGACTACACGATCCCGATCGGCGCAGCGTTCTCCGTGCTGGGGCTGATCTGGGGCGGACTGCTGTTCCAGGTCGGTGACCAGAGGGCGGGACGCGTACTGGGCTTCGTGGCGCTCGGTGTCGGCATCGTCCTCCTGTCGAAGCCGATCGCGGCATGACGAGACGGAAGGCGGTCTCGGTCACGATCGTGGTGGCCTGTGTCGTGCTCGTCGAGCCGTCGGCAGCTGACGCTGCCGCGCCTCCTGTTGCTCTCGATGCGCCGTTCGACCTCGGCCTCCCGGATCCCACGGATCTGATCGAGAAGGTCTTCGAGTTCTTCTTCAAGACGTTCTTCGGGATCCAGGCGAACGTGACACAGGCGACTATCGAATGGTTGCTCGCCGCTCCGATCTACAGCGACGCATCGGCATACGGGGACCTCAATCGACTCAGGGCGAACATCGACGTCGCCGCCTGGGCGCTGTTCGCGCTCGTGTTTACCGTGTCTGCGGTCCGCTACTACGCCTCCGGCTTCACCTCGGCCGGCTCGTACGAAGCCGTTGAGTCCCTGACTCGCGGCGCTCTCGCTGCCGGTGCGCTCGCGATCTACCCACAGGTCTTCGGCGGGCTGACCACCGCAGCCAACTACCTGACCTACGGGATCGTGCATGACCCAACCGTCGGGTCGGGCCTCACCAAGGTCCTCGCTGGTGCGACCGTGGCGCAGTTCGTCCCGCTCGGCGTCGGCACGATCGCCGCGGTCGTCGCAGTGATCATCTTCTTGATCCTGGTCGTCACGAAGATCGTGCTCTCGACGATCCTGGCCTTGCTGTTCGTGGCGTGGCCGCTGGCGATCGCGCTGTGGCCGCTGCCTGAGACCTCGTGGCTGGCGCGCACAGTGTTCCAGTCGTTCATCGGCGTGCTGCTCTGGCCGGTGGTGTGGGCGCTGTGCTTCGCGCTCTTCGCCGTCATCGGTGCATCTGCCTTCACGGCGGGCGGCTCGTTTGGACAGCGCATCGTCGAGCCGTGGATCGCGGTCGCCGCGCTGTACGTGTCGTTCAAGGCGCCGCAGCTGCTGGCCCGGCAGGCGATGCTCAGCGGGCTCATGCCGTCTGCGGGCGGTGCCGCGATGCGCGGGATGGTCTACGGACGGTCGGCCCTTCGCGCCGGAGGCAGCCAGGGCGCCGAAGGCGTCTCGGGTCGGTTCGGAGCTTCTGCCGCGACCGGGGCGGGGGCGTGATGCGGAACACGACCTACAAGCACCTCGAGTCGCACCTGCGCATCGGGGCGTTCACGCTCGCCCAGTGGTCACAGATCACGATCGCCGCGGTCTTCGCCGCGCTGTTCGGCGGCTACCTCTCGCCACTGCCCGCGCAGGCGACGATCTTCGTCTCGGTGCTCTTGGCCGGGTTACCGGTCGCGGTCTCCTACGGGGCGATGGGCATGGAGTTCTCCGTCGGAGCGTTCCTGCGCGCCGGGTGGGCATTCTGGCGCGAGCCCCGGTCCTTCCCGGCCGGCCCAGGCGCGGCAAGTGCCGGCTACCTGCTGCATGCCGAGCCGATCGAGCGGGTCGCCGGTGAGCGTGTGCAAACCCCGACCGATGACGCGAGGCTGTTGTGGGACGTCTGAACCCGTCGCGCCCCGCCGGGTACGCCGGCGACCTGTGCCCGATCGAGGCGATCGATCGCGAAGGATTGGTGGTCACGCGCGAGGGCGCGCTCGTGCGCGTCCTGCGCGCCGCGCCGAAGAACCCACTGGTCATGGCTCCGGCCGAGCGCCAGCAGATCGGACACACCTTCGGCCAGCTGGCCGGACGGCTGCAGGCTGGGCAGTCCGCCCAGTTCTACGTTGAAGCGGCACCGGTGCGTCTCGACTCCCTGCTGACAGACAGCCAGGCCGAAGCGCGGCGCGTGTGGGACGCACTCGACCACGCACCTGCGCGAGCGGCGGCGCTGCGACGCCTGCACGGAGCGCTCCGCGAATCGCTTGAGCGGCATTCCGGCGAGCAGGCAGCAGTCGACGTCGCGTACTACGTCGTCCTTCCGTACCTCCCCGACCAGCGGATCCGGATGGACTGGCGCCAGCTGCTCCCAGGCCAGCGCCGACGGCTGCTCACCGCGCCGCTGGAGCGCTCACTCGCGTCGCACCGCCGCGTCGCACGCGAGTCACTGCAACTCGCCGACGCGATCCGCGGCGACCTCGAAGCCCTCGACCTTTCCACGCACCTGCTGTCGGGACCCGAGGTCCTCGACCTGTTCTGGCGTCGCTTCAACCCGACGAGCGCCGACCGGACACCGGAGCGTCGGCCGGGGGCGCGCGAGGATGGGGTGGAGGTGATCGGCGAGCTCGACGCGGTCGCCGACGCACAGGACGCCGCACGTGCCGCGGCAAGCCTGCGCGAAGCGGTGGCCACGTCGGGGATCGACTGGCCCGACCAACGCCACCTGCGCGTCGACCGCGACCTCGAGCAGACGCTCTACGTCGCGACGCTGCCGGACGCGACCGAGTTCGGGTGGCTGCTGGACGCGATGCAGGTCCCGCGACCGTTCACGCTGTCGGTTCACGTCCACGCGCTCGACCGGTTGCGAGAGCGCTCACGCTTCAAGGCGCGGCACCGCAGGCTGTTCGGCGTCAACCGCGGCGCCGCGCTTCGCGGCCGCACGCCGGACTACGAAATGCTCGCCCAAGAGGAGGAGCTCGGCGAGCTGCTCAAAGAGCTGTCCGGCCATGAGCGCGCCGCCGCGTTCGAGGTCTCGATCTACCAGTCGATCCGCGAGCGCGGCCCGGACCCCGACCCGGTGCAACTGGCCGAGGCCGTCGAGCAGGCATCGCGCGAGATCATGGCCACCAGCGACGCGCGGGTGAACCTCGGACAGCTGCGGCAGCTCGAGCTGTGGCAGTCATCGCTCCCGCTCGGTCGCGACGTCGCCGGGCTGACGCGGAAGTACGTCACCCGGCATGTCGGCGACACCGTCCCGCTCGTCGGCACGAGCTGCGGGTCGCCGAGCGGGATCCCGTTCGCGTTCACCGATCCCGGTCGCGAGGTCGCGCTGATCAACCCGTTCGACCCGGCGCACGACAACGGCACCCTGCTCGTCAACGCGCGGTCGGGCGGCGGCAAGACGTTCCTGGTCAACATCCTGATCGCGCGGTTCCTCGCACACGGGATGCAGGCCTTCGTCCTCGACCGCGCCGGCCACTACGAGTTCCTGTGCAAGCTCGTCCCTGGCGCGCGGCACCTCACCATCGGCGCATCGACTGACGAGCACGCCGTCAACCCGTGGGACGTCGAGGACTCGGCGAACCCTCCCATCGAGAAGGTCGCCTACCTCGTCGCTCTGCATGCGCTGCTCGTCGGTGACCATCGGGCAGGCGAGGACTCCTACGGGCTCGACGCGCTCGAGCGCAATCTCCTCGAGGTCGCGGTCCGCGCCGTCTACGCGCGCGCTACCCGTGAGGGCATCGTTCCGCGCGAACGGCTGCTGTGCGAGGAGCTGCGTCGCCGCGCCCAGGAAGAAGCGCGCTCCGGCGCCGAGGAAGTCGCGTCGGTCCTGCGAACACTGGCCGAGCGCATCGCGTCGTTCGTCGACGAGGGGTCGTACGCGTACCTCCTCGACCGCGAGACGACCGTCCCGGCGGACGCGCCGCTGGTCGCCTTCGACACGCGCAAGGTCCCGCGTGAGCTGTCGGCCGCCGTGCTGTTCGTCCTGGCCGAGCACGTCACCGCACGGATCGAGCGCCGCGGCGCCGAGCGTCTGCACGAAGCACACGCCGGTGTGTTCGCCGGCCGCTCCATGCTCGTCATCGACGAGGCTTGGAAGCTGGTCGAACGGCGCGCGACCGGCGAGTGGGTCAACGAGATCGCACGCCGGTCCCGGCACCTCGGCCTGTTCCTCGTCGCAATCAGCCAGCAGCTCTCGGACTTCGCCGGACCGTACGGACGGGCACTGCTGCGCAACGCAACCCAGCAGCTCTTCCTCAGACAGTCACCGGATGAGCTCGACTACATCCGCGACGCCGTGCGGCTGTCGGATGCCGAGGTCTCGGCCATCGGCCGCCTGAAGACGGTCAAGCGCGCCTACTCGCAGGCCTACTGGATCAACGGCACCCGCGGACGCGGCACGATCGCGCTGCGCGTCGGTCCGACGGAGTACGGCCTCGCCACCTCGGACCCCGTCGGAGATCTCCCACGCCGGACCCAGGTCCTCGAAGCCGAGGACGGCGACGCCTGGCGCGCCCTCGACCGCCTGGCAGCGGAGGGCTGGAAGGCGGACAGCTGATGGCCGCCGCAGCCGCTCGAGTCGTCGTTGTCGTGGTGGGGGACCGCCAGCTCGCCACGCGGATCGCCGCAGCAGCAGCCGCGGGCCTCCTGGCCGTCCTGGTGCTCGTCGCCGCGCCCCTGGCGGTTCTCACCTCGTCAGGAGACGGAGCGGGACAGATCACAAGCGGCGGCACGGGAATCCCGATCGCGTTGGTTCCGGTGTTCAACGAAGCGTCGCGCGTGTACAGCGTCAACGCCTACTTGTTAGCCGCGATCGCAGACCAAGAATCGGGATTCGGCAGCGGATCGGCGTGGCGGACAGTCAACGGCTCGGGCTGCGTCGGGCTGATGCAGATGTGCGTGGGCGGCGCAGGTGGCGATTCCTGGACACCGGCGAAGAACGCCTACCGGCGAGGCAACCGGCCCTCGGACTACGCATTCCGCACCGCGACCCATCCCGAGATCCTCGACTCCTTCGACAACGTGATGGCCGCGACGGTGCACTTGCGCGGCAAGGTCGGAGACCAGCCGATCCCGCGCCTCGACACCCTCGCTTACCGCGCGCTCTGCGGCTACTACGGAGCCTGCGCCGACGGCATCGCCGGTAACTACGCCGCCGACGTCCTCGCTCGCGCGAAATCCTGGGAGCAGCAGGCGGCCCTGCAGGGCTCCGAGTCAGCGATCCCATCGCTCGGCGCGGGCGCGGTGATGTCCTGGCCCGTCCGCGGACCCGTGACATCGCCCTTCTGCGAGAGCCGCTCGTGGGAGGCCTGCCACCCCGGAATCGACATCGGCGTTCCCGCCGGCACCAAGATCCTCGCGGCAGCGGCCGGGCGCGTCTCGCTCGTCCAGGCCACATCGAGCTCCGGCGGGTACGGGAACTTCACCTGCCTCGATCACTCCCGCGCGATCACCACGTGCTACGCACATCAGTCACGCATCCTGGTTCGTGCCGGCCAGGCCGTCGGGCGCGGTGAGCTGATCGGACTCTCAGGCTGCACCGGCCGCTGCTTCGGCGACCACCTGCACTTCGAGGTCAGAGAGCGCGGGCGAGTCGTCTGCCCGGCGCCATTCCTCGGCGCCCCGTCGCGCCCAATGTGCGCTGCAGGAGCGTCACGATGAACACGCGACGCCTGACCGTGGCGACCACGGCTGCCCTGGCACTCACCGGCTGTCAGGACCCCTACCGACGCGAGGCGGCACCGCCGACCCGCACCACGTCGGCTCATCAAGACGAAGCGCCACAGCAAGAGGCCGTGGTGCGTGCCTTTGCGTCGCGATGGATCAACTGGACCTGGCAAATGGCGGGCGCACAGCAGCGGGCGTTGGCTCGTCTCGCCACGCCTGAACTCGCGCGGCAGCTCCGAGCGAACGCCTCGAGCGCGCGGATCGACGCGACCCTTGCCAGGGACAGGCCTGGATCTCGCGGCCGCGTCCTCATCGTCCGCTTCGAGAGCGGTGGACACGCACTCGTTCTGACGCGGGAACGCAGCTATACGGACGGGCGACCAGACCTCGGGGGGGTGCGCTTCGGCGTGTACCGCCTGTCAGCCGCGCGCATCGACGGGCACTGGAGGATCAGGCAGTGGGTGCCGCAGCAGTAGCGGCCCGCCTGGCGCCGACTCGCCGCGCCGCGCCGCCAGCCGCGGCGCGATGCGGTCTGGCCTTCGATCGGCCAGGGGGGCCGCTCGTGGCGGTCTGCGGTCTCGCCGGCGGATCTGGGACGTCGACGCTGGCACTCGGGCTAGCCCGACAGGCCGCCGCGGAGAGCAGCGCGCCCGTCCTCATTGCGGACGCCGCCGGACCCATCGGGGGACTCGCGCAGCTCAGCGGCGGCCAGAGTACGCACTCGCTCAACCAACTCGCTCGGACCCTCGCCGTGGGCAGCCCACCGCGACAGGCCTTCACGGAGTTCTCCTCGGGGCTGCGACTCATCGCCACGGCACCCGCCACAACGGAGACGTCGCCGGACGGTGCGATCGAGACGCTCCTTGACCAGGCGAGAGAGGTCCACGGGCTCGTCGTCGTGGACTGCGGTACGTACTGGCTCGCCGATCCGACACCGCTTGCGTGCGCCGATCGCGTCGTGTGGACCATGACCGCCACTGACGTCGGCTTCGCAGCCGCAGGCGCGCTGCTTGCCAGCGGCGCGGTGCCACGGCCACCGGTTGGTGGCGAAGCGCTGGTCGCCCGGCACATCCCGGCTGTGGCCGGCGCGAAGGTGCGCGCGCTTCGACGACTCGCTCGTGATCGCCGCGGACGTCTCGTGCTCATGGCGCACGACAACGGAGGTGCGACCCAAGACCCGCCGTGCGAGGTCGTGCTGCGGGCGCTTTCGGGGATCGCCCCGACGCTCAGGGCTGGCACCCGATGAACCAGCGAGAACGCACACGCGGTCTGACGGTCGACGCCGGCCTGGTCTGTGCCGCAGCGCTGGGTTCGATCGTGACCACCGCGCTTGTCGTCACGGCGCTCGGTCTAGGACCCGAGGCCCGGCGAACGCTGGCCCTCGAGTTCGCCGGCTTGCCACGCACGAGGTCCGAGGCGATATGCATCGCAACGCACAACGGAGCGATCGCGGCGGCGCCACTCCTGGCGGCTGCCGCTGTCGCGCACGTTGGACCGCGTGGGCGACGCGCGATCGTCGTGGCGCTCTGGACGCTGCTCGTGGTCAACTCGGTCGCAGTCGGGATCGTGGTCGGTGCCTACGGCCGCCGCGCACTCACTGCCCTGGCACCCCATGGCCCGCTGGAACTCCTTGCGTTCTCGGTCGCAGGCGGTGCATGCATGCAGGCATGCCGACAGCGAGTCGGCATCGCCGCCTTGGTCGGCGTTGCGACGTTCACGATGCTGACCCTGGCCGCCGCGGCAGTTCTCGAGGTATACGTGCCGACCCAGGGAGCGGACCGATGACTGCCCGTCCTTGCCGACTGGTCGTTCTCGCCCTGGTGTGGATGCCGATTGTCACCGTTGCCTGGCTCCTGGCGGGCTCGCGCGACTGGGACCACACGTGGGACGAGTTCCAGCTCGGTCGCGGCCTGGAGTGGCCACCTCCGAATCGCGGGCCCAGGTCGTCGGCAGTCAGCGACCACGTGACCGCGCTCGCCCTTCGGTTCTTGCTGATCGGCCTTGGGATCGGCGCAATCTTCACGACGATCGTTGTGACGCGGCGCCTCGTGGAGCGGCGCCGACGGGCTCAGTCGATGGCCCGATGGGAGCTCCGGCTCGGCCGCGATGACCTGACCAATCCGTACCACGTGCAAGAGGCCTTCGAGGGCATTGCCGGCGCGATCGGCGTCCGCTGGTACGAGCGACTGTGGCGCGGTCCGGAGCATTTCGCGCTCGAAGTCCACAAGCTCCCTGACGCCTCGGTCCGGTTCGTCCTTGCAGCTCCCAGCTACCTGGAACCCGCGATCAGCGGTCCGCTCGAAGACCTCTATCCAGATGTCGAACTCCAACCGGCGGATGGCGCTCCGGACTGGGCCGGCACAGTGGTGCGACTCAAGAAGGCGGGCTCGTTTGTCCTGTCGATCCAGACGACACGCAACTATGAGCACGCCTTCTCGGAGACCCTCGTGGCGCTCATGGGGAAGAGCGCGGGAGAGCTGTCCGTGCAGCTCGTACTCGTCCCCGCGTCGGGGTCTGTTCATCGTCGCGCCCGAGCGCTGCTCAAGCGCCGAGAGCGCGGCCTGCAACAGGCCGACCGTCGAGACCCGGGCGAGCTCGGCATCGACTCAATCGTCGAAGCCAAGGAACTCAAGGGCGCGCTCGAGCTGCAGCACCGCACCCTCTACCTGTTCGACCTGCGTGTCGCCGGCGAAGACTCTGCGTCGGTGAAGCGCGTGGCCGGCCTGTTCTCTCAGCTGCGATCCGAGAACGAGCTCACCCGCCGACAGGTGCGCATGCGCCGCGGCACGTACGCGCGACGCATCGCCGCTGCGCTCCCGAACCCGCTGCCGTCCCTGCGGACGGGCGTTCTGTCGACATCCGAGCTTGCGACCGTCTGGCAACTGCCGCGGGGACGGGTCAAGCACGGCGGACTGCTGCGGTCCTCGGTGCGACGCGCGAGCGCACCAGCCGGGATCGACCGTAGCTCTGAACGGGTCCTCATGCAGGACGAGCACGGTGCGGTGACGATCGCGGCGCGCGACCGCAAGTACGGCCACGCCCTCATCGGAGGACAAGGCGGAGGCAAGACCTCCGTGATGGCTCGGCACTTCGTCAACGACGCCGCCGACGAGGATCGCGCCGTCATCCTGATCGACCCAAAGGGACCGCTCGCCGAGCTGTGTATCGGCCTCGCGCCGGCGAGCAAAACGGTCCACTACCTCGACCTCGGACATCCGGAGATCGGGATCAACCCCTTGGCCATCCCCGCGAGCGCGGGCGCGCGGGCCGCTGTCTTCCTTCAAGCACTGATCGAGGCCAACCCGGCCGGCGCGATCCAGGCCGCGTCCGACTCGTTCCTGCGTCAAGCGATCTACGCGGTGTGCCTCGTCGAGTCCGCCCCGACGCTTTGGCACGTCTACCGGATGCTCGACACCAAGCCCGGCGACTACCGAGAGGCGGTCGTAGAACGGCTCGGCGGAATCGCGGACGCCGACTTCGCGCGGTCCTACTGGGACGTCCAGTTCCCGGCGCTGCTGTCAGATCGAGGCTTCGCTGCGCAGGCGCTGAATCCGCCGCGCAACAAGATCGAGCGACTCATCTCCACCCGCGAGATCGACGCCGTTCTCCGCCACCCGATCACCCTCGATCTGGAGGGCATCATTGAACGGGGCGAGATCCTCATCGTCGCGGGGGCGAAGGCGACGGTCGGCGAAGACAACACCGTGCTCGTCTCCCAGCTGCTGCTGCAGCTCATCCACCGCGCGCTGCAGGCGCGCCAGGAGCTCACCGAAACGGCACGTCGGCGCGTGTCGCTGCTGATCGACGAGGCGCACAACGTGCTGACGCCTTCGGTCGCAAAGATGCTCGCCGAGGGCAGATCGGCCGGACTCGAGGCGGTCTTCGCCTGGCAGTACTCGACGCAGATCCGCGACGAGGTCATCCGCTCGGGAGTCCGATCGCTCCTGCAGTCGCTGTCGATCTTCCGGATGCGCGAGATGGAGGACGCCCGCTCTCTCGCGGGGTTGGCGATGGAGGTCTACTCCGACCGCATCTCCGTCGACCAGGAGGAGCAGGAGCGACTTCGCTTCTCGCCCGACGACATCGTCCGCCTCCCGGTGCACCGTGCGCTCAACGTCTGGGTCGCCGACGGCGTCCCGCGCCCGGGCTTCGTCGCGGCCACGCTCCCGATGGAAGGCATGCGCAGCGAGCAGCTCGCGGCGCACCACGCCGATGCCCAGCGCGAACGGGGCGGCCGCTATCCGACCGGACTTTCGGACCCGCTCCTGGACCGTCCGACGCGCGACGACAGGCCCACCAAGGCTGCCAGCCGCGCCACACCAAAGCCGAAACCAGCCTCGCGCCGCTCCGGCAGCAGCAGCCAGCTGAGCTTCCCGATGAGAGACGACGAATGAGTTCTAGCGTCGCAACAACCGGACCGCAGAGCTACCTCGAAGCGCATCGCTACGACGGAGCGGCGATGCAGCACGACCGTGTCGACCAGATCGTCCCCTGCGCAGTCCAGTCACGTGACGTCGCCATCGTGCGAGACGTGTGGCGATACCGCTTCCTCAGCGCGCATCAGCTGTTCGAGCTCTGGTGGCCCGGCCGATCACCCCGAGCAGGGCAGCGCCGCCTGAGCAAGCTCTTCGACGCCGGATTCCTCGAGCGGTTCCGCCCGATCACGCGACGCGGATCGTTCCCCTGGACCTACCAGCTGGGCGCCGAAGGTCATCGCATGCTCCAGTACGAGGGCATCATCGATCACGGTGTTCGCTACCGACGCCGGACGATCTACGAGTACGGCCGCGTGCTTCACGATCTTCAGCTGAACGCATGGGTACTTGCGTACCGACGAGTGGCCGACGAGGCGTTTCTCGCGTGGGAAGGCGAGACCGATATCGATCCTCCGACCGCCACCAAACGCGGCCAGCCGCGGCTCGAAGGCGACTGGTCGGCGAAGGGGCTCCGAGACCAGCAGGCCAAGCTCGTGCGTCCCGACGCGGTGCTCGAGCTCGAAGACCACGACGATCAGCAGCGGACCTTCCTCGTCGAGTACGACCGCACCCGGAGAGTCGACAAGAACTTTGGCAAGTTCCGCCGCTACGACGCATTCCTGAACTGGTGGTGGCCCGAGACCAGGTACGGCGACCGCGAGCAACCTCCCTTCGTCCTTTTCGTTTGCCAAGACGAGGACCAGCGCCGAGACTTCATGGCCGTCGCGGACCACGACCTCACCGGCCATCGTTGGCACCCGAGCATCGGCCCGGACGAGCACGAATACGTCGGACGTCGCCACACGCTGTTCGTGGTCGAACGCGAGATGCACGAACGTGGCTGCGACGCATGGCGGCTACCGGCGGTCCCGCCGAACCATTCCGGTCGGGTGCCCGAAGTGCGGCGTGTGAGTCTCCCGGCACGTCTCGTGGGCTCCAGCTGACGGCCCCTACACCGGCCGAGGAGAGGAACCTCGGGGACCTGCTGTCGGGCTGGGTTCGGGGCTGGACGGGACTGTCCGGCCCCCCGTTGTTCGGTCCATTCCGGGTGTTAGTGCTCGCTCGTGTGTAAGTCCGAACGAGAGGATTGGGGGCTGAAGTGGCGGCAGCGAAGCGGTATTCGCCGGAGCAGATCGTGGCCAAGCTGCGGGAGCACGAGAAGCTCCAGGGCCAGGGGTTGACGATCCCGCAGGCGTGCAAGCGGATCGGGGTGTCTGATCAGACGTTCTATCGGTGGCGGGCCAAGTACGGCGCTTTGAAGGAGGACGAGGCGCATCGGTTGAAGACCCTTGAGCAAGAGAACGCCAGGTTGAAACGGATCGTGGCTGACCAGGCGTTGGACATCTCGATGCTCAAGGATTTGCAGAAGGGAAAATGGTGAGCCCGTCGCGCCGCCGAGATGCGATCAAGTACTTGCTCGGGCGCCATCCGGTGTCGGAGCGGCGGGCGTGTCAGCTGGTTGGTCAGCACCGTTCGACGCAAAGGTATGCGTCGGCGCCTCCGACGCTTGAGCTCGAGTTGGTCGCGCGGATGAACGAGCTCGCCGCGGTCCATCCGCGCTACGGCTACCGCAGGATCTGGGCGCTCCTCAGATCCGAAGGGTTCGCGGTCAACAAGAAGCGCGTCGAACGGCTCTGGCGGCTCGAAGGCCACAAAGTCCCGCCCACCAAGGGAAAGTCCGGTCAGAAAGCCGTTGGCGGCCGCGCGGGATCGACATGGAACCTGCAAGCCACAAAGCCGAACGAGATCTGGTCCTACGACTTCGTCGCGGCCCGAACCGACGACGGGCTGCCGTTGCGGATCCTCAACGTCGTCGACGAGTTCACGCGACGCTGCCTGGGCTGCCGGGTCGACCGCAGCATCGGTTCAGGGCAGGTCGCCGACGTGCTCGCCGAGCTGTTCAAGCGCCACGGCCGGCCCCGGTTGATCCGGTCAGACAACGGCCGCGAGTTCATCGCTGCCAGCCTCCGCGGTTGGCTTGACGTCCAGGGCGTCGGGCAGGTGTTCATCGAGAAGGGCAGCCCACAGCAGAACGCGTATGTCGAGCGATTCAACGGCTCGATGCGCGACGAGAAACTCAACGGCGAACTCTTCCGATCGGTCCTCGAAGCCCGCGTCGTCCTCGCCGAATGGGTCGACGAATACAACACCCGGCGCCCGCACCGAGGGCTGGCGATGAAGACGCCGCAGCAGTTCTATGAGAGTGTCCGCGAGGGCAGCAGGTGAGAGGGACTACCCGCATCAGCGCTGGACCAGTTCAAGGCCGTCCGCGAGGGCTCTGCGAACACCGGTCCGGGACCCTTCCCGCAACAAGAAGACGACAGAGAACCTGGACCAAACCCAGGGGGCCGGTCAGGACGGATCATCGTCGGGGCGCCGGCATCGTGCGCGAGCCAGAGGCGAGGCCAGATCTCGCGCCAAGTGCCCGTCTGGAGCTGATGGGCGCGGCCCGCGCTCGTCTCTTTGCACGCAGTGAACCTGAGCGGCGGCCGGCCGAGCATTCGTACGGCGAGATCGGGAGCGCCAGGGCTGGACGCGCACCAACCTCTACGATCCGGTTTTCCGCCGTTCCGATCCCGCCTCTGACGGTCGAACGACGCGATGCTGTCGCATCTCCGTGCCTGGGCCGACCCGCCCAAGCCCGTCCCCCGTCCTGACGCTCCCGAAGCCGGCTGAGGCTGCCTAGAGTCCGCGTTGAGCAAGCTCTGCTTGCGCGCTCAGGTATGTCCGGCCTTCGCTTGGGGCTGCATCCTCTAGATCGGGGTGAGCGCCGAGATGACGCAGTCGCCTGCGGTCACGATCGTCTCGCTCCATCCACAGCCAGGGGAGTGCGGTTCGGTAGACCGCGTAGCTGCGAACGACACCAAGGGTGGCGGGCTTCAAACCGACGTTGATCGAGTCGCCCGGAGGGAGAATTCCTATGACTGGCTGCATTGCCAGGTCGCGGTCGGCGGAGTGCACGAACACATGGACGTCGCGTAGAGGCTTGCCACCCCATGAGACGACCACCGTGATTGCCTTCGGGCCGTCGACACTGGCCGGGTAGTAGTCAGTTCGGACCAGGCAGCGAGCCATCCTGCGCCAGAGGTAGCCCATCCAAGCCATTGCTGCGGTGCCCAGGAAGATCCAGATTTCGATGTCCACGCCCGCAGACTATGAGCCGCGGATCGCGGTCTTGGGAATAAGAAGCGTTCCCTGTACGGTCACGTGATCGTGTCCGGACTTGAACTCACCCCACGTCAGGACGAGCTGATGCGGACGTTTCTCAGCGCGTGGGAGGGATCTGGCTACACGCCGTTTGACCTCGAGACGTCGACCGGTTTCTCACACCAGAAGTGGCCTCCCGATGTGCCGCCCCCGGAACGGGAAGAGGTCCGCGCGCTCGTTCATCTGGACCTGTTGAGCGTCGATAAGCGAGTGCCGCGGATCTGGCGCGTCTTCCCGTCGCAGCTGGCACGCGACCTGCTGGCCGACGCTTCCGCACCGTTGGCCGTCCAGCTGTCGGATGCCGACCAACGACTTGGCCGGATTCTCGATGCCACCGTTTCCTCGTTCGAGGAGGATCCGCGCGAACCACTACATCTCGCAGTCATGGACCAGCTCACCGTTGTCGAGCACGTAGGCTGGCCGCTCCCGCCCGACTCGGTAAGGACACACGACATCGCACAGCTGGTGGACCTCGGGCTCGTCGGCACAGAGCCCCGAGGCAGCGACGACCTGGCGTTCTGGCCAACCCCTGGCGGCCGATCCGCAGTAAAGAGCCCGGCGACCTATCTAGACCGGCTGGCCGACAACACGGAGGCGGAGCCCGAACGATCGCGGCTGCAGGAGTGGGCCGGCCGGTTCCGTGCAGGTGAGATTTCGGCCGGAACGGTCTCCGGAACGGTCACTGGTCTGCTTCTCAAGGTTCTGATCGGCGGGTAGCGAGACCCAGCGCTCCTGCGTCGTGGGTCGAGATCCTGATCGGGCCTGTCGTGGCGACCAGTCCGGCACGCCGGACCGCTTCTAGTAGCCGACTTCGACGGCAGGCATCTCTTTGTCCAGATCCTCGGCGTGCGTGATCTGGCCGACCACTACGAGGATGCCCTCTTTGGGGTAGTGGATGTAGTTCCCGGATTCTCCGTCTAGGTGCTCGCGCAAGCCGCCGAGCGTCTCGCCCTCCAGCACAGCTTCGCCGCCGCCTGCAAAGTTCACCCTGATTGCCATCGTTTGCTCCAACCTCGATTGATCAGCGATCCACCTTCGACCGAACCTACCGTCCTGTGGTGCTGGGAGGAGACGGTGATTCCTTGTCCGAAGCTCGGGCGCGTAGATCGGTCGCAACGACACGTACACGGCACGCGCTGGCCTCGGCTACCGAATCCCCTGGGCTAGATGGCTGTGCCCTGCAGGAGGTCCCTCGTCAGGTAGAGGTGCCGGGTTGCGAACGCGGCTGTCTGGGACTTCGGGTTCGCCAGACACGCGAGGATCAAGTCCAGCGCTACGTCGACCGCACGCCGAGCATTCTCAGGGGTGAAGAGCCCTGTCTCCGGGGGTCCGTACAGCACTGTTCGATCGGTCTCTCGGACGACGACGACCTCTCGGCGGGACGACGAGTGATGGACGGCTCGGTCTCGAAGCTTGAACAGCCACTTGAGCTCCGCACTTAGGCGGCGCTGCTCTTGCCCGAGAGCGAACCCCATTTTCAGCGTTTCGACGATCACGGAGTAGCGCGCTGCTCTGGGACCACCCTTCTTCTTCAGGCCTACTTCATCGCTGACCATCGTTCCGAAGAACCCATCGACGGCGACGGCCGCCGCCACGATCGCGACCATCGCTGCGCGCACGGACCGATTGGCCAACCCGTCGTCGGCCGCTGTCTGAGGAGATGGACCGCCTGAAGCGATGGCATCTGCGATCCCGTCGAGTTGTTCGTCGGGCAGCCGAAGGTCCGCTGCCTCCGATGCGTGCTCCGCCGCGATCCTCGTCCAGTACATCCACATCGGGAAGTCGACAGCCGTGTTGCTGCCGTCGCTGTCGTCATACCGCGCTCCAGGCGGCACCTCGCCGATCGTCCGCTTGCCGTCATCTCGATGCATGAATTGGCGGGTCTCGTCGATGTCCGGCATCGAGCGACCCTAGCCACGCTCCGAACGGATCGGAACCGACCCACCCCGACCACCCCTAGCCGGGCTTCTACCACCACCCCAACCTTCCCGCACGATCCGGCGAATTCAGCCGGTGTGTAACCACCGAGTTGCGCTTCCGACGGACGTGACAGCCACGATGGGCAGTGCGAGGCAGGCGACCGAAGGAGCGGATGCGCGAAGGGAACCCCGGCCATCGTCCGCTCCTTGGACCGGTGCTCGTCAGTGGCAGACCGACGGTGGCCGAGTTCGCGGACCCGCCGGATCATCTACCGACTGACGCCAAGTCGTTCTGGCGGGACATCGTGACGCAGCTGACCGATGTCGGGCTCGTCGATCGTGTCGATGGACCAGCGCTGGAGATGTTCGCCACCGCGTACGCACGAGTGTGCCCCTCCCGCCGCGTGTTGTCCGTCGATACGCACTATGCGCTAGGAAGCCGAGGCCAGAATCGTCGAGCATCCGGGCCTGCGCATCGAGCGCGAGGCGTCGGCACGTTCACGAAGCTCGCGGAGCACTTTTGGCTGACCCCGGTCGCGCGTGCTCGACTGGGCCTCGCCGAGCTTCATCGTCGCGTGCTCAGCGTTAAGATGGCGACGAACTTGGGCCGCTCGACCTGCCTCCGGTCGGGAACTAGGCCGGAAACCTACTCAGCGATCCATACGTCGAGCGGAGTCGCGGAGTCCGCATGAGTCCGTCGCCAATACGCATGGCCAATGGCCAGCCCTACCGACGTGAGGGAGAGCGCCCCGATCATCCTGTCCTCCCAGAGCTCGAACAGAGCGTTGAGCCGGGGCGCCCTCGCCCGAAGGTCGCGCTCGATGTCACCGTAGGACAGTCGCGAGAGGCCCATCGTGGTCCGAACGGAGACGGCATCCTGGTGGTCTAGGTGTAGTTCCTAGGGACGTTGTTCATCCGGGCCTCCTTGGAGGCTGGTGGTGCTGAAGCCCCCAGTTCCAAGGAGACGCCGGATGAGAGTGCACGCTAACGCGCGGCTCAGTCCGATCGGCCGTAGGTTGTTTGAGCCGGGCTGACGTCCACGGAGACCGGGTTTAGTGGTTCCCGCTCGTCATGAAGTGGGAGCGAGATTCGAAACGTACTTCTTCTCATAGAGGGTCTCGACTTCGACGGGCGGCCGGTCGTCGAGGGCTTCGTGCAGGCGCTCATGGTTGAACCAGGAGACCCACTGCACGATCGCGAGCTCGAGCTGTGATTTCGTGCGCCAGACGCGGTCGGCGATCAGCTCGGTCTTGAAGCTGTCGACGAACGATTCGGCCATCGCGTTGTCGTAGGCGTCGCCGACCGACCCGATGCTCTGCAACACCCGGTGATCGTCGAGAACCTGCCCGAAGGCGTAGGACGTGTATTGCGCCCCGGCGTCTGAATGATGAATGAGTTCCACGTCAGCGCCGGCCTGGCGGCGCGTCAGCGCCATCCGCAACGCGTCGAGCACCAAGTCGGTCCGCATGTGATCGGCGAACTGCCAGCCGACGATCCGACGCGAATAGGCGTCGATGACGAAGCTGAAGAACACCATGCCCTGCCAGCAGCGGACGTAGGTGAAGTCCGCCAGCCACAGAGCGTCGGGCCGATCGGCGGTGAACTTCCGATCGACCAGGTCTGCCGGCCTGACGGCGTTCGGATCTGGCGTGGTGGTCCGCCAGGGCCGGCCGCGTCGTTTGGCGCCTTGGATGCCGTGCTCGCGCATCAGGCGCTTGACGCGGTCGCGGCCGACGGTCTCGCCGTCGCGCAGCAGCCGCTTCCAGGTTCGGCGGTAGCCGTAGGCGCAGTAGTTGCTCGCGTGGACCTGCTCGATCCGCGCGAGCAGCCGCGCGTCCTCGACGGCCCGTGCTGAGGGCGCGGCGGTTCTGCGGTGGTAGTAGGCGGACGCCGACACGCCCAGGGTCATGCAGATCGGCTCGACCCCGAAGCGCTCGCGATACCTGTCGATGAACGCGCTCACTTCGTCCGGTCTTGGTCGAGCTCGGTCGCGAAAAACACGCTCGCGGCCTTCAGGATCTCGTTCGCGCGGCGCAGCTCGTAGTTCTCCTTGCGCAACTGCTTGATCTCGTCGCGCTCGGCCGCCGACGGCAGATCGGGCCGCAGGCCGTCGTTGGCCTCGACCTGACGCACGTACTTGCGCAGCGTCTCCGACGGGACCCCGAGATCCCTGGCGACATGCGAGATCGGACGGCCCGACTCGAACACCAGCCGGACGCCGCGATCCAACACCTCGGGCGGGTACTTCCTTGGACGTGCCATGACCTCGGAGATTCTCCTTGCCCCGGGACAGAACCCAGGAATCAAGGCCTCCGTGAAAGTCAGCCTGGCTCAAGAAGGAGACCCAATGCCGTGAGGGCCACGCTGACGATCCCAGGAGCGGTCCAAAACGACGCGTCGGCGACGGCTAGCGTGTGAATCCAATACGCCGCGGCGAGCGTGATCCCGACCGTTGCGAGAACGCCCCCTAACGCAAACCATCGATCGGCGGTGAACCTGTTCACAAGCCTCGACCATACGCATCGGTGAGCGCCTCCGCCAGCCGACGAGCGATGAGTCTCTAGGCGGCGACTCGGTGTTCCGCGTCGGAGAGGAGGCGGATCCCGCCCGAGGACATCGACGCGTGCGCATCTGCCCACACCCATCGCGTCTCTGCGAAGACCTTGCGCCACTGGAGTGCAGTGGCAGGATCAGACGCCACCAGAGCGTGTCGAACCCTCAGCCCCCAAGCCTGATGGAACGAGCGGCCGCCCGCGCTGGCGTTCGAGTTCGCACTGCAGCCGGACCGCCGGACGACGATCTGGCGCAGCCTCCACGATGCGATTCACCGCTAACACCGACTCGGGGTCGGTCCGTCCGATCTCCACGTTGCGGTTGTCCGCCCGACTGCAGTCCTGGCAGCGGTGCGACCGGCCGTTGCGGGCGTGACCATCCTCCGTGAACTCGGCGAGAGGCTTTGTCTCACCGAAGGTGATGCAGGAGCGATCCTCGGCGTGTGCGGCAAACCACGGACTCTGACCAGGGACGGATCGCTTCCCGAAACTTGGCGGCGCTTGGGCTCGAGCGCCTCGCGCACCGGCGAACGGCGGAACGCGGCTACTGATCCGCCGTGCGCTCTAGGCTTATTGAGTGACCGCCACGTATGTTCCCCTGACGCCTTCGGTCCTGGAGTGGGCGATGGATCAGTCGGGCGTCGACCCAGCCGAGCTGGCGGAGCGCGCCGACGTTGAGTTCGACACGGTGCTCGAGTGGCTCGCGGGCGAGGCGGAGCCTACCAAGACCCAATTCCGCAAGATCACGCAGGTCTTCAAGCGGCCGGCGACATTCTTCATGCTGCCTCAGCCGCCGGAGGAAGTCGCGGTTCCGGCGGCGTTTCGGAGTCCGGCCGGGCGTGCCAGCCACGAGGCGACCCGCTCGGAGCTTGAAGCGATCGCGAGGGCGCGACGAGTCCAGCAGGTTGCCCGCTGGACGGCTGAGCGAATCGTAGACAGTCGCTGGGCCGACGACCCGATCCCCGCGGCATCGAACGGCGCAACGCCGGGCGAGGCCGCGCAGGTCGCCGCCGAGTGGCTCGACTGGAGCGTGGCGGATCAGCGAGCAGCGTCAAGCCCGTCGGCCGTAGTTCGACTGCTCCGCGCTGCGCTCGAGGAGCGCGGCGTCGTCACTCTCCAGCTGCCGGTCGGGGAGGACGGGTGCCGCGGATTTTCGCTGTATGACGCCTTCAAGCCACTTGTAGCCGTCAACACTGCTTACAACGCGCAGGCGCGCCTATTCACCTACCTCCACGAGGTCGGTCACCTGATGCGCCGTACCGACGCGATCTGCGTCGGCTACGCCGATACGACTGCCGAGCGATGGTGCGAGAAGTTTGCCGCCTCGTTTCTGCTGCCCCGCGAGCCGTTCCAAGCACGTCTCGACGAGCGCTTCGGGGCCGGCGTCTTCATCCGCGACCTCGACTCGGTTCGCCTGCTGGCCAAGGACTTCAACGTGTCGCTCGCAGCGACCGCCATTCGCCTGGAAGACCTCGGGATGGGCCGGGACCTCTTCGCGCAGATTCCCCGGACCGCTGACCAAAAGACACGCGGTGGTTCGGGGAACACCGACACGACTCGCGGCGCGGCCCGCACACGCGAGCTTGGCCGCGGCTTCATCTCGCTCCTGCTCGCTGGCGAGCGCGCGGGGGCGCTGGGGCGCCAGGACGTGCTGCGCTACCTCGACGTGAGCGAGGGCCAGCTCCGAAACACCGGGATCGGGCCGCTCGAATCGTGAGGTGGACGATAGATGGCTCTGCCGTCAACCGCATCGCCGAGGAGAGCGGCAACTACAACGCGGCGTTCGCTGCCATGACCGACCTCGTGACGGACGGCGAGCTGACCTTTTGCACGGAGGTCTGTGACGAGCTTGAGCGCACTGCGGAGAACGAGCCCGGTGCCGTTTGGGCGAACGCCATCAAGGGGCAGCGCCAGCACAAGGGCGCGAGCATGACAACGCTGGCCTGGGTCATCCGCAACGTCGGGCGCGTCTCCGACCCCGAGGCTCGGTACGACGCGATGCCCTACGTGGTGTCGCAGGCGCGGCAGCTGCACGTCGACCACAACAACCTTGCGGTGGTCACCGAAGACGTGCTCGACAAGCCGACGCGCCGATCACTCGCCGACGTCTGCGACGAGTTGCACATCCCGTGGATGCGCGTGCCTGACTGGATGAACGCGCGCGGGGTCGAATGGCCCTAGGCCGTCGGCGGCGTCAGCCAGACGAGCTCGCGCACGCGCTCGGTCAGATACCGGGTTAGCACCGGCGCGGGCGCGAGCGACCGCTCAGCCGCGAGCCGCGCAAGCGCTTCGGCGAAGAGCAGGAGGGCGCGGCCCGGATCGGCGGCGTAGATGCCGCCCTCGTGCTCGACGACCGCCGCAAGTTGCCCGCCGACCTCGACGCGCTCCTGCGTTCCGTCGGCCTCGACCAACTTCCAGCCATCGCCGCCGTCGTCTTCCTGGGCGAGCGCGAGGCCGCACGCCCACTCGCTCTCGCATTCGGGGCGCAGCAGGTCGGACCGACCAGCGACGAGACCGACGTCGAGCACACAGAGCAAATCGGGGAGGTGGTCCGCGTCGCGCCCGAATGAGTCGATCGTGGCCTGCGCGCTCGCGAGGCCAGAGTCGTAGCTAAGGACAACGAACGGCGGGTGGCCGGCGGGCGCGCCGTCGCCGGCGAGGGGCGTCAGCGCGTGGAGGCGCTCGCGCTTTGACAGGCAGTCACTTATGTCGCCGCTGCCGAGCGTGGTCTTGACCTCGACGCAAGCCGTCGCGACCTCAATCGGAAAGAGCACCTGCGTGGTCTGCGCCATCACCGCGGGCTGGTTGGCGCGATCGAAGAGCACGACGTCGGTCTGTGGGCCCTGCTCGTCCCGGTGATCGAACAGGACGCCGGTCCCGACGCCGATCCGTAAGGGCACGAAGCTCTCGAGCAGCCGCGCGAGCGCGAGCTCATTCATCCGGCCGCGCTCGCCCATGTGCTCGACTAGGCGCGCGAAGACGTCGACCTCCGCTCTCAGCCGCTGGAGGACGCCGGACCAGTACTGCGCGATGACGCTCATCCGTGCACCGTAACGGGGCTTCCCCGGTGGCGGCCGACATCAGCGGTGCGAGAGGATCGCCCGGCGAGAGGCTGCGTACGGGTCCTTCCCAAAGGCGTTACTGAAGGCCAGCAAGAGGTCCTGGGGTGTCCGTCTCTAGGTGTTCGTCTCGAGGTGTTCGTTTCTTGTTGTTCGTCTTATGAGGCGAACAGGCCGCCGCCCCGCCGCCGGCCAAGAATCCCCGTCACGCCTGGCCTTTCGAGGAAGGGGGGTCCACCGCTTCGCGCTGGACCCCCCTTCCTCGACCTGCCAAATAAACCGGGCAGGGCAGGCAGGAGAGAGCGGTGAAGGCCGGCGGTGGGGCGGCGGCTGGGGCAAGAGGTCGGGATCGGTTGGAAGTCAGCAAGAGCAGATGAAGCAACAGGAAGCAGTACGGGACCT
>JAEMSV010000218.1 GCA_016462625.1 Solirubrobacteraceae bacterium | reverse complement strand
TCCAACAAGGCCGGCAAGAAGATCCTCATGTCCGGCGGCGGCCGGTGCAACTTCACCAACATGTACGCCGAGCCGGAGAATTACTTCTCCCAGAGCGCGAACCCGCAGTTCCACAAGTCGGCCATGGCCCGCTACACGCAGTGGGACTTCATCGCCATGGTCGCCAAGCATGGCGTGCCGTACCACGAGAAGAAGCTCGGCCAGCTCTTCTGCGACAACCGCTCGAAGGACATCCTCAACATGCTGCTGGAGGAGTGCCGGCAAGCCGGCGTCGAGCTGCACGTCAACACGTCGGTGCATCAGATCGAGAAGACCGAGTCCGGATACGAGCTGCGCACCGACATCGGTGACGTGGTCGCGCCGTCGCTCGTGATCGCTACGGGCGGCCTGTCGATTCCGACGCTCGGCGCCACCGGCTTCGGGTACGAGGTGGCGCGCCAGTTCGGCCACAACCTCCTGCCGACCCGCGCCGGCCTGGTGCCATTCACCATCGGCGACCACGAGCTCAAGGAGCTCTGCATCGAGCTGTCGGGCACCTCGGCGGACGCCGAGGTCCGCTGCAACGGTGAGAGCTTCCGCGAGAACATCCTGTTCACCCACCGTGGGCTCAGCGGCCCGGCCATCCTGCAGATCTCCTCGTACTGGCACCCCGGCGATGCCGTGGAGATCAACCTGCTGCCCGACCACGACGCGCTGCAGTGGCTGCAGGACCAGCAGGCGGCGCGCCCCAACAGCGAGCTGAAGACCGTGCTCGGCGCGCTCTTCACCAAGAAGATGGCGGCTCTGCTGGCTGATCGGTGGTTCGCGTCCAAGCCGATGAAGCAGTACACCCCCGCCGAGCTGCGCGATGTCGCCGATCACCTCGGCGCATGGCGGGTGGTGCCGGCCGGCACCGAGGGGTACAAGACCGCCGAGGTCACGCTGGGTGGCGTCGACACGCGCGAAGTGTCATCCAAGACCATGGAGTCGCTGAAGAGCCCGGGCCTGTACTTCATCGGTGAGGTGCTCGATATCAGCGGCCACCTGGGCGGGTTCAACTTCCAGTGGGCCTGGGCCTCTGGCTACGCGGCAGCGCAGTTCGTGTGAGCATCGGGCCATGACGATCCAGCGGATGGACCATGTGGGCGTTGTCGTCGAGGACCTCGCGGAGGCGATCGCGTTCTTCGTCGAGCTCGGGCTCGAGCTGCAGGGCGAGGCCTCGGTCGAGGGCGACGTGGTCGATCGCATCAACGGCCTCGAGGGCGTCAAGGTCGACGTGGCGTTCGTGCAGACCCCCGACGGCCATAGCCAGCTCGAGCTCATCCAGTTCCACTCGCCCGCGGCTTCGCCCGGCGATCCCGCCGCGCCGACGACCGCCCTGGGGATCCGCCATCTGACGTTCGCCGTCGACGACGTCGACGAGGTCCTCGCCCGCTTGCTGGCGCGTGGCGCGGAGCTCGTGGGCACCGTCGAGAACTACGAGGACATCTATCGGCTCTGCTTCGTGCGCGGCCCGGCCGGGATCATCCTCGAGCTGGCCCAGAAGCTCGGCTGAGCCGCGCCGCGCAAGCGATCAGGAATCGAGAAGCGGTGGCGGCGGGCCGGGCGTAGCTTCGGCGCATGACCTCCATCACGTCCGTCACCCTCGAGGCGCCCGACCCCGCGGCCGCCGAGTCCTTCTACCGCGAGGCGTTCGGCCTCGGCGACCAGATCGCCGTCCGGGCGTCGGACTCCCCCACCACCGGGTTCCGCGGGTTCTCGCTGTCCCTCGTGGTCTCACAGCCGGGCAACGTCGACGCGCTCATCGGCGCCGCGCTCGACGCCGGGGCCACGGCGCTGAAGGAGCCGAAGAAGAGCTTCTGGGGGTACGGCGCCGTCGTGTCCGCGCCGGACGGCGCCATCTGGAAGGTCGCGTCGTCGTCGAAGAAGGACAGCGGTCCCGCGACGCGTGAGATCGAAGACGTCGTCTTGCTGCTGGGAGTCGAGGACGTCAAGGCGAGCAAGCGGTTCTACGTCGACCAGGGCCTCACCGTCGACAAGAGCTTCGGCGCCAAGTACGCCCAGTTCGACGCCGAGCCGTCGGCGATCACCCTCGCGCTGTACGGCCGGAAGGCGCTGGCGAAGGACTGTGGTGTCGCGCCCGACGGCACGGGCTCGGCGCGGATGGTGATCGGGAGCGACCACGCGCCCTTCGCCGACCCGGACGGGTTCACGTGGCAGACCGCGTCCGTCTCGGCCGCCGTGTGAGGACTGCCGCTACGTTGGATCCATGGCCCTCTCCGTGCCGCTATCCATCCTCGACCTGGCGAGCATCGGGCCGGATGAGACCGCGCGCGAGAGCCTCGAGGGCAGCGTGCGGCTCGCTCAACGCGCCGAGCAGCTCGGTTACCAGCGGGTCTGGTACGCCGAGCACCACAACATGGCGACGATCGCGTCCTCGGCGACGTCGGTGCTGATCGCCCACGTCGCGGCCAACACGGAGCGCATTCGCCTCGGCGCCGGCGGCATCATGCTGCCGAACCACTCGCCACTCGTGATCGCTGAGCAGTTCGGCACGCTCGCCGAGCTGCATCCCGGGCGGATCGATCTCGGCCTGGGCCGCGCGCCCGGCTCGGACGGGAACACGATGCGCGCGCTGCGCCGCGACCCGGGCGCCGCGGACACGTTTCCGCAGGACGTCCTCGAGCTCCAGGGATTTCTCAGCGGCGAGACGCGGATCCCCAACGTCCACGCCGTGCCCGGGCGCGGCACGAACGTCCCGCTGTACATCCTGGGCTCGTCCCTGTTCGGCGCGCAGCTCGCCGCGACCCTCGGTCTCCCCTACGCGTTCGCGTCGCACTTCGCACCGACGGCGCTCGAGGAGGCCGTGGGCATCTACAAGGAGCGCTTCCAGCCGTCCGCGCAGCTCGACAGCCCGTACGTCATGGCGGCGGTGAACGTCCTCGCGGCGGAGACCGAGGACGAGGCGCGGCGGCAGTACGAGGTCCGGCGCCGGACCGTCGCGCGCGTGATCTTCAGTCGCGCAGGCCGCGCGCTGGACGATGACGAGGTCGAGGCGCTGCTGGCGACGCCCCAAGCACGGCAGCTCGAGCAGATGCTGAAGTACACCGCGCTCGGGACGCCCGAGACCGTCGGGACGTATCTCGAGGAGTTCCGCGCCACTGCGGACGCCGACGAGCTGATCGTCGTCCACCAGGCCGACAGCGTGACCGGGCGGGTGCGCTCGCTCGAGCTGCTGGCGCAGACGGCCGGTCTCGCCCCGGCCTGACGACCGTCACACCGCGGAAGGCTGCGTCGTCCTGCGGATATGCGTCCACTCACCGGCATCGTCGACAACCTCTCGCAGTTCGCCAACCGCCGGGGTATCTACCTCGGCCGGCGCTCGACGCGGGTGCACGTCTGGGTGTACCGCCGGACGGCGGGGCGCATCGGCGGCCATCTCCCCGGCCACCCGGATGCCCGTATCGCGCTCGTCGAGCACGTCGGCGCCAAGAGCGGCGTGCGGAGGACCTCCCCACTGATCTACAACGCCGTCGACGGCGCGATCGCCATCGTCGCGTCGAAGGCCGGGCAGCGGACGCATCCCGCGTGGTTTCACAACCTGACGGCGCACCCCGACACGGTCGTCCAGATCGGGGCCGAGGTCCATCCGGTCCGGGCACGGACCGCCTCAGACGAGGAGCGACACCGGCTGTGGCCGGCGCTCGCCGCGCGCTATCCCGGGTTCGAGTTCTTCGCCGACCTCGCCGGCGAACGAACGATCCCGATCGTGCTGCTGGAGCCCCGGGACGGTCGAGCTGTGAAGGTCCCGTGACCGTCGGTTAGGGGGCGCCGATCGCGCGGCACAACCGCGACATGACCAAGCCTGCGTCCTCCCCAGACCAGCTGCACGACCGCCGCGCGTTCCTCCGCGCCACCGCGACCGCGACCGCCACAGGCACCGCGCTGCTCTCCGCGTCACCGGCGAGCGCGACCGTTCCCGGCTGGCTCCGCGACCGGCCCAAACTCCCGCTCGGGGTGCAGACCGGAGACCCCGGCTACGACGGCGCGACCGTCTGGGCGAAGGCCGACCGCCCAAGCCGGATGGTCGTCGAGGTCTCGCGCTCCGAGCGGTTTCGCAGCGTGCGGCGCTTCCGCGGACCGGTCCTGGGACCCGCGAGCGACGGCACCGGCAAGGTCCGGGTGTCCGGACTCGCGCCGGGCGAGGACGCCTTCTACCGCGTCATCCTCGAGGACCTGCGCAACCCTGCGGTCCGCTCGGAGCCTGTGGTCGGAACCTTTCGGACCGCGCCGATCGGGCGCCGTGACGTCTCGTTTACGTGGGGCGGGGACATCGCCGGGCAGGGCGGGGGCATCAATCCGGAGG
>JAEMSV010000081.1:1987-16953 GCA_016462625.1 Solirubrobacteraceae bacterium | reverse complement strand
CTTCGCCCTGCCCGTGGTGCGCCGGCCGACGCCGAAGATCGCGACGCTGTACTCGGGCGGGTACATCGCCTCCGGCGCGATCGGCCGTGACCGCCTCCCCACCCCCTACCTGCCGGATGGCTTGTCGCTGCTCGGCACGGAGGGGGCCGGCGAGGTCCAGACGCCGGTGCAGGGGCGCGCGGCCCGCGACCTCGCGGTGGGCGACCGCGTCTGGCTGCGCCACGCCAAGGCCGGGGAGCTCTGCGAGCGCTTCGACGAGGTCCACCTGCTGCGTGGCGATGCGCTCGAGGGTGCCGTCCCGACCTACCGGGGCGAGCGCCGCAATTTCGGCTAGCTAGCCTGCATCGCATGTCCGCTGACCTGGAGATCACGCCCGAGCAGGCCCGCGACGCCGTCGCTGCCGGCGACGCGATCCTCGTCGACGTCCGGAGCCCCGCCGAATGGGAAGCCGGCCGGATCGCCGGGGCGACCCACATCGACCTGACCGAGCTGAGCGCGCGCGCCTCCGAGCTGCCCGCCGACAAGCAGATCGTGTTCACCTGCCGCGTGGGCGGTCGCTCGCTGATGGCCGCGCAGGCGTTCGCCGCCTCGGGCCTGAACGCGAAGTCACTCGCCGGCGGCGCGATCGCGTGGACCGCGGCCGGTCTGCCGTTCGACGGCGAAGTCGCCGAGCACTAGGCACACGCCGGCACACACCTGCCGCACGTTGCGCGGCAGGCTCAGGGGTGTGCCGCGAAAGCTCCCTGTCCGTCCCGTTTCGACGACCACCCAGCGGATCGTTGCGTGCTGCGCACGCCGGCACGGAATCGCCTCGTACGAGGAGATCTTGGCGGCCGGTCTCTCGCCCGGCGGTATCCGCAAGCGCGTGGAGGCCGAGACGCTCTTCCGCGTCTACCGCGCATTCGCTTTGAGCCCCGTCATCACCGCCGACGGGTGGCGGGCCGCGGCCGTCCTGAGCGTGTCCCGCCGCTCCATGCTCACCGGGTGGTCGGGGGCCGAGCTCTACACGATGGGCTCACGGCCGAACGGAGAGCACCACGTCGTGACGATCGGCCGTGCGCGCTCCATCGATGGGCTGCGGGTCTCGCGGACCCGCACGGTCCTGCCCTATCGCCGCGTCCGCCAGATCCCCGTGGCCGAGCCCGCCCGCGTCCTGCTCGACATCGCGCCCGACCTGCGCGGACGGCCGCTCGAGCGTCTCGTCGGAGAGGCGCTGTACCTCCACCTCGTCACGGACGCCGAACTCCACACGATCTCCGGCCGATACCCCGGGCATCCCGGCCTCGCCAACCTGACCGCGGTCGCACCGCAGGAGGCGCGCAACCGCAGGACGGTCGGCCCGCTCGCCGAGGACATGCTCATGGCGATCGACGCCCTGCCCGTCCCACCTCCGATCTGCGAGTACCGGCTGCGGGGGCTCAGCGGGAAGGGCTACCGCGCCGACTTCGCGTGGCCCGAGCTGCGGGTCGTCCTCGAAGCGGACGGCCGGAACGCCCACGCGCGCCGGCTCGCAATGGAGGATGACCGCCTGCGCGACGCCGACCTCGCGGCCGTCGGGTGGATCACCTTGCGCTTCACCGGCCGGCAACTCCGCGTCGAGCGCGCGCGGTTCGACCAGATCCTCGTCGCCACCCTCGGGGGTGTGCCGCGAAGCGTCCCTGTCGCTCCCGTTTCGGCGACCACCCCGGGGGCAGACGGCTAACGGCGGGTCTTGGTGCGCTTCGCGCGCTTCTTGCGCGCGGAGCTGAGCGAGTCGGCGTCGCGGTCGGCCTGGTCGCGACGCTCGTCGAAGACGCGGCGGGACGTCGAACCTGTCCCGGGGACGACGCCGAAGCCCGGATTGGGATTCGCCTTCTTCGGCTTGGACTCGGACGACGAACACGCGGCGTAGGCCACGGCCTTGGAGCGGTGCGCGCCGAGCTGGATCTCGATGACCTCGTCGTCCGGCGAGACCGCGGTGTCCTCACCCGTCTCCTCCTCGATCGGCAGCTCGAACGTGTCCTCACACGCGGCGGCCGAGGCCGGCGCGACGACCGGCCCGGCGAGGGCGGCGGCCAGGAGAAGGAGCAGCAGCGCGAGGAGCGCGAGCGGGCGGTGGAGGATGACGGTCGGACGGGCCATTCCGTGGCCTGATCGGTCCGGGAGGTCAATTCATCGCAACGTTGGCCGAAGGGTGGACAGATGAGCCATGACGGTGCGCGACATAACCTGGACACCTGATCGATCGCTCAGATCCCACGAAACGCGGAAAGACCCGCATATGCGGGCCTTTCGGAACAAGCGGTCTGCGCGCCGGAGCGCGATGTGGTCAGGACTTCTGCACGTTGACCGCCTTGGGCCCCTTGTCGCCGGTCTCTTCTTCGTACGTCACGCGCGCCCCCTCGGCGAGCGTGCGGTAGCCCTCGGCGACGATGCCGGTGTGGTGGACGAAGAGGTCGCGAGAGCCTTCGTCGGGCGTGATGAACCCGAAGCCCTTGTCATCGCTGAACCACTTGACGGTGCCGCTGGCCATGGTGCGCCGTTCCTCCGGTGATGGTGCCGATACCTGTCGCCGGGGCTGTTCCCGGCCCGATTTCGCGGAAGGTACCACGCCGACTTGCCGGATTCGGTGAACTCCTGTGAAACGGTCCCAGGTGTCGACCTGGGACCGCCAATGTGTCGATACGGCGGGCGTTTCCGGCTACAACGCGCCGCCGGGCGCCGGGCCCTCGGACGACGCGATCCGCGCCCCCGTGACCGTCGGCAGCTCGACGTGCGCCTGCAGGTCGATCCGGCCAGAGGTCCGCTGCGGATCGAACATCGCCGACGAGTCGATGAGCTGCACCTCGAGCCGCTGCCCGGGCCGCACGTGCAGCGACACCATCTCGAGGTCGACGGTGACCGCCCGCGAGCGCCCGTCGAGCTGCACCGGAATCGGCGTCGCCTGCCCGCCCGCCACGTTCCCGCCGCCGAGGCCCTCGGCCTGCACCACCTGGGCGAAGACGTGGGTGTCACGCCGCGGCCACGCGGTGCCCTTGTAGGTCAGCGTGAGCTTCGGCGCACCGACGACGTCCGCCTCGCCGGCCACCGGCACGGGCACCCGCACCCCACCGGCGGCGGGTGCGCCTCCGATGGCCGAGCCGGAGCCCGCGGAGTAGCCGAACCGCACACCGAGGCGCCCGCGTCCGTCACCCGTCAGCGGTGCGCCGGCGGGCGCGGGCCACTCGGGGGCGCTGCGCCACTGCCCGTCGTCGGCCAGCCAGGAGAAGCCGTCGCCGGTGTCGACCTGCTTGCGCTCACGCACCCAGCGATCGAGCCAGTCGACCGTTGCGCGGCCGATGGTCCGACTCGGGCCGGGATTGGTTGTGCAGAGGCCGTGGCCACCGCAGAACCACGCCATCTTCACCGGCGTCCCCGCCTGCCTGAGCAGCTGGTAGTTCGCGACGCCCTCGGCGAGCGGGAAGAGCGTGTCGGCCGTCCCCTGGAGGATGAGCGTGGGCGCGGTGATGTCCCGCACCCGTTCGCCGGGTCCGCGCGTGAGGAACCAGTCGTAGTCGCTCTGCCGCACCCGTCCGGTGCGCAGGACGTCCTTGTACGCCTGCGGCGCTACGGGGTTGATCCCGAACGGGCGCACGATGCTGAGCAGCCCGGTCGCCCAGCCCATGCGCAGGTCGCCGTTGGGGATGAGCGGGCGCTCGAGCGTGTTCCACGCGATGCTCGGGACGATGGCGTCGATGCGGTGATCGACGGCCGCCGCCGAGAACTGGATGCCGCCGCCGTAGCTCGCACCGACCATGCCCATACGCGGATCGCCGTCACCGTCGAGCTCGGCGTCGGGCTGCGTGGCGAGCCAGTCGAGGATCGCGGAGACGTCACGCCCTTCGTAGTCCGGGCTGTCGATCTCCGCCCGGCCGGTCGAGTCGCCGAAGCCGCGGGCGTCCCACGTGACCACGTTGTAGCCCGCGCGCTGGAGGTCGGCGATCCCGATCCCGCCGATCGCCCCCAGGCCCATGAGGTCCGTCTCGGCCGAACGTGCACCGAACATTCCCCAGCCGTGGCCGCTGAGGACCGTGGGTGCGCGCTCCCCCGCTGCGAGCGCTGGCGCCGGGAAGAAGAACGTCTTGATCTGCGTCCCGTCGAAGGACGTCACGGTGGTGTCGCGGCGCTCGGCGGCGTCGGCCGGAGCGGCCAGCACGGCGCACGCGAGCAGGGCGGCGCCCGCCGCCCGCAGGCAGTCTCTCCTCATAGGCGAACCCTAACGTTCAGCTAACCGGCGGGTGCGGGCGAACCGGCGGGCACGGGGCGCCCGGCGGCCGTCGGCAGCTCCACCGAGACCCGCGCGGTAAGCGCGCCGCTCGTCCGCTGGGCGTCGAACAGCGTCGAGGAGTCGACGAGCTGCAGCTCGAGCGATCCGCCCGCCGGGACCCGCGCGGCGATTGGCTCCAGCGCGATGCTCACCGTGCGCTCTCTTCCGTCGAGATAGACCGGGACGGGCGAGACCTGCCCGCCCAGGACCTGGCGCCCGCCCGATGGGCGCGTCTTGACGATCTGCGCGAAGACGTGGGTGTCGCGCCGCGGCCAGGCCGTCCCGCGGTAGCGGAGCGTCAGCCGGGGCGCACCGACGACGTCCGTGTCGGCCCCGGACGCACCGGCGATCGGGATGCGCAGCCCGCCGTACCCCGGCGTCGCCGCGATCACCGAGCCCGACGTGTAGCCCATCCGCAGCGAGAGCCGTCCCGACGCCTCCGCGCGCAGCGGCGCCGCGGGCGAGGGCGGCCACGCAGGCGCGTCGCGCCAGACGCCGTCGTCGGCCAACCACGTGAAGCCGGCGCCGGTGTCGATGTCCGGACGATCGCGCAACCAGCGGTCGAGCCAGTCCATCTGCGCCCGCTCGACCTGCCCGCTCGGGCCGGTCTCGTCCTGGCAGACGCCGTGCCCGCCGCAGAACCAGACCATCCGGACCGGCGTGCCCGCCGCGCGGAGGATCTCGTAGTTCTTGACCCCCTCGCGCAGCGTGAAGAGCGTGTCGGCCGTGCCCTGCGTGATGAGCGTCGGCGCGGTGATCTTGCCGATGAGGTCCCCCGGGCTGCGCGCCGCCAGATCCGTGAACACCCGATCGGAGACGCGGCCGGAGGCGAGCGTGCCGAGCGCCATCTGCAGCAGCTCCGGGGCGGGCGCGCCCGTCGAGTGGGCGCTCGCCAGCAGGAGGCTCGTCCAGCCCGCGCGCAGGTCCCCGTCGGGGGCGAGCGCGCTGGTGAGGCTGTTCCAGGCGATGGTGGGCGTGATCGCGTCGACCCGGTGGTCGAGCCCGGCGGTCACGAGCTGGATCCCGCCGCCGTAGCTGCCGCCCGCCATGCCGAGGCGCGGATCGCCGGGCCCGTCGAGCTGCGCCTCGTCCTGCTCGGCGATCCAGTCGATGATCATCTGGGCGTCGCGCCCCTCGTAGGCCGGATGGTCGACCTCGGCCCGCCCGTCGGAGCGCCCGAAGCCACGGGAGTCCCACGTCACGACGTTGTAGCCGGCGTTCAGGAGCTCCGCAACGCCCATCCGGCCGAGCCCCGCGCGCGGGACGCCCGTGACGGGACCCTGCGCGTCCAGCTCGCCCGACCCGGCCCAGCCGTGGCCGAGCATGACCGTCGGGGCCTCGCCGTGATCGTCACGGCGTGATGCGACCGCCGGGAAGAAGTGCGTGAGGATCCGCGTCCCGTCGAAGGACGAGAGATGCGCGTCCCGCCGCTCCACCGGGTCGGCGCCCGCGGTCGCCGGCGCCAGCAGCGCGAGCGCGCACACCACGACGGCGGCGCGTGAAAGGCTCCTCCCTCCCCACATGAACGCGACCGTACACGAAACGGCCGGTCCCGTGTAGGAGCTACATGCCGCCGCGACGCAACATGTGGGGAACCGTGCGCAGGAGGATCTTGACGTCCGTCCACAGCGACCAGTTCGCCACGTAGAGATAGTCGATCTTGACCATCTCCTGCATCGGGATCCGCGAGGACCCGAGGATCTGCCAGTGCCCGGTCATGCCGGGGGTGAGGTGGAGCCGGCGGCGGCGCCAGCCCTCGATCTTGCTGTCCTCGTCGAGGACGAGCGGGCGCGGGCCCACGAGGCTCATCTCGCCCCGGAAGACGTTGAACAGCTGCGGCAGCTCGTCGAGCGAGGTCTTGCGCAGGATGCGGCCGACCCGGGTGATGCGCGGGTCGTCCTCGATCTTGAACAGTGCGCCGGCCTCGTTCTGATCGCGCAGGCCGTCCTTCAGCTCCTCCGCGTTCTCGACCATGGTGCGGAACTTCATGACCTCGAAGGTCTCGCCGTTGCGCCCGACGCGCACCTGGCGGAAGAGGATCGGACCGCTCGAGTCCAAGCGCACCGCGGCGGCCAGCACGGCGAGCAGCGGTGAGATGACCAGCAGGCCCAGCGACGCACCGACGAGGTCCATCGTGCGCTTGATCATCAGCGACGAGCGGCTCATGCCGAAGTTCCGGACGCCGAGGACCGTCACGCCGTCGAGCTCGTCGAAGACGACGGACGAGCCGACGACCTCGAACATCCGCGGCAGCAGGCTCACGCGAACACCCAGGCTCTTGACCGTCCGGACCATGTCGAGGACGTACTCGCTCTCGGCCTGGCGCGGCGCGAGGATCACGCGGTGCACGTCGCGGTCGGCGATGGCCTGCTCGACGCGGCGCAGCGTGCGCCGGTGGTCGTGGCCCTCGTCGAGCGGCACGGTCCCGACCAGGACCGCGTTCACCGAGTGTGCGGTGCCGAGCTTGCGGTCGATCTCGACGGCGGCGTCCGAGCCGCCGACGACCAGGCAGCGCTCCTCGCGCGTGGTCCGGCTGACCACCGCGCGGGTGAGCCAACGGCCGACGATCGCGAAGGTGAAGAGGGCGATCCAGAGCCCGAGGACCTGGTCGTGCCCGAGCTCCCCGCTGACGAAGACGCTCTCGCCGAGCCAGAACACGAGCGTGCAGATGGTCGCGAGCTGGAACAGCTGCGGCGTCTCGTCGAGCGTCGTCTTGCGCAGCAGCAGCTCGTCACGGTCGTAGAGACCGAGGATCTTGGCGGCGACGACGACCATCGGAATGGCCAGCAGCGTGAGGCCCGAGACGTAGTCCCGGCCCAGAAGGAAGATGGCGACGGTCAGCGCGAGCGTCGTGGCGAGCGCGTCGGACCACGCCAAGGCGATCCGGTACGTGTGCTCGCGGCGGCGGATCTCGCCCTTGACCGGGCCCTCGAAGATCGCGCCGGCCATGCGGAACCAGCCCTGAGAGCGGCTCCTGCGGATACCGCCGATGCCCCCGGGCCGGCGCGTTGCCGGAGCGGGATGCTCATTGGAGACGTGCCGACGATCGCTCGTCGTTTCGGTCGTTCTACTCGTCGTCTCCAAGCCCACGCCTCGACGCACCCCCCAGTGAGGTCGATTCCCCTGTGGATCCCATCTCGCTCCGGTCCCTTATCTCGACGCCGCTTCGTCCCTCATGGACGAGCCGCGTCCCCCCAACCGAAGCATGTCTGTTCTCGACACACCGCAGATCCGTCAATCAGCAGCGCAACGAGCTTACGCTCGATAGTTCTACCGACACATCCGACATCCGTCCAGGGATTCACCGAATGGTTTCGACCCCTGGTCCGACTCGTCAGCTCATGCTGACCACGAACGCCGTGCGCCGGCGCGGGCGTTCCGGAGCCGATCCTGCGGGCGGCACGCGTGCCGGGACCGCGGAATTCGCGACGGACGATACGGCTCGTGCACGGAGCGTTGCAGGCCGGACGCCTCATGGCGGTCCGCTCGCTGCGCGGCCAGGCACAGCCCAAGGACACCGAGGCCCACCATCAGCCAGATCACGCCGAGAAGCAGCAACAGTTCCATGAGCTGTGCGGGGTGATCGGCACGGTGGCCGGTGAGCTGTAGACCCAGAACCTCACGATGTCGCTCCGTGCGGGTTTTCGCGGGACATCAAACCTCTCCGTGCCAGAGGATGAAGTCCGCTTCGGACAGCATGTTCGTGGCAGACGTCACGCGCCGACTTCGTCCCGGGACTACAGGAGCAGGGGGGTCAAACCGATTGCATACCTGTGGCCACCCGGTTCACCCCTGACCCCTTCGATGCTTCCGGCGGGTCCGCTCCTGCGCGTGGTGACCATCCACAGGCGCCTCCCGCCACTCCCGTGTCGCCCGTGCCGGGGGCGGGCCCGATGCTTCCGCCGCCCCGGCCGGCAGGCGACCTCTTCGAAGGCGCGGCCTGGACCCTGGTCAGCGTCCTCGCCGACGGGGTCGCGCTCGCGGCCGCCGTCGTCGCCGCCTGCGAGCTGGCCGGCGCGAGCCCGCCGTCGGCCACCAGCATCGTCCTGCTGAGCGTCCTGATCGTCGGCACGGTGATGCGGATGGGTGCGCGCGGCATGTATGGGGCCCGCCCGGCGCGCATGCCGCTCAGCGACCAGCTCGTCCTCGTCGGCTCCTCGGCCGGAGGCGCCGCCCTCTTGGCCCTCGCAGGCGCCGCTATCACCGGCGCCGCGCGCACCGACGTCCTGACCATCGCGTGGGCATGGGCCACCGCGACCGCCGCGGTCGGCGCCGCCCGGACCGTGCTCTGGCTCATGCGCCGCCACGCGCGCCGCCGCGGCCGCAGCGGCAAGCGCACGATCATCGTCGGCGCCGGAGAGATCGGCACCCAGCTCGCCGAGCGGCTGATCGACACCCCCGAGCTCGGCCTGATCCCGATCGGCTTCGTCGACGGGAACCCGCCCGCGGGGGAGCGGCTCGCCGGACTGCCGCCGCTGCTCGGCGCGCCCGACCGCCTCGACCAGATCGTCGTCGGCACCGGCGCCGAGCACGTCATCTTCTCCTTCACCCGCGAGCCCGACTCCATCGTGCTGCCCCTGCTGCGCCGCTGCCAGCGCCTGGGCATCGAGGTCTCGGTCGTGCCGCGGCTGTTCGAGAACGTCAACGACCGTCAGTGGGTCGAGCACGTCGGCGGGATGCCGCTCGTCGAGCTGCGCCAGACCGATCCGCACGGCTGGCAGTTCGCGGCCAAGCATCTGTCCGACCGAGCGATCGCCTTCGGCCTCGTCGTCATCCTCTCGCCGATGCTCGCCGCGCTCGCGATCGGGGTGCGCTCGTCGTCGCCCGGGCCCGTCCTGTTCCGCCAGCGCCGCATCGGCCGCGACGGGGCGGAGTTCGACATCCTGAAGTTCCGCTCGATGCGCGTGGCCCCCAAGGACGCCGACCGCGTCTTCCGCGCCAAGGTCGCCCGCGCCGGGACCGCACCGGGCGGCGTGGAGGGCTTCGACCGGCGCACGCGCTTCGGCGCGTTCATCCGCCGCACGTCCCTCGACGAGCTCCCCCAGCTGCTGAACGTGCTCATGGGCCACATGAGCCTCGTGGGCCCGCGCCCCGAGCGCCCCGAGTTCGTGGAGATGTTCGGAGAGGCCCTGAACCGCTACGACGACCGTCACCTCGTGAAGTCCGGCATCACCGGCTGGGCCCAGGTCCACGGCCTGCGGGGGCAGACGTCGCTCGCCGAACGGGTCGAGTGGGACAACTGGTACATCCAGAACTGGTCGCTCTGGCTCGACGTGAAGATCCTGTTCCTGACACCGCTCGCGGTGCTGCGCGCGCCCGACGAGCCGAAGATCGAGGCCCCGCCGCCCGCGGCGGCCGAGGCCGGGACCGACCGACTGGGGGCGCAATGGAAGGCGAGCTGATCGCGATCATCGCCGTCGCCGGGCTCGCCGTGACGGCTATCGCCGTCCTGGCGTGGGCACTGGGCGGCTGGCGGCGCGCGGACGTGCACGGGCGCGAGCTCCTGCTGACCGAGCGCGAGGCGGACCTGCAGGCCTCCCGGTACGAAGTCGCGCTGCAGCGCGACCGCGTGGAGCTCCTGCACCGAGCGGCAGACCTGCTGACGGCGGAGCAGGATCGCGACCATCTCGCGATCACCGCGCTCGAGCTGCTGTTCGACGTGCTCCACGCCGACGCCGGCACCCTGCACTTCGTCGGGGACCCCGAGGCGCCCGCGGCGGCCACGGCCGCACGGGGTCTGCCCGTCGGCGTGCTGCCGAGCGTCCGGTTCGGACAAGGCCATGCCGGCCGCGCCTGGCGCGATACCCGCACGACCGTCGGCGAGCACGAGGCGCAGCGCACCGTCGACGGGCCCAAGGGCAAGGTCGACGTCCGCTACGAGGCGGCCCTTCCCATCGTCTACGGCCACCGCACCCTGGCCATCGCCTGGCTCCTCTGCGGCGACGAGCGCGGATTCGCCACCGGCCAGCTGCAGACCGCCGAGCGGATCGCGGCGCAGATCGGCCTCGCGCTCGCCCACAGCGAGCTGCGTGAGGAGTCCGGCGACCTGGGCCGGATCAGCGGCGCGATGCTGAACGCGACGCCCGACGCGCTGGCGCTGCTCTCCCCTGCCGGCGACGTCATCGCCGAGAACGACGCGATGCGCGAGCTGCGCGCCGCCGGGATCACGCCGGTGGGCCCCGACGACGCCGGTGCCGACGGCGAGCTGCGCGACGAGCTGTCCACCCCGGGCGGCAACGGCGTCCTGCTCCGCTTCAGCGCCCCGGTCCGCGACGAGGCGGGCGCGCTGCTCGGCCGCGCGGTCGTGCTGCGCGACATCACCGGCGAGCGCGAGTCCGAGCGCCTGAAGGACGAGTTCTTCGCCCTGGTCAGCCACGAGCTGCGCACGCCGCTGACGTCGATCATCGGCTACCTCGACCTCGTCCTCGACGACGGCGACGGGCTCGACGCCGACACCCAGCGCTTCCTGGAGGTCGTCCAGCGCAACGCGCGACGCCTGCTGCGCCTCGTCGGCGACCTGCTGTTCGTCGCCCAGGTCGAGGCCGGCCAGCTGTCGCTCGAGCAGACGCAGGTCGACCTCGGGCAGATCGCCGCCGAAGCCGTCGAGGCCGCCCGGCCGCGCGCTGAGGGCAACGGCGTGAGCCTCGTCCTGAGCGCCGAGCCCGCGCGCCCGCTGACGGGTGACCGCGACCGCTTCGGCCAGATGCTCGACAACCTCATCGGCAACGCCGTGAAGTTCTCGCCCGACGGCGGTCACGTCGAGATCACGCTCGCCGACCAGGGCGGCGACGCCGTCCTCGAGGTCCGAGACACCGGCATGGGCATCCCGCCCGAGGATCTCGACCGGCTGTTCGAGCGTTTCTTCCGCTCCTCGGACGCCACGCGCCGCGCGGTGCCGGGTGTCGGGCTCGGGCTCACCATCGTCAAGGCGATCGTCGACGCGCACGAAGGCACCATCGACGTCACGAGCGATGCGCGGGCCGGCACGACCTTCCGGATCGTCCTGCCGTACCGCAGCCGCCCCGAGCTGGACCTCGACGCCGAGGTCGCGGCGGTCGAGGTCGGGCGCGCGCGCTAAAGCTTCGCCCTGCTCGCGGCGACGGCGGCGATCGCATCGACGACCCGCTCGCGCGGGACGTCCGGATGCTCGAGCCACCACGTCGCGAACGCCCGGACCGCGGTCGCGACGAGCCCCACGTGCACGGCGTCCGTGTCGTGCTTCGCGCGGGGCGCGAGAAGCACGGAGAGCGCCTGTTCGCGCGATCGGTCCAGGTCGGCATGGAACGCTCGCAGCTCAGGGTCGGCCGGCGCCTCGCGCAGAAGCAGGCGCCAGGCGGCCGGACGGTCGGCCAGGAACGCAAGATACGCGTCGACGCCGCGGCGCAGGCGCCCGCCCGCCGGCCCGCGGGCCGCCTCGGCGACCTGGGCGACGAGGTCGGCGTTCTCGTGCTCGAGCAGCGCGCGGTAGAGCCCGGCCTTCGCGCCGAAGTAGTGGTAGAGCACCGACTTCGAGATGCCGGCCCGCTCCCCGATCTCCGCGATCGACGTCGCGTCGTAGCCCCGCTCGCCGAAGAGCTCAAGGGCGGCCGACAGGACCTTGTCCCGGCCGGGCTCATCCGGACGGATGCTTGCGCGACGCGGCACGGCCGAGATGATATCGACCGATCGGTCGAAACCCGCTACTGTGCGTTTCGACCGATCGGTCGAAACGTCAGGAGATCCGATGACGACGCTGCATGGGAAGACCGTCCTGCTCACCGGCGCCTCCGGCGCCATCGGCTCGCTCGCCGCACTCAGGCTCGCGGCCGCCGGCGCGCAGTTGGCCCTCGTCGGCCGCCGGCGCGGCGAGCTGGAGACGGTGGCCGCCGAGGCGACCGCGGTGGGCGCCCCGCCGCCCGTCGTGCTGCAGGCCGACCTGAGCCGGGCGGGCGCGGCCGCGGATCTCGCCCAGCGCGCGGAGGCCGCCCTGGGCGGCGTCGATGTGCTCGTGAACAACGCTGGCGGAAGCCTCCAGGGCCTGAGCTGGGTCGTCGGGGACCACCCGGAGGCCCGAGCGGTCCTCGAGACCAACCTCTGGGCGCCGCTTGCGCTCGCGCAGGCACTTGCCCCGGGCATGGTGGCCCGCGGTGACGGCGTGATCGTGAACGTCGGGTCGATGGCACGCGTCTCGCCGTTCCCCCACCTCGGGCACTACGCGGCATCACGGGCCGCGCTCTCCGTCGCCACGGATGTCATGCGGCTGGAGCTGCGCCCGCGCGGGGTCCGGGTCGTCGAGGTGGCGTTCGGGGCGATCGACACGCCCGCGTCGCAGGAGAACCGCTCGCTCGCCGGAGCCGGGGCGTGGCTCGACGGCCGGCCAGGACTCGGCCGGCCGGAGGACGCGGCGCAAGCGCTCGCCGACGCGGTGACGAGCGACGCCGACATCGTCTTCCACCCCGCGGTCCTGCGCTGGCCCGCGCGCTTCCCCAGCCTCGGGCGCCGCTACACCCGGCGCGTGGCCAAGGGCGCAGACCTCGCCGACGAGACCGTCCGCGTCGGCGGAGTCCCTCAGGCCGGCCGGTAGCGGTAGCCGAACCCGCGGACCGTCTCGATCGGCACGCTCGCGCCGTCCGCGACGGCGCCTTCGAGCTTGCGGCGCAGATACCCGACGTAGAGCTTGACCTGGTCCGGGGCGACCGCGCTGCTGTCGCCCCACACGAGGTCGAGCAGCTGGTCGCGGCTCAGCACCTGGTCGGGGTTGCGCACGAAGGCGAGCAGGAGCCGGAACTCGAGCGGCGTGAGCTGCACCAGGGTGCCGTTGACGGTCACCTCGGCGTTCGCGACGTCGACGTTCAGGAGGTCGTCCGCGTACGTCTCGCGCTCGGGCGGGCGCTGCGCGACGGCCCGGCGGAGCAGCGCGTTGATGCGCGCGAGCAGCTCCTGGCGGCCGAACGGCTTGGTGACGTAGTCGTCGGCGCCGCCCTGCAGGCCACGGACCTTCTCGAGCTCCGCGTTGGATGCCGTGAGCATCACCACCGGGACATCGGTGAGGTCGCGGACGCGCTCCAGCGTCTGCCAGCCGTCCATGTCCGGCATGGCGACATCGAGCAGGATGATGTCCGGCCGCGCGTCGTACAGGAGCTTCAGGGCCTCACGGCCGTCGCGTGCCTCGCGCACGAGGCAGCCGGCACGTTCGAGCATCTCTCGAAGGAGCCCCCGGACATCTGGATCGTCGTCGACGACGAGCACGCGCGCATCCTTCACACGGCTTTCATACCAACTGGCCCCGTCGGTCACGCCCGATGGGCCGACCCTTTCACGACCATGGCACGTGTCTGTCTCAGCGAACCGGACCCCGAGACCCGGGAGCTCCTGACCTGTCTGCTGCAGCGCATCGGGCACGAGGTCGTCGAGCGTGACGCGGACATCATCATGATCGAGCCGGTGCTCGACGGGCCCGGCGCGATCGGCCTCGCGCGGTGCTCATCGCCCGGTGCGCGCCTGCTGATCTGCTCGATCGCGTGGCACGACCGCGCGCGCCTGGAGCACCTCGACGCCGACGCCTTCCTGCTCAAGCCGTTCGGCCTCGCCGAGCTCCGCTCCGTCCTGGACGCGCTTCAGGACGGCGCCCACGCCGGCGGGTTGGCCAGCAGCTCGCGGAACCTCCGCGGCGTCAGCGGCCGGGCGAAGTGAAAGCCCTGGCCCTGCGCGCATCGCAGGGCTGACAGCCGCTGCAGCTGCCGCGGGCTCTCGACGCCCTCGGCGACCACCGTGAGCCCGAGCGCCGTCGCCATGTGGACGATCGCCGCGACCAGCAGCGCGTCCTCGCCTTCGTCGGCGTGGCCGAGCGAGGCGACGAAGGAGCGGTCGACCTTGATCGCGTCGAAGCGCAGGCGCTTGAGCTGGGCGAGCGACGCGTAGCCGGTGCCGAAGTCGTCGAGGACGAGCCGCACGCCGAGCTGGCGCAGCCGGCCGAGGGCGGCCCCGGCGGCCTCCTCGTCGCCGTCGTCGATCAGCGCGCTCTCGGTGATCTCCAGGGCCAGCAGGTGCGGCGGCAGGCCGGTGGCCTCCAGCGCCTCGCGCACCGTCGCCTCCAGCCCGTCGGGCCGGTCCAGCTGCCGGGCCGACAGGTTGACGGCGAGCTCGATGTCCTGCTCGGGATGGTCCACGCGCCAGGCGGCGACCTGCGCGCAGGCCTGGTCGAGGACCCACGCGCCGAGCGGCCGGATGAGCCCGGACTCCTCCGCGATGTCGACGAACGAGTCGGGACCCATGAGCCCGAGCCGCGGGTGGTTCCAGCGGATGAGCGCCTCCACGCCGACGAGCCGCCCGTCGCGGAGGTTGACGATCGGCTGGTACTCGAGCTGGAGCTCGTCGCGCTCCAGGGCGCCGCGCAGCTCGTTCTCGATCCGCAGGCGGTCGACGAGGCGCTCGCGCATCTGCGCGTCGAACAGCTCGTGGCGCATCCCGCCGCGGCGCTTGGCCCGGTCCAGCGCGCTGTTGGCGTCTGCGAGCAGGTCCCCGGGGCGACGGTGCCCGTCACGGGCCAGCGCGACGCCCGCGCTCACCGTCAGGACGAACTCGCGGTCCCCCGCGCCCATCGGCTGCTCGAGCGTGCCCAGGAGCCGTGTGGCGACGTCGTGGACGGAGCGCTCGGACTCGAGCTGCACGCACAGGACGGCGAACTCGTCGGCGCCGACCC
>JAEMSV010000081.1:0-1887 GCA_016462625.1 Solirubrobacteraceae bacterium | reverse complement strand
GAGCGCTCGGACTCGAGCTGCACGCACAGGACGGCGAACTCGTCGGCGCCGACCCGGGCAAGCGTGTCCTCGGGCCGCAGGACGGCCTGAAGCCGCCGGCTGAGCTCGACCAGCGCCGCGTCGCCCCCCTCGCTGCCGAGCCAGTCGTTCAGCCGGCCGAAGCGATCGACGTCGATCTGGATGAGGGCGGTCACGGTCGGCTGGCGCAGCGCGAGCGCGAGCGCGCGGTCGAGCCGGTCGAGCAGCAGCTCGCGGTTCGGCAGCCCCGTCAGCGGGTCGTACATGCCCTGGTGATGCAGGGCCCGCTCGAGCTCGGTGACACGTTTCTCCCGGGCGCGCAGCGCGGCGCGCAGCAGCTGGAGCTCGTCGTCGGTCATCGGCGCACCAGCTCGCAGTCCCGGGCCACGCGATCGCTCGGGTCTGCGAAGACGGTGTCCCGCCCCGGACCGCAGAACACGCGGTCGTCCTCCCCGCGCACCACGTTGATCCGGTCGTTGCCGTGCCCGCCGTGGATCACGTCCGGCGCCAGGTTCCCGAAGATCTCGTCGTCGCCGTCGCCGCCCCAGATGTCGTCCATGCCCCTGTCGCCCGTAATGCGGTCATCGCCGCCGTCGCCGTAGATGGTGTCGTCCGCCGAGCGGCCCGCGAGCGTGTCCGCCCCGGGGCCGCCGTGCATTTCGTCGTCGCCGTACTCGCCGTCGACGTAGTCGTCGCCGGCGCCCCCGAACATCCGGTCGCGCCCGGCCTTGCCGAACATCGAGTCATCGCCCGGTGTTCCACGCAGCAGGTCGTTCCCCCGGGTGCCGCGCACGATGTTCACGATTGCGAGATCCGTCGCGGCCTCCGGCGCCGCGCGCAGGATGGTCTCGCAGCCGATGAGCGCGTCGCGGAACGGGACGGTCTCTTCGACGACGACCGTGTCATCGCCCAGCCCGCAGTCGACGGTGTCGAGGTTCTCGTCGGCGACGCGGATGGTGTCGTCGCCGTCGCCTCCGCGCACCTCGTCCTGCCCGGGGCCGGCCACGATGCTGTCCGCGCCGTCGCCGCCGTCGAGCTCGTCGGCGCCCGAGCCGCCGTCGAGAGTGTCAGCCTGCGGGCCGCCTTCGAGCAGGTCGTCGCCGCTGTCGCCGCGCATGGTGTCCCGCCCGTCGTTCCCGGCGAGCAGGTCGCGTGCACCGCCGCCGTCGACGAGGTCGTCGCCGTCGCCGCCGTCGATGTTCTCCGTGCCGTTCTCGCCGTAGAGCCTGTCGTTGCCGTCGCCGCCCCGGATCATGCGGTCCGAGCCGCGGCCGCCGCGGATCAGGTCGTCGCCGGGGCCGCCGAACAGCCGGGAGTCATTGCCGAAGCCGTCTTCCACGATCTCGTCGTTGCCCGAGCCCGCGTAGATCCGATCATCGCCATCACCGCCGTCGAGCTTGTCGTCGCCGTCCTCACCGTCGACGCGGTCGTTGCCGGTGCCGCCGTCGATCGCGTCGTTGCCCGCGCCGCCGCGACTGCGGTCGTTGCCCGAGCCGGCCAGGAGGAGGTCGTTGCCCTCGCCGCCGCGCAGCAGATCGTCGTAGGAGCCGCCCTCGAGGCGGTCGTTGCCGTCCCCGCCGCGCAGGATGTCGTTGTCGCGCAGCGCGCGGAGGACGTCGTCGCCGCCGAGGCCGTCGAGCAGGTCCCGGGAGCGGCCGCCGCGCAGCAGGTCCGCGGCCTCCGTGCCGGGGACCCGGGCGAGTCCGGGCTGCACGGCGATGTGGAGCGGGCGCCGGTCCGAGACGCGGGCGCTGGTCAACCGGCGATGACGCAGCGTGCTGACGACCGAGATGGTGCGTGACGCGCGATCGGCCACGTAGATCCGCGTGCCGTCGGGCGACCACGACGGCTGACCGGGGCCGCGTCCGA
>JAEMSV010000080.1 GCA_016462625.1 Solirubrobacteraceae bacterium | reverse complement strand
ACGACCTGCCGGGCATCGGGCCGGTGCGCAAGCGGACGCTGCTGAACCACTTCGGATCGCCGGATGCGGTGGTCGCCGCGTCACGCGAGGAGCTTGAGGGCGTGCGCGGTCTGCCGGCGAAGACGGCGCGTGAGCTGTACGCACTTTTGCACCGAACCGGCGACTAACGGACGTTCGGTCGGTATCAAGGTTTCGGCTCGAGAACCCGATACGCCGTTCATGGCCTCTTCGCGCGAGGACGCGCGCCACGGCTTTCCTGCCCTCCTGTCCGAGCCTGCAGCTCCTGCCGTCGTGCAGGAGCTCGTCAACGGCTTGCCGGCCATGGTCGGGTACTGGGACCGCGATCTGCGCAACCAACTGGCGAACACCGCCTATCGCGACTGGTTCGGCATCGGGCCGCGCGAGATCCAGGGCATGCACCTGCGCGACCTCCTCGGGGACGCGCTGTACGAGCAGAACATCGTCCCGTCGCAGAGGGCACTGGCGGGCGAGCAGAGCACGTTCGATCGGACGCTGCTCGACGCCAAGGGCGTCTCGCGCGACGTCCAGGTGTCCTACATCCCAGACCTCGTGGACGGTCGCGTACAGGGCTTCTACGTGCTGGTGACGGAGATCACGTCACGCGTTGAGGCCCACCGAGAGACGTCCGGCCAGCTCGAGCGCTACCGCTCGATCGTGCGCAACCTTCCCAACGGCTTCATCGTCCTGTTCGATCGCGACATGCGCTACGTGGTCGCCGACGGCGAGGCGCTCGCCCTCTTCGGCCACGACCGCACCACGCTGGAGGGCCGGACGCTGTTCGAGGCGGTCGATCCCGCCCTGGTTGTCACGATCGAGCCGCACTACCGGCTCGCCCTCGCGGGCGAGCAGTCGGTGTGGGACGGGACGGTCGGCCACCGCGTCCTGAGCATGAGGGTCGGCCCGGTGCGCGACGATCTGGACCGAGTGATCGGCGGTGTGGTCGTCGCGACGGACGTCACCGAGGAGCGGCGCGGCGCCACGATCGGGCACGCGATCGAGGAGATCGCCAAGGTCGCCGCCGACGGGAGCACGCTCGAGCAGGTCGCCGAGCGGGTCACCCAGACCATCCACGAGATCTTCCGCATCGACGACGTCGGGCTGGCGCGGTTCCTCGAGGACGGCCGCGCGGAGCTCCTGGCGGTGAGCGGACCGCCGACGGACGTCCGGACGTTCGACCTCGATGGAAGCATGACCATGGCGCAGGTGCGCGAGACGGGTCGCCCGGCCATGCAGTCCTATGACGGCGTGGGCGCCTCGAAGCTCATGGCCGATCGGGGCTTCCGGGTCGGCGGGTCGGCCCCCGTGCGGGTGCACGGCAAGCTCTGGGGCGTCCTCGGGCTCGCCTCGCGCGATCCCGATGCGCTGGACGAGGCGCTCCTCGACCGCCTCGAGAGCGTCAGCGAGCTCGTCGGCCTGGCCATCAGCAACGCCGAGGCGTGGGAGGTCCTCCGCCAGCAGGCGACGACGGACCCCGTCACGGGCCTGGCGAATCACCGCAGCTTCCACGAGCGCCTCGGCGACAGCATCAGCGAGGCGCGCCGTGAGGAGCGCACCTGCGGGCTGGTGCTGATCGACCTCGATCACTTCAAGCAGGTCAACGACACCCACGGGCATCCCGTCGGTGACGCGGTGCTGCGTGAGGTCGGGCGCCGGCTCGCCGGCGTCGCCCGCTCGCACGAGCTCGCCGCCCGGGTCGGCGGCGAGGAGTTCGCGCTGGTGCTGCACGGGGCCGACGAGGTCGCCGCCGTGAACGCGGCCCAGCGGGCGATCCGCGCAATCTCGGACACGCCGTTCCCCGGCGTCGGCCGGGTCACGGCGTCGGCCGGCGCCGCGGCGTGCGGGCCCGGGAACTGCGCGAACGCGGACCACCTGCTCGATATCGCAGACCGTGCGCTGTACGCCGCGAAGCAGCAGGGGCGCGACCGGGTCGTCGCGGCGGGAACTCTGCCGGAAGACCCTGAGAACTGAACGCGATTCACGTAAAGGTCTAGTAGAGATGTGGCCTGTCCCCGAGTCAGGAGCCCCCCGCATGTCCACCTTCAGGCGCACGCTCGCGCTGAGCTGTCTCATGTCTCTCTCCGCGGCGGTTCCCGCCCACGCCGCGCTCGCGCCCGGACAGGTGCTCGTGCCGAACGGACCCGGTGCGCTCGACCTCGGGATCGACCCCGCCACGGAGTACTCCGCGCCGGCGGCGGCCGGCGGCGACGTCAACGGTGACGGGCGTGACGACATCGTCATCGGCCGGTCGAACGGTGGTGTCGTGATCCCGACGGTGCTGTTCGGAAAGGCGTCGGGGACGCTGTCGGTGGACCCCGCGAGCTCGCTGCAGATCGTCGGACCCGGCCAGACGCTCGTGACCCCGAAGATCGTCGGCGACGTCAACGGGGACGGGTACGACGACATCGTGGTCGACGGGAACGCCGGTGGGTCGTACCTCGTCTACGGCCGCCCGAGCGGCGGACAGGTGACGGTGGGAGAGCCGCGCACCGTGCGGATCGGGCGGTCTGCGCTCGACACGGGCCACTTCGTGTTCGCCGAGGGCGCCGGGGACGTCAACGGCGACGACCGCGCCGACCTTCTCATCTACATGGGCGACGAGCCCGCGCCGTACTTCGTGCTCTTCGGTGGTGGACTGCCCTCCAGCGTGGATCCGGCCACGGCGGCGCCGAGCCGTGCGGTGGGGGTCGACCAGCAGCCGAAGGCGGCCGGCGATGTCAACGGCGACGGCATCGATGACCTGATCCTGCTGCGGTTCACCGGTGCAGACACGGTGGCGGGCCACAAGATCATCTATGGGTCGCCGTCGTTCGGGCCGGTCTCGGGCGCGCCGGGCTCGCGGGGCTTTGTGCTCACCGACACGGACGTGTTCGTCCGCGCCGTGGGCGATATCAGCGGTGACGGCCGAGACGACATCGCGCTGTTCCCCGGCGACACCCAGCGGCGCACGCCGACGGTCGTCCTCGGGCGCACCGGGACGACATCGGTGTCCGCCACCGACCCCGCGGCGATCCGCACGTTCAGCTCTTCCTACGCCGATCTCACCGGCCAGGTCCTCCCTCTGGGTGACGTCAACGGCGACGGTCGCGACGACGTCTTCCTGCGGGCGAACTCCCTGCAGGCGACGTTCGGCCCCCGTGGTCTGCGTCCCGGGCCGACGCGGCCGGCGGGCATCGTCGCGTTCGGCCGAACCGGCACCGGGAACGTCGCGTTCGACCAGCCCTTCCCGGGCGCGGCCGCGGGCACGACCGTCATCACCCAGGTACGGGTCGAGCGGCGCTGGGCCATCAGCAACGGCTTCTCGCAGCTCGCCGGTGCCGGCGACATCACGGGTGACGGGATCGGCGACCTGCTGCCGCGGCTCGCGGCGTCTGAGACACCGATCGGCGTGGTCCGCGGAGCTGCGACACCGCCGGCGGACAGCACGGCGCCGTCGGTCGGGGTCGTGTACTTCTCGCCGACGATCATCCGCAACGGGAACCTCGCTCCGTACCGCTACCAGCTCGATCTCAGTGAGCCGGCGGTCGTGACGATGGCCTGGAAGCCGACTCTGGGCGGCGGGACGCAGACGACGCGTCAGCTGTGGCCGACGACCGGCGGGTTCGCGGAGTTCGACGGCTTCGGGACCGGCGGAGGCCCACGGCTGTCGTTCGGCCAGTGGAAGGTCACGATCACGGCGACCGACGCGGCGGGGAACACCAGCGCGCCCGTGACCAAGACGATCACCGTCCTGAACTAGACCGGATTCGTCGGTAACGTGGCGGGCATCGCCAGCGAGGCCCCTCAGACCGACGCCGACACGTCCGACGAGCCTCTCGGCGTCTTCGAGGAGCTGGTGATCATCACCGGCTTCTCGGGCGCCGGGAAGTCGACGGCCATGAACGTGTTCGAGGACGCCGGCTACTTCTGCGTCGACAACCTCCCGCCGGAGATGATCCGCGGCCTGATCGAGCTCTTCATGCACGAGGGCGCGAAAGTCGAACGCGCCGCGGTGGTCTCGGATGTCCGCGGCGGCGAGCACTTCGAACCGCTGCGCGACGTCATCGGCGAGCTCCAGCGCCAGGGGATCCACCATCGCGTGCTGTTCCTCGACGCCGACGAGCAGACGCTGGTCAACCGTTACAAGGAGACGCGCCGCCGCCATCCGCTCGCGCCGAGCGGCAGCGTGGTGCAGGGCATCGCGCGGGAGCGTGCGCTGCTCGAACCGGTCCGCCCGTACGCCGACGCGGTCGTCGACACCACCGGGCTCGCCGCCTCCACGCTGCGCCGCAAGATCGCCAGTGAGTTCCTGCCGCGCCAGACGAGCGCGCCGCTCGCGCTGACCTTGTCGAGCTTCGGGTTCAAGCACGGGCCGCCGCGCGACGCCGATCTGACGTTCGACGTGCGGTTCCTGCCCAACCCGCACTGGGAGCCCGACCTCAAGCCGCTGACGGGTCTCGACCCCCGCGTGGTCGAGTACGTCGGCCGCGAGGGCCATCTCGAGCAGTTCTACGCCCTGCTCATCCCGCTGCTGGACTTCCTGCTTCCGCAATACGAGGCCGAGGGCAAGGCACACCTGTCCGTCGCCATCGGCTGCACCGGCGGCCGGCACCGCAGCGTCGCGATCGCCGAGCATCTCGGCGCGCAGTACGGCGAGCGGGACGACCTCCGCGTGGAGGTCGTGCACCGCGACGTCGAGAAGTCGACCGCGCGTTGACGCCGAAGCCGTCGCGGACGGGCGACCGGGCCGCGTCGATCGTCCTCCTGATCTGCTCGGGCGCGATCGCGGCCGTCCTGGCGTTCATGGGGCTGTTCCTCGTCATGGGCGCCGACAGCTGTGGCTCGGGCACAGACTGCAACCTCGACCTCTTCACCACCGGATGGCTCCTGTCGATGGCGGCGCCGGTCCTGGGGTTCGCCGCGACGCTCGTGCTCACGATCGTCCGCCTCGCGCGCGGGCAGAAGGCGTTCTGGGTGCCGCTTGCCGGCACGGGCACGTTCATCCTCGGGTTCGTCGGAGCCGTGGCGCTGACATTCAGCTCCGTGGGCTAGCACCTCTGCGTCCCTGAGCGGTGAATCACGTTCACGCGGCGTGTCTCGGGCCGACGTAGCCTCCGGCTCGTTCCGGTCTGCACTCGTGAGGTCCCCATGAAACGCCGCCTGCTCCTGCTCCCTGCCCTCGTGTGCCTCTCCGGTGGGCAGGCCGCCTCCGCCGACGCGGCGGCGCTCCCGGTGGCCGGCGGGATCGCCGACGCCGAGCTGCTCGCCGACTGGCGCCTGACGGGCGTCACCGACCGCGTCGACATCGTCGCGGCAGGCGACGTCGATGACGACGGGGTGGGAGACATCGCCGCCTCGCTTCACCGCGCGGGCGCGGCCGCGCGGATCGTGCTCGGCGCGTCGACGCCGGCGGATGTCAACATCGCGTCGCCGGGGCCGCGGGTCTGGACGATCACCGACTCGGCCGGGTCCGGCGGCGTCGCCGTCAACGCGGTGGCGGCCGGCGACGTCAACGGCGACGGCGGCGGCGACGTGATCGCGACGACCTACCGCAACGGCACCACGGCGCGGCCGTTCGGCTACGTGCTGTACGGCGGCCCGGGGCGCGGCGGGACCACGACGGATCTCGCTTCGGTCACACCGGCGCAGGGGCGGGCCCTCATCGGCTCCGCGGCGACGCTCCGGCTCAGCAATCCCGTGTCGGCGGGCGACCTCGATGGCGATGGCTTCGACGACATCGCCGTCAACTGGCTCGAGGGTGGCGAGGATTTCACCGCGCGGGTGACGGTCATCTATGGCGCCGCCGGGACGCCGTCCGGTGTCAGCCTCGCCACGCCGGGCGCGGCGGGGCACCTCGTGAAGCTCGGCCCCGGCGAGGAGGAACAGCTGCTGCCCGCCCGGGCCGGCGACGTCAACGGCGATGACCGGGACGACCTCGTGTTCACCCGCGACGGCAGCACCGCCGACGGCGCGTGGGTCCTCTTCGGGGGACCGCAGCGCACGACGCCGCTGGATCTGAACGACCTGGGGACGGCAGGCTTCGCGATTCGCGCGGCCGGCGCGACCCCGGCCGGCACGATCGCGTCGCGGTGGGGAGATCTGAACGGCGACGGGAAGGACGACCTCCTGTTCGGCTCGCAGTACGGGACGACGATCGTCGATGGCCGCGCGACGACGACGCCGGTGGTCGTGCCCGGGGCAGCGGGATCCCATCCGTTCCCCGATGCCCCCGAATCCGCGACGTACGCGGGAGACGTCAACGGAGACGGCGCGCCGGACCTCGCCGTCACCGGCGGTATCAGGACCTGGTCGGCTCCGCCAGCGGGCGCGCCGCAGCCGGTGGCTCGCCCGCCGTTCGGCAGCGTCGTCTTCGGGCACGGGTCGGGCACGCCGTTCGTCGGGCGCCAGCCGGTGTTCTCCGCGACGCCGCCCGCGCTGCAGCTGCAGTCGGAGATGGATTCGTTCGAGGCGCTGCCCATCGGTGACGTCAACGGTGACGGCCGCGACGACCTCGCGCTGCGCTCCGCGCTGAACCGCCCGCCGGCGATCGTCCTCGGGTACGCCCCGGCGGCGACGCCCGTCGACACCACCACACCGGTGCTCTCGAGCGTCACGACCACGACCGGGCGCTGGAGCGTCCGGCAGTGCGCCATCTCCGCCTTCAGGCGCGTCGACCGCCCGGACATGCTGGTGACGGCCTCGGAGCTCTCGGTGATCAAGCTGGCGCGCACGGGCCCACTCGGGGCGGCGGGGAACTTCTCCTATCTGATCCCGCGCGGGAGCAGCCGGTTCAACCTGACGCTCCCGTCACCGCCGATCCCGGGGCGCTACACGTATCGCGTGCAGCCGTTCGACGGAGCCGGAAACGCGGGCGCGATCACGTCGGTCAATGTCGCGCTCTCGATCAGCGCCTCGCTGAGCTACTGCTGATAGGCCTGAGGCCGGGGCGGGGGAGGCGCAAGCCGTTTCCCCCGTCCAGTCGGTAGATTTCGCCACGCGCGCGGGCAGTGCCCCACTCCGCCTGCGCCCGCCCTCGCGAGATCGCCCAGGAGGCACCTGACCCCATGCCCGTCAAGGTAGGCATCAACGGCTTCGGCCGGATCGGCCGCAACGTGTTCCGCGCCGCCAAGGCCGCGAACGCCGACATCGAGTTCGTCGCCGTCAACGACCTGACCGACAACAAGACGCTCGGTCACCTCGTCAAGTACGACTCGATCCTCGGCCCGTACCCGGGCACCGTCGAGGTCGACGACAACGGCCTCATCGTCGACGGCAAGCACATCAAGGTCTTCGAGGAGAAGGATCCGGCGAACATCGACTGGGCGTCCCTCGGGGCCGAGGTCGTCATCGAGTCGACGGGCTTCTTCACCGACGCCGAGAAGGCGAAGGCGCACCTCGGCGGCTCGGTCAAGAAGGTCATCATCTCCGCGCCGGCCAAGAACGAGGACATCACCCTCGTCCTGGGCGTCAACGACGACAAGTACGACCCCGAGCTCCACACGGTCATCTCCAACGCGTCGTGCACGACGAACTGCCTCGCGCCGTTCGCCAAGGCGCTCAACGACGCGATCGGCATCGAGCGCGGCCTGATGACGACGATCCACGCGTACACGGGCGACCAGCGCCTGCTCGACGCGCCGCACAGCGACCTGCGCCGCGCCCGTGCCGCCGCGACGAACCTCGTCCCGGCCTCGACCGGCGCCGCGAAGGCCGTCGGCCTCGTGCTGCCGGAGCTCAACGGCAAGCTGTCGGGCTTCGCGGTGCGCGCCCCCGTCCCGACCGGCTCGGTCGTCGACCTGACGTTCGTCGCCTCGCGCGAGACGTCGGTCGAGGAGGTCAACGCCGCGGTGAAGGCCCAGGCCGACGGCCCGATGAAGGGCATCCTCGCCTACACCGAGGACCCGATCGTCTCGTCGGACATCGTCACGGATCCGCACAGCTCGATCTTCGACTCGCTGCTGACGAACGTCATCGACGGCACGCTCGTGAAGGTCGTCTCCTGGTACGACAACGAGTGGGGCTACTCGAACCGCGTGGTGGACCTCGTGCAGAAGGTCCTGGTGCCGGCGCCCGTCTCGTGAGGACCCTCTCCGATCTCGGGGACGTCGCGGGCCAGCGGGTGCTGGTCCGCGTCGACTTCAACGTCCCGCTGGACAACGACGGCAACGTCACCGACGACACCCGCATCCGCTCCGCGCTGCCCACGATCGAGTGGCTGCGCGAGCGGGACGCGAAGGTCGTCCTCGTCAGCCACCTCGGCCGCCCGAAGGGCGAGGTGAACGAGAAGTTCTCGCTCAAGCCCGCCGGGCTGCGGCTCGCGGCGCTGCTCGACGCGCCGGTGCAGCTCGCGGACGCCGTCGTCGGCCCGGAGGTCGAGGCCGAGGTCGCCAAGCTCGCCGACGGCGAGGTGCTGCTGCTCGAGAACGTCCGGTTCGAGCCGGGCGAGACGACGAACGACCCCGAGCTGGCCAAGCAGCTCGCGGCGCTCGCCGACGTCTACGTCAACGACGCGTTCGGCGCGGCGCACCGTGCGCATGCGTCGACCGAGGGCGTGGCGCATCTCGTGGAGCGCAAGGCCGCGGGCCTGCTGCTCCAGCGCGAGGTCGAGACGCTGACGAAGATCCTGTCCGACCCGGCCCGCCCGCTCGTGGCGATCGTCGGCGGGGCGAAGGTGACCGACAAGATCGGCGTCATCGACCGGTTCCTGCAGGTCGCCGACGCCGTGATCATCGGCGGCGCCATGGGCTTCCCGTTCGCGAAGGCCCAGGGCCACGCGGTCGGCAACTCGCTGTGCGAGGAGGAGGGCATCGAGCCCGCCACCCGCGCCCTGGCCGAGGGCGGCGACAAGCTGAAGCTGCCGATCGATTTGCGGCTCGGCCGCGAGTTCTCCGCCGACACCGAGACCCAGGACCTCGACGGCCTGGACGTCCCGGACGGCTGGATGGGCCTGGACATCGGCCCGAAGACGGCGGCCGCGTACGCGGAGATCATCCGCGGAGCCGCGACCGTGTTCTGGAACGGCCCGATGGGCGCGTTCGAGCTGGAGCCCTTCAGCGAAGGCACGCGCGAGGTCGCGCTGGCCGTCGCGGACTGCCCGGGCACGACCGTCGTCGGCGGCGGCGATTCCGTCGCGGCCGTGGTGCAGTTCGGGCTGGAAGATCGTGTGACCCATGTCTCCACGGGCGGCGGTGCCTCCCTGGAGCTGATCGAAGGCCGGAAGCTGCCCGGCGTGGAGGCACTGGCATGAGCCGCACCCCGTTCATCGCGGGCAACTGGAAGATGCACAAGACGGTTGAGGAGGCGGAAGACTTCATCTCCGGCCTGCTGCCGAGGATCTACGCCGCCGACGGCGTGGACGTCGCGATCTGTGTGCCCTTCACCGCCCTGACCGCCTGCGTGGACTCAACCCGCGGCTCGCGGATCGAGGTCTTCGCCCAGAACATGCACGAGGCCGACTCGGGCGCGTTCACCGGCGAGATCAGCGCCCCGATGCTCACCGACCTCGACGTGCACGGCGTGGTTCTCGGCCACTCCGAGCGCCGCCAGTACTTCGGCGAGACCGACAAGGCACTCGCGCAGAAGCTGCCGGCCGCGCTGGCCGCCGGCCTGAAGCCGATCCTCTGCGTCGGCGAGACCGAGGAGGAGCGGGACGCGGGCGACACCGAGCGCAAGCTCCGCCACCAGGTCCAGGAGGGACTCCACGACCTGACCCCGGCGCAGGTCGCCGAGGTGACGATCGCGTACGAGCCGATCTGGGCCATCGGGACGGGGAAGACCGCGACGCCCGAGATCGCGCAGGACGCGTGCTCGTTCGTGCGCGCGCTCGTCGCCGACAAGGCGCCGGATGCGGCCGAGGTCGTGCGCGTGCTCTACGGCGGTTCGGTGAAGGGCTCGAACGCGGGCGAGCTGCTCGCGCTCCCGGACATCGACGGTGCCCTGGTGGGCGGCGCATCGCTGGACCCGGAAGGGTTCGCGGACATCATCGATGCCGTGAAGTGATGGCCGACCACTTCCCACAGGTCTGTCTCGTGGTGCTGGACGGCTGGGGCCTCGCCCCGGCCGGTCCCGGCAACGCCGTCGAGCTGGCGAACACGCCGGTGTTCGACGATCTGTGGGCGCGCTACCCGCACACGCAGCTGACGGCGTGCGGGGCCGCGGTCGGGCTGCCCGACGGGCAGATGGGCAACAGCGAGGTCGGCCACATGAACCTCGGGGCCGGGGCCGTGGTCAAGCAGGACCTCACGCGGATCAACGAGGCCGTCGCGAACGGCGCGCTCGCCGCGAACGACACGCTGCGCGCGGCGATGACCGGCGCGGACCGGGTCCACCTCATCGGCCTCGTCTCCGACGGCGGCGTGCACTCGTCCGAGGAGCACCTCGAGGCGCTGATCGGCCTCGGCGCCGAGCTGGGCGTCCCGGACCTCGTCATCCACGCCTTCACCGACGGCCGCGACGCGTCGCCGACGGGCGGCACGCAGTACCTGACCGACGTGCAGGCCTGGTGCGCCCGCGCCGGGAACGCCCGTGTCGCGAGCGTCATCGGCCGGTACTTCGCGATGGACCGCGACTCGCGCTGGGACCGCATCCAGCAGGCGTACGACCTGCTGACGCGCGGCGAGGCGCCGCACCACGTCGACACGGCGCCCGAGGCCGCCGCAGCCGCGTACGAGCGCGGCGAGACCGACGAGTTCATCACCGCGACGAGCGTCGGCGCCGAGGGGACGATCCGGCCCGGCGACAGCGTCATCGCGTTCAACTTCCGCCCGGATCGCATGCGCGAGATCACCCGCGCGCTGGCCGACCCGGCGTTCACCGAGATCGACCGGCACGGCGTCGGCGTCGTCTCGCGCTACACGACGCTGACCGAGTACGACGAGAGCTGGTCGTTCCCGATCGCCTTCCCGCCGGCCCGCCCGGAGGTCACGCTGCCGCATGTCGTCGCGCAGGCGGGCGGCACGCAGCTGCACGTCGCCGAGACGGAGAAGTACCCGCACGTGACGTACTTCTTCGCCGGTGGCGAGGAGGTCCCCGAGACCGGCGAAGAGCGGCGCATGGCGCCCAGTCCCCGGGACGTCGCGACGTACGACCTGAAGCCCGAGATGAGCGCGTTCGAGGCCGCGGACAAGTTTGTCGAGGCCTGGAACACGGCGGGTGGCTTCCGCTTCGCGATCATCAACTTCGCCAACCCCGACATGGTCGGCCACACAGGTGTCATTCCTGCGGCGGTGACCGCGGTCGAGGCGGCGGACACGAACCTGGGCCGGGTCGTCGAGGCCGTGCAGGCGACGGGTGGCGCGCTGATCGTCACCGCCGACCACGGCAACGCCGACGAGATGCTCGAGGACGACGGCTCGCCCGACACGCAGCACTCGCTGAATCCGGTGCCGTTCATCGTCACCGACGCGGGCGCGCAGCTCGACCACGAGGGCGGGGTCCTCGCGGACGTCGCGCCCACGGCGCTCGCGCTCCTGGGCATCGAGCAGCCGGTCGAGATGACGGGCCGCTCGCTGCTCACCTGAGCGGCCGTCTAGCCTGGGCCGCGTGCCGGCCCCGAACCGTCCACCGCGTGAGGGCATCTCGCTCCTCACCATTGTCATCGCGTCGGCCGCGTCGGCGTGCGCGGCGTTCGTCGTGTCCCGGGCGTGGGGCGTGGGAACGCTGATCGGCGCGGCCGTGACGCCGGTCATCGTCGCGGTGGTCACCGAGATCCTGCGGAGACCCGCTGCGCGGCTGCCGGATCTCGCACCGCCCGGACCACGACCGGTCACCGGGCCGCCATCCGATCGCGGGCGCGAGATCCGGATCGTGGCGGTCACCGCGACGATCGCGTTCGTCATCGGGATCGGGATCTACGTGCTCGTCGACCGCGCCGCCGGCGGGGACGGTGAGCTCGTGCCGCGCGACCAGCATGCCGCACCGACGGAGACGCAGACGGTGACGCGGTCACAGACGACGACCGTGGTGACCCAGCAGCAGACCGTGACGGAGCGAACGGTGACGGTCGCGCCGCCGCAGACGGTGACCGCGGCTCCACCTCAGACGGTCACCGCGCCGGCGCCGGCCGCGGCGACCATCCAGACGCAGACGCAGACCGAGACGCAGCCGACCGAGACCACGCCTCCGCCGTCGGGGTGAGCGTCAGACGGCCCGCGCGGGGATTCGGTCGCGGACCCAGCGCTGCAGGTCCGGCACGGTGCGCGGATCGATGTGGTGCGCGGCGTCGGTCTCGAGGTAGGTGACGTCGAGCCCGGCGGCCGAGAGCGCGTCATTCGCCCGGCGTCCGAAGCCGATCTCCATGATCGGGTCCTGACGGCCGTGCTCGATGAGCACCGGGAGCCCGGCGCGGCCGTCGAGGTCGGCGTGCCAGCCGTCCACCACGGGGATGAACCCGCTCATCGCGAGGATCCCGGCGGGGGAGGGGCGGCCCGGGCCGAGCCCGACGGAGTAGGACATGACGGCGCCCTGGGAGAACCCGCCGATGACGGACTGCGACCAGTCCAGGCCCTGCTCGGCCAGCCACCCGTCGAGGTGGGCGGTCAGCTGGGCGTAGGTGGCGGTGAACGTGTCGTGGTCGGGGTAGCCGACGCGCGGCACGATGTACCAGTGGCGACCGCCCGGCGGCAGGAACAGCGGACCGCCGACGGTCAGGCCGGCCAGCCGCCGCTCGGGGTCGAGCGCGTTCAGCACCGGCTGGAGGTCGTGTTCGTCGGCGCCACGGCCGTGCAGCAGGATCAGCGCGCCCTCGGGCGTCCCCGCGGCGGGCCGCTCGACCTGGACGAGTGCGTCGTTGGCCATCTAGAGGACCTCGCTCTTCTGGGCGCGTGGGTTGGGCAGGGGCGTGAGGATCTGCTCGAGGTGCTCGCGCAGCCGCTCGTGCTGGGGCGGGAGCTTCAGCGCCTCGCCTAGGGACTCGATCGGCTCGTCGACGTCGAAGCCGATGTCGCCCGAGGCCAGCTCGAACAGGACGCCGCTCGGGATCCGGTAGTAGACCGAGTGGAAGTACTGGCGGTCGATGATCGGGGTGGGGTGCCCGCCGGCCTCGCGCACCGTGGCGCGGAACGCGTCGAGCTCGGGGTCGTCGGCCGCGAACCAGGCGATGTGGTGGATGGTGCCGGCGCCTTGGATGCCCGGGCCCGGAGCGGTGTCCCAGGCGACGCTGCCGCGGCGGTCGACGCCCGCGGCCTCCCAGGTGCCCGGCTCGCGCTCGGTCAGGCCGGTCGCCTCGAACAGGCGCCGGCTGGGCTCGGGGTCGCCGTAGGCGCGTACGCCGGCAAAGCCCCGCAGCTGGTGCTCGGCCGGGACGTCCACGGCGGCCGCCTGGAGCGGGCGGTCGTCGGTGGCGTCGATCACGAGGGCGTGCTCGAGCCCCTCGAAGTCGTCGAAGCGCAGGGTGTCGCCCTCGCGCTGGGACTCGACGCCTTCGGCCTGGAGCCGCTCGGCCCAGAACGTCAGGGTCTCGGCGCTCGCCACGCGCCACTCGATCCGGTAGGCCATGCCGTCGCCATGACGGCCGCGTGCGGCGTTCGGGAACTCGAAGAACGTGAGGATGCTGCCGGGGTGGCCGGTCTCGTCGCCGTAGTAGAGGTGGTAGACGTCGGGCGCGTCGAAGTTGACCGTCTTCTTGACGAGGCGGAGACCGAGGACGCGGGCGTAGAAGTCCACGTTGCGCGGCGCGTCGGCCGTGATCGCAGTGATGTGGTGGAGCCCTTCCAGTGCCATCCTGTTCCTTCCGAGGTAGTTGTACATGCAACTATACCGCAGAGTGATTGCCGGTGCAATCACAAGCGGCTACACTCGGATGGAGCATGGCAACCGTTCCACGACCTGCCCAGGACGAGGCGCTTTCCGAGCTCGAGCTCGGGGCGTGGCGAGGGATGCTTCGCGTCCACGCGGCGCTGGTGAAGGCGCTCGACGCGAACCTCGAAGCCGCGCACGGCCTCCCGCTGACGCACTACGACGTGCTCGTCCAGGTCGCCAACAACGAGGGCGCGCGCATGCGCATGTGCGACCTCGCCGACGGCATTCTGCTGAGCCGCAGCGGCCTGACCCGCCTGGTCGACCGCATGGCGAAGGACGGCCTGCTCGAGCGCTGTGCCTGCGAGGACGACGCGCGCGGCTCGTTCGCGTGCCTGACCGAGGCCGGTCGCGCTCGGCTCGAAGAGGCGCGCCCCACGCATCTCGCCGCGGTCCGCACGCTCTTCCTCGGCGCGTTCGACGACAGCGAGCTCGCGCAGTTCGCGTCGCTCTGGGAGCGCGTGCTCCCGCAGGTCGGCGCCGCCGCCGGCGAGAGCTGCTGCGAGTCCTGACCCGTTGAACGTCAGATCGGTACCCCTATAGGGGCACCGATCGGACGTTCACCCTCGGTGGTGGTGCGCTAGCGTCGCGCCGCGTGAGCGCCCTCGAGATCCTCCACCGCGACCCGAAGACCCGCGCGCGGGCGGGCATCCTGCACACCGCCCACGGCGACGTCCGGACCCCCGGCTTCGTCCCGCTGGCGACGAAGGGCACGGTCAAGGGACTCGAGCCGCGCGACATCAGGGCGCTCGGCTTCGACATCGTGCTGGGGAACACGTTCCACCTCTTCCTCGCGCCGGGGCACGAACTGATCAAGCACTTCGGCGGGCTCCACGAGTTCATGCGCTGGGACGGCGCGATCGTCACCGACTCTGGCGGCTTCCAGGTCTTCTCGATGGGCTACGGGACGGTGGCCGACGAGATCAAGGGCCGCGCGCCGTCGGGCAGCGAGCGCGCCGGCCGGATCCTCGAGATCGCCGAGGAGGGTGTGCGCTTCCGGTCCTACATCGACGGCGCCGAGAAGTTCATGGGCCCGGAGACGTCGATGGAGATCCAGGCGGCGCTCGGCAGCGACCTCGCGCTCGTGTTCGACGAGTGCACGCCGTTCAACGTCTCGCGTGACTACACCGCGCGCTCGACCGAGCGCACCCACCGCTGGCTGGACCGCTGTCTCGAGTGGCACACCGAGAACGGCCCCGAGCACCAGATGGTCTACGGGATCGTGCAGGGCGGCGTCTACGAGGACCTGCGCGTCGAGTCGACGCAGGAGGTCATGGCGCGGCCGGTCCCCGGCATCGCGATCGGCGGCTCGCTCGGCGACCACAAGGCGCAGATGTACGAGGTCGTGGACTGGTCGACCGCGGCGCTCGGCGAGGACCCGCGCCCGCGGCACCTGCTCGGGATCGGCGATGTCGACGATCTCATCCGCGGTGTCGAGCTGGGGATCGACACGTTCGACTGCGCGATGCCGACGCGGCTCGGGCGCCACGGGGTCGCGGTCGTCCCCGATCCGGAGAAGCGCTGGCGGCTCGATATCACCCCCAAGCGCTGGGAGAAGAGCGAGGAGCCGCTTATGGAGGGCTGTCCGTGTCCCGTGTGCGAGGCGGGCATGACTCGCGGCTACCTGCGCTACCTCGTCCGCCACAAGGAGATCTCGGGGCTGCGGATGGTGACGCTCCACAACCTCGCGTACGTCGCCCGCCTCATGGCTGATCTGCGCGACGCGGTGCTCACGGACACGCTGGCCGAGCGGGCTGCCGCACTGCGGGACGGCGAGGCCCCGCGTCTCGGGCTCATTTGACAGCGCCGCAGGTAGTGGTGGTACGGTTCGACTGTAATTCGTACCACAGCAACCAGGGTGGTCCATGCGCAACCCCATCAAGCAGCGGATCGTCGACGACTACACGGCAATCACCGGCGCCCACGACAACCCGCGGCTCTTCGCGGGCCCTGCGGGTGATCCGGGGCTCCTCGGCCCTGACAGCATCTCGTGGCGGATCCACGGGGATGTCGCGTCCGTGGGCATCGCGGCGGCCGCGGCCATCCCGATGGAGATCATGCACCCGTCGGTCATGGCCGGGGTGCACGACATGTCGTCATACCGCGAAGAGCCCTTCAAGCGCGCGCGCACGACCGCGGGCTACGTGATCACGACGACCTACGGCAGCACGAAGGCCGCCGAGAACATGATCAGCGCGGTGCGCGGCATGCATGAGCGGGTCAACGGGGTCCGCCCCGACGGCGTCCCGTTCCGGGCGATGGATCCCGAGCTGATCGGCTGGGTCCACACCTGCATCCCGTGGGGGATCATGCTCGCGTACGACCGCTACTGCCGGCCACTGAGCGTCGCTGAGCGGGACCAGTATCTCGCCGAGCAGGCGATCATCGGGCGGCTCGGCGGCGCGGGCGACATCCCCGAGACCTACGCGGATCTCCTGGATTACGTGGAGGCGATGCGCCCGAACCTCGCCGTCAACGAGCAGACCAGGACCTTCTTCGAGTTCCTGCTGACCGCGCCGTTCGGCCCGAAGCTGCCGGAGCCGATCGCCCGCCAGATGAAACGCCTGAGTGTGCACGCCTCGATGTCGCTGCTGCCCAATTGGGCGCGCGATCTCGCGGGCTTCAACCACGGCGACCTCGTGCAGCGCCTGCTCATCGAGCCGGACCTGCAGTTCACCGCTCGAACGCTGCGCTGGGCGTTCGGCACGCCGCCGTACAGGGCGATGGCAGAGGCGCGAATGCGCGGCGAGGCGGACCCGGCCGGCGCGCACCGCGAGGCGGTCGCCGCCTAGCCATGACGACCGAGCTGGCCACCCTGCTGACGCGGGCGATCACCGACGCGCCGATCGACGACGCCGCCGATCAGTCGCGCACCAGAATCCTCGACGCTGCGCTGGACGAGGCCGCGGCGGTGGGGGTCGACCGGCTGCGCGTGGAGGACGTCGTGCGGCGCAGCGGGCTCGGGCGGATGACGGTCTACCGCCGCTTCCCCAAGCGCGAGGATCTCGTGTCCGCGCTCGTCGTCCGCGAGTGCCAGCGCTTCCTGCTGTGCGTCGCGGTCGGCCTGCAGGGCGACGCGCCGCCGGAGGAGCGGACGGCCGTCGCGTTCGTTGAGGCGATGCGGTTCGTCCGCGGGCATCCGCTGCTGCGCCGGGTCGCCGAGACCG
>JAEMSV010000217.1 GCA_016462625.1 Solirubrobacteraceae bacterium | reverse complement strand
GGGCTCGGGCGTGCGGCTTCTTGTGAGGGGGTCAGGCCTTCGTGTCGACGGTGAGGCCCTGCTGGAGCGACCAGGTCTGGTCTGACTTGCCGAGCAGGGAGCCGACGTCGGACAGGCCGCTCTTGAGCTGCTCGAGCAGCGTGTCCTCGTCGACTCCGAGGAGCTTGGCGAGGGAGGAGATGCGGCTCTCGCCGCCCTCCGAGCCGCCGCTTCGCTGTCCGGGCGGTGGGCCCTGAGGGCGCTTGCCGTCGGCGATGTTCGCCGCCATGGCGGCGAAGCCGTCCGGAGGCTCGGGCGCGCCCGACGGGTGGGCGGCCTCCATACCTTCGGTGATCGCGTTGAGCAGGTCGTCACGGCTGACGCCTTGCTTCTCCGCGATCTCGCTGAGGGTGGTGGTCCCACCCTTCATCTGCGCGCGCAGCGACTCGACATCCGTGCCGAGCAGCTGCGCGACGGGCTCCATGGCCTTCGCCATGTCAGGCCGCTGAGGGCGGCCCGCCCCGGTGATCTGAGGAGTGGCGGCCGTGCCGCCGATCGATCCGATCATCCGTGCTCCTTTCCGTGAGGGGTCGATCACGTGATCGACCCCCAACCACCACGAAACAGGCCCAAAGCCCCGATTCTTCGGGTCCTCTTCGGACACTCTCAGCGTCCTCTCAGGCGGCGAGCCCAAGAGGCGGGTGCGAGGTGGAGCCGCTCCCAGCCGTATTCACGAAGCGGGCCCGGAGCGGCGACGGCAGACCACCAACACCACACCCGCGAGCGTACGGCGGGGAGTGGTCTCCTCCTCGCACCCCGCGGGCTGGCTCAGGATCAAGCCACGATGAGCGGCTTGACGGCCTTCAGCACCTGATCCTCGGTCAGCGGCGGCTCAAACGCGTCCGGCGCCGGATCGTTGCCGCGCAGCAGCCGGATTGCGGCCGCATGGCGGGCCTCGACCTGCACGATGGAGCCGGCCGCCGCGAGGACCTCCTTGCTCTTGATCATCGGCGCAGCGCCGTTGTAGGCGCCGACCCCGGTGTCCTCGAGCGTCTGGGCGAGCTTGAGGAAGCCCTTCTCGTCGGAGACGCCGAAGTCGAACGACGGCTTCTTGACGGGCTTGCCGCCGAGCTCCTTGATGGTGCCCGTCAGCGCCTCGACGTGCTCGGCCTCCTGGGAGCCGAACTCCGTCGCGAGCTTCTTGTTCTCGCCGCGCAGCCCGACGCTGTCGCCGAGCTCGTAGAACGCCGTCTCGAGGTATTCGAGGGTGAGGGCGAAGTTCAGGATGTCGACGTCGCCCATCTCCGACTGCGCGAACGCACGACGGACGAACGGGGAGACCGACGCGGCGCCGTACACGGCCCCGACGGCGACTGCGCCCCGCAGCAGCAGGGCGTGCCGGGAGAGGCTCTGAACCTCGATGGTGGGAATGGCTTGGGACATGGGCGTGGGTCCTTTTACGACGTGGTCAGGAAGGGCTTGACGGCTTCGAGTACTTCGGCCTCGCTGGCGGGCTGCGCGAACGCCCCGTCGGGGGTGACGGTCATCCCGAGCACCTGGTTCAGGGTCGCCGCGTGACGAGCCTCGACCGCATGGATCGCGAGCGCGGCCGCGAGGACCTCCTCGCTCTCGATCTCGCCCGCCTTGCCGAGGTACGCGGCGGCGCCGAGGTTCTCGACGGTCGCCGCGAGCTTGAGCACGGCGTCGCGGCTCTCCAGCGGGAACTTCGCCTTGGGCTGGGCGACGGGCTTGCCGCCGAGCTTCTCGATCGTGCCCTTCAGGGTGTCGACGTGGGCGTCCTCGGTCTCGCCGAACTGCTTGGCGAGATCGAGCTCCTTGCCCTTCAGGACACCGGCGCCGATCACGTCGGCGTAGAACTGCGACTCGAGGTACTCGAGCGTCAGCGCGTAGTTGAGGATGGCGACGTCTCCGCCCATCATCGCCGAGCTCTTCTGCGTGCTCGTCGTGGAGGCGGTTCCGTCATCGTCGTCGCCGCAGGCGGTGAGGGCGAGTGCGCCTCCCGCGGCGGCGCTCGTTCCCGCGATCTGCAGGAAGCGTCGTCGCGTTGCTGGGACAGGAGTGGCCATGTGGATCCTTCTTTCGGGTCCGTTCGGGTCACCGGGTCCTGCGCCGGAAACCGGCGGTTCGGTTCGACGGGATCGCTGTCTATGCGCCATCCGCTCCGAAGTTGGCGTGTAGGGTCGGCGGGTGCGGGCCCTGGGTCTGGTCGTCACGCTGGTCGTCCTGTTCGCGTTCTCGGTGCCCGGCGCCGGCGCAGCGCCGCTCGCCGATGCGCCCTTCCTGCGGTGCCTCACGGGCAACGCGTCGGACCTGACCGCCGACCCGCTCGTCGTGCTGGAGCGCAACGAGCAGTTCTCTCCGGCGATCGGCAGCTCGAACATCAACGCCCAGACCGCGAACGGGCGGATGGCGGTCGGCTTGGCCCAGGACGGGACGATCACCACGCTCCGCTGGCCGTCGACGATGTCGTGGCAGCAGGTCAAGCACTACGGTCCCGATGCGCGGGCGCCGCGGGCCGGCGCGGCGGCGAACGAGGGGGTCGTGCTCGGGCTGCTGGCCGGCGGGACGACGCGGTGGCTCCGGGACTTTCCCGAGCGGCGTCAGCGGTACGCCGACGAGGGGAGTGACGAGATCGAGACGACGGTCGCCGACCCCGCGCTCGGCCTCGAGGTCACGCTGCGCCACGTCGTCGCGCCCGGCCAGGACGTCGCGGTGCAGCGGGTGACCGTCCGGCGCACCGGACCGGGGGCGGTGCCGACGGCGCTCGTCGTGTTCGAGAACCTGAGCCTGAACACGAGCAACGTGCCGGGCCTCGGCGGGACGGACACCTGCGCGCACGAGTTCGCGGTCGACCGCGCGCGCTTCGACGACGCGACCGGCGCGATCGTCCATGCCCGGAGCTCGTCGGACCTCGCGGGCGGCGGCTCCGCGTCCGTCGTCATGGCGATGGGAACCGACGCGCGCCCGGACGACTGGCAGGTCGGCGCCGACGCGGCGGACGATCCGCTCGGCCGGCTGCGCGGCCGGACGGCCGACGCCTACCGCGACGCCGCCGACGGGCAGCTGTCCAACGGCCGCGCATACGCAGGGCAGACGACTGGAGCGCTCCGGGCCCCTCTCGTCTTCACCGGCGACTCGGCGGTCCGCGACGTCGCCATCGCCGGAGGGAAGACCGCGCCCGAGGCGCTCACCGCGCTCACCGGGGTGCTTCGCCGGGGCGAACCTGCGGTCGCCGAGGAGAAGCGCGCGGCGCTCGCGCCCACGATCGCCCGTGCGCCGATGCCGGCTACGACCGACCCGCGCGAGCTCGCCCTGGCCCGCCGTGCGGTCGTGCTGCTCGCGACCTCGCAGGCCCCGTCGGGCGCGATTCCCGCGGCCATCAGCGGCCAGCCGCCATACGCCGAGGACTGGCCGCGCGACGGGATGTACTTCGACGAGGCCCTCGACCGGATGGGGATGCACGATCGGGCCGAGGCGCACAAGCGCTTCTACATCCGCACGCAGCGGCGTCCCGGCTACGCGCCCGCGGGCGACTTCGGCCTGCCGATGGGCAGCTGGCCGATGAACATGTTCGAGAACGGCGCGTCGTCCGGGCCGATCCCGTACGAGATCGACGAGACCGGGTTCGGGGGCTGGGGTCTGTGGAGCCACTACCTCCACACGGGGGACCGGGCCTATCTGCGGGACGCCTGGCCGGCCATCCGGCTCGCCGCACAGCACTTCGTGACCTGCCGCGACGCCCGGAACGGCCTGCAGTGCCGGGCGGCCGAGGACGACAACCTGGACCCGCGCGGGACGCAGACGATCGCGGGCGCGATCCCCGGCTGGCTCGCCCTGAGCGCCGGTGCCGATGCCGCCGCGGCCGTGGGCGACGACGACGCCCGCGCCGGGTTCGCCGCGCGGCGCGACGAGCTGGCGGCGGCGATCGATGCGCACCTGTGGAACGACGACCCCGGCTGGTGGGCCGGGGCCGATGTCCCGGCGATCCGCAAGGTCGTCACGTACATCGGCTGGCCGGTGCCGCTCAGGCCGAGGAGTGACGAGCGGATGCGGCGCCACGCGGACGCGACCTGGGAGGCGTTCGCGCCGTCGTTCGACGCTCCGCAGCCCGGCGGCCGCACGGCCGGGTTCTACGACGGGCTCGCGCTGCTGGCGCTCGCCGGCCAGTGGCGGGGCGACGCCGAGCGGATGGCTGGACTCGAGCGCGCGCTGCGCTGGATCGCCCACGTGCAGGCGACGGCCGATACCGGTCTGCTCGGCGAGAACTGGATCGTCCGCGACGGGCGGGTGCGCACGATCACGGCCATCCCGCAGATCTGGCAGCACGCGCTCTTCTACCTCGCGGCGCTCGAGGTGCACGGCGAGGCGTGAACGCCGACGAGGCCGGCGCGTAGACT
>JAEMSV010000216.1 GCA_016462625.1 Solirubrobacteraceae bacterium | reverse complement strand
TCCGGCGACGACTTCGTGCTCGAGTACGGAGAGTTGCGATTCACCTTCAACGACCGGGATTTCTCCGAGCGCTGCGAGCAGGCCGCGCTGAAGCTCGGCTTCGTCGGCGGCAGGCTCGACGAGAACGAGCTCGAGGATCTCGTGAACCTCGCCGTCAACGGCGAGATCCAGGATCCGGCCTCCGCGCTCGGTGAGCACGTCAACGACTGCTGGCCCGAGCTGTGCGGCCCGGCCGAGCGCTCGCTCGTGCACTGGCTGCGGCGGCTGGTCTTCCGCAGCGCGTGGCTCGACCAGCGCGTGAAGGAGGGAGAGCTCGACGTCGTCTTCGACGCCGAGGCCCTCCGGTTCTCCTACGTGCAGCCCGATCGCGACGGACAGCCGATCGAGCTGGCGCCCGAGCCCTCCTGGGGCCGGGTCGCCTACTCCCGCTAGTCCTTACGAGACGCCCAGCGCCGCGGCGCGCGCCTGCGTGATCGCGTCGGCGCCCGCGTCGCCCACGAGCAGCTCGGGGCGGATCGTGCCGCTGGCGGCCAGATCGAGGGCCGGGAAGCGGCCCGTGCTCGTCAGCGCGACGTCGAGGGCGATGACCGTGGTCTCGCCGCCCAGCGGCTCCGACGCCACCGCGACGACGGTGACCGACCCGCTCTCGGAGAGGTTCCGGGCGGTCGCCAGCGCCTTGCGGGCGGCCGCAGGCGTCAGCGCGTCGAGGCTGTCGATCAGGACGACGGCGTTGCCGCCGCGGGCGGCCAGCCGGCGCGCCGTCTGCAGCACCCGGTCCACCGCCTGGGCGATCACATCGGGGTGCGTGCCGAGGGCCAGCGCAGCGGCGGGCTCTGCCTCGAGCGCCGTCCACTCGGGCAGCTCCTCGGGACGGACGCCCGCGAGCACGATCGAGAGCTCGACGTCGTCGTGGCCCTTCAGCGCGGCGGCGAGCTTGCGCAGCGCCTCGCTCTTGCCGGCGCGCGAGCCGCCGGTGATCGTCGCGCGGGAGCCGTGGCCGAGCGGCGTCAGCCACTCGATGGCCTTCAGCGTCGGGTCGTCGGCCCCCAGCGCGAAGCGCTCGGACGGGAACGCGGCGGGCAGGTCCTCGAAGCGCGTGCCCTCGGCGACCTCGTCGGCCGGACGGCCGTTGATGGTGTCGACGCGGACGAGCGACGGATGGCGCTCGGAGCGGCGCGGCGCGCGCACCGGGCCCGCGACGGTGTCCCCGTCGACGAGCTCGCAGCGGCGCACCTGCGCGGCAGAGATGTAGACGTCGTCGTCGCCGGTCTCGCCGGGCGTGGTCCGGACGAAGCCCGAGCCGTTGCCGAGGAGCTCGACCGTGCCCTCGACGAGGCGGTCCTCCTTCGGAGCGGACTTCGGCTCGGCCTTGGGCTCGTCGTCGGCGGGCGAGGTGTCCTCGCCGGCGTCGGACTTGCTGCGGCTGCCACGGCCGCGGCCGCCGCGACGGGAGCGGCGCGAGCGCGGCGAGTCCTCGTCGGTCGAGCCGTTCTCGGTGGCGGGGGCGTCATCGACGGCCGGCGCGTCATCGTCGGCGGGAGCGACGCCGCTCTTCTCGAGGATGGCGTCGACCAGGTCGGCCTTGCGGAGACGGCGGAAGCCGTCGAGGCCCACCTCCGAGGCGATCTCGTGGAGATCGGCGAGGGGGCTGGACTCCAGCGCGGAGCGGGAGAGCACGGACATATGGGTTCCTCCTGTGGTGCGAGTGGTCGGTCGGCGTCCGGTCCGCGTTGATCAGCGGCCGGCGACCCGTGAGCGGAAAGCGTAGTGGACGCGTCGGGAGGTTCGACGCACCAGACTCGTTTCCTGTGTGGTGACGAGGCGCCTCTAGCCGGTGGGCTCGCGGCGCAGTTCCTCCGCGAGCGTGGTCTCGGCGCCGAGCTCGCGGTCGCCGCGCAGCACCCCGCGGACCGCGAGGAAGTCCGCCGCGGCGGCGACATCGTGCATCCGGAAGATGTGCCCGCCGGCGTCCGCGCCGTAGGCGAGTGCGGCCAGCGTGCCGGCGAGACGCTCCCGCGGCGGGCGGCCGGTGATCGCGCCGACGAAGTCCTTGCGGGAGATCGCCAGGAGCAGTGGGCGGCCCAGCTCGTGGAGGGACTCGAGGCCGCGCAGGCTCTCGACGGTCTGGGCCGGGGTCTTGGCGAAGTCCGGGCCGGGGTCGAGCACGATCTGCTCGGGGTCGCACCCGCGCTCGACGGCCTCGGCCATGCGCTCGGCCAGGAACCGGCGGACGTCGGCGGCGACATCGTCATACAGGCCGGGATCGAGCAGCTTCTGCTTCGGCGCGACCCGCGTGTGCATGAGGACGAGCCCGGCGCCCGTGCGGGCGCAGACATCGGCGAGTGCGGGATCCCGCAAGCCGCTGACGTCGTTGACGATCGCCGCACCGGCGTCGATCGCGGCCTCCGCGACCGCCGGCTTGTACGTGTCCACCGAGACGAGGGCGCCGAGCTCGCCGGCGACGCGCTCGATCAGCGGAACGACCCGGGCGATCTCCTCGGAAGGGTCGACGGGCGGGCGATTCGTGACGCCGGACTCCCCGCCGATGTCGATGACGTCCGCGCCGGCGTCGAGCAACTCCGCGGCCAGCGCGACGCGTGCGTCGAGGGTGCGGGTGGACCCGTCGTCGGAGAACGAGTCGGGCGTCGCGTTGACGATGCCCATGAGCCACGGGCGGGACCCCAGCTCGAAGTCAAGACCCCCGGCGCGCAAGCGCCGGGCGGGAGCGCCGTTCAGCACGGGCGCCCGGCGGCGGGGCGGCAGGGACGCGAGGGCGTCGTCGGCGTCGCCGGAGCCGGGGTCGTCTCGACCGGCGGCGTCGGCTGCTCGGGATCGGGCTGGGGAGCGGGCGTCGCCGGCTCATCGGGCAGCGGTGCGCTGCCCTCCCCCTGGCTCCCGGAGGACCCGGAGGATCCGGACCCGTCGCCGCTCTTGGCGTTGGAGTTCCCCGACGACGTCTTCTTCTGGCTGCTGGAGGGGTTCGAGGACGACTTCTTCGGTGATGACGCGGGAACGCTGGCCTCCGTGACCTGCGCCGCGTCGTTCGGCGTGGTCGTGTCAGCTGGGGCTGCGTCGCTGGACCCGCCCCCGTCGTCGGACTTCTTCTTCTTTTTCTTCTTCGGCTTGTCCTCGGACGTCGAGGTCGCCGGCTGCGCGACCACGCCGCCGGTGGCGGTGGTCACGGCGGGCTCGTCGGTCGTGACGGTCTCGACGACCGCAGCGGTCTTCGGCTTGTCGTCGCCGCCAAGGACCAGCTGGGCGCCGAGGATCAGCAGGAGCAGGACGCCCGCGATCGCGCCCCCGACCGCTGCGCGCCGGCGGCGCCCGCCCTCGGCGACGGCCTCGCCCGCGGCCGCGGCCGCTCCGGCCGCCGCGCCGGCACCGACTGCCGCACCCGCACCCGCTCCGGCACCCGAGCCCGAGCCTGAACCAGGGCCGGACCCGGGGTCCGCGCCGCCGCTCTGACCGCTGGGACCGTCCGCGCCGCTGCCGTCCCCGCCGCGCCCGGCCTCCGCCTGAGCGGACCAGTCCGCGCCCACGCTTTCGGCCGCCTTGGCCATCGTCGCCTCGCGCAGCCACACGACCGGGACGATCGGCAGCCAGGCGCGGTACGAGGTGCCGGCCTCGAGCATGCACTCGACCATGGCCCGGCCGCGCTCGTTGTCGCGCAGGTAGTCCTCGAGCCACTCGCGGTCCTCGTCGTCGACCAGCTCGCCGTCCATGCGCTCGGCGATGAGCGACGCGGCGCGCTCATCATCCGGCGTGGCGGCCGCGACCGACGCGAGCGCGCTGCCGCGCAGCTCGTCGCGAAGCTTGATCCGGGCGCGCGAGATGAGCTGGGCGACCGAGTTGCGGTTCATGCCCATCATCTCGGCGATCTCGTCGTACGAGAGCTCCTCGAGCTCGCGCAGCGCGAGCACCTCGCGCTGGCGCTCAGGCAGCCGGGCGTTCGCCGCGCGGACCTGCTCCTGGAGCGAGCCGAGCATCGCTGCACCCTCGGGATCGAGGTCGAGGCGGTCGCCCTGCTCGCCGTAGACCGGCTGCGACCCGTACTCGGGGATCTCGTCGACCGCGTCGGCCCGCTTGCGCTTGCCGATCACGTCGTAGCTCGCGTTGCGTGCAGCCGTGTACAGGTACGCGCCGAAGTTGAGGTCGCGGTCCCCGAGCTTGGGGAGCCGCTGCAGCACCTTGACGAACGCGTCCTGGGTCGCGTCGGCAGCGTCCTCGTCCGTCCCGACCAGCCGGTGGCAGAACGTGTAGATCCGCTGCTCGTAGCGGTCGTAGAGGGTCGCGAACGCCGAGCCGTCGCCATCGGCGGCACGACGGGCCAAGCCCGCTTCCTCGGCCTGGAGCCGTGGATCGTCGGCGTCGCGAGCCATGGCTCCGAGATTACCTCTCCGAG
>JAEMSV010000215.1 GCA_016462625.1 Solirubrobacteraceae bacterium | reverse complement strand
GCTCGTTTCCGTCAGACCCTCAAGTTAGAGTTCAGGGTTTTCGCAACCCATTTGGCGTATCCAGCAAATCCACAGTAAGCACGGGCCGGAACCGTTGTCAACGACAAGTCTACCCGCGCACCGACAGTTGCAGGGTTTCTCAACCCTCGAGATGTGCAGGAGGTTTGTGTTTGGAACTGTCTATCCCTCGACTGTAGGTCGAGAGTTGTGGTCAGGGGGTGGGAGTTGGTGTGGGAACGGGCGCGGTGGGATCCGCGCCCGGGACGGGGTTCGCCGTGGGGTCGGTCTGCTCCTGCTCGACCTCTTCGGTCGGCAGCGGAGCCAGTCCGCCGGCGGCCGGCCGCTCGGGCAGGCGCAGGTCGAGGTAGGAGGCGCCCTGGGCCTCCTCGTCGGCCAGCACGCGGGCGGCAGCCGCCCACTTGGCCGTGAGCCGATCGCCGCGTCCGAAGCGCAGGCGCGGGCCGTCGGACAGGACGACGGTGAGCCCGCTGGGCCCGGCGAACGCCCGCTCGATCCGTCCGCGCAGCGCGGGCGGGGCGGCCGCCATCAGGAGAACCAGGCGGCTCGCCTCCTTGCCCCGGACGCGCGGCCCACTCGGCGGCGCGCTGATCTTGATCTGAGGAAGGTCGTCGGTCCCGCTGCCGGTGAGGATCGTCCCGTCACCGGCGACGGCGACCCGCCGCTGCCCGGTGTCGAGGGCGGCGACCGGCGTGCGGGTGCGCACCTCGATGCGCAGGCGATGCGGGAAGTCCGCGGTGGCGTGCACGGACGCGACGCTCGGGAACTGCTCGGCCGCGGTCTGGAGCGCGTCCTGGCGAACGTTGAGCGTCGTCATGTCCTCCGCGGCGTCGCGCAACGCGCCGCGGATCTCCTCCGCCTGGCTGCCCTCGGCGCCGGTGATCGTCACGTCGTCGACCGCCACGAAGGAGGACTCGCGCAGCCACATGAAGCCCACCACGAGGAGGACGACCGTGAGGGCGCTTCCTGCACCGATCAGGGCAAAGCGGTTGGCGCGCATCCGTCGCACGGCGTCTGCTTCGCCGCCGCGGCGCCGGTCCCTGCCGTCCTAGCCGGGTGGCTGATCCCAGCGATGCCCGACGAACACGGGCTCGGGGTGCAGCTCGACCCCGAACGCGTCCCGGACGCCCGCGGCGATCTCGCGGGCGAGGGCGACCAGTTCAGCGGTCGTCGCGCCCCCGCGGTTCGTCAGCGCAAGCGCGTGCTTCGTCGACTGCGCGACGTTCCCGCGGCGGGTGCCGGGGCCGAACCCGGCGCGGTCGATGAGCCATGCCGCCGAGGTCTTGGTGTGACCGTCGGCCTCCGGGAAGGCCGGGAGCTTCGCGTCGGGCCCGAGGCGGTTGCCCACCCGCTGCTCGAGCGCGGCGAACGCCGCGGGTTCGAGAATCGGATTGGTGAAGAACGAGCCCGCGCTGCGGGTATCGGGATCGGCCGGGTCGAGCACCATGCCCTTGCCTCGGCGCAGGTGCAGCACGGCATCGCGGGTGGCGGCGAGCGATGCGCGATCTCCGGTCTGCACGCCGAGCAGCCGGGCGAGCTCGCCGTAGGCGATCGGCTCGGACTCCGTGGCGTCGGCCCGGAGCGCGAACGTGACGCCGAGGACGACGTAGCGGTCGCGGCCCTTGAAGATGCTGCCGCGGTAGGAGAAGCCGCACTGCGCCGGCGTCAGCGTCGTGATCTGCCCGTTGCCCCGGTCAAGCACCCGGACGGCGGTGATCGTCGTCGCGACCTCCTGCCCGTAGGCGCCGACGTTCTGGATCGGCGTGGCGCCAGCCAGCCCGGGGATACCGGCAAGGCACTCGATCCCGGCGAGCCCGTCGGCGACAGCGCTCGCCACGAGCGCGTCCCAGGACTCGCCCGCGGCGACGGTCAGCACGACGCGGTCTCCCTCGCGCTCCCGCGTCACGCCCGTCGTCGCGATTCGGATCACGGTGCCGTCGAACCCCTCGTCGGCGATGACCACGTTGCTGCCGCCTCCGAGGAGCAGCACCGGCTCGCCCGCGGCGTCGGCGTCGAGCACGGCCGCGACGAGCTCGGGCTCCTCGGCGATCTCGAGCAGCGTCCGGGCCCGCCCACCCAGGCCGAGCGTCGTCAGCGGCGCGAGCTCGGCCGACATCAGGACGCCAGGCGGCGGCCGAGGTCGTCGACGTTGCCCGCGCCCATGACCAGGCAGAGATCGCCCGCGCGCAGTTCGGCGCGCAGCGCGGCCTCGGCCTCATCGAACGTCGGCAGCCAGAACACGTGCTTGCCGGGCACGGCGTCGGCCACGGCCTGCACCAGCGTGCGGCCGGTGACCCCGGGGAAGTCCTCGGCGACCTCCCGGGCCGGGTAGACGTCGACGAGCGCGACGACGTCGGCACCGGCCAGCGCCGCTCCGAACTCCCGGCGCAGCAGCTGGGTCCGGCTGAAGAGGTGCGGCTGGAACACGGCGACGACCCGGCGCGGGTTCAGCGTGCGGGCCGCGGCGATGGTCGCGGCGACCTCGGTCGGGTGATGGGCGTAGTCGTCGACGATCTCCGCGCCGCTCGCCGTCGTCCCGAGCCGCTCGAACCGCCGGCCGGCGCCCGCGAACGTCCCCAGAGCGGCGATGACGGCGGCTTCGTCGGCACCGGCGATCACACAGGCCTGGAGCGCGGCCGCCGCATTGCGGGCGTTGTGCTCACCCGGGACGGCGAGCGAGATCCGCTCGTCGGGAACGAACTCGCGGACCGGCCCTGGAGGCAGGTCGACGAGCTCCGGAGGCACCACGGCGGTCTCCGCCTGACCCAGGAACTCCTCGAAGGTCCGCTGGAGGTCGACCATCGACGCATAGGTCGTGTGGTGATCGAGCTCGAGGTTCGTGACGATCGCGACCTCCGGGCGGAGGTTCAGGAACGAGCGGTCCGACTCGTCGGCCTCGACGACCAGCCACTCCCCCGTCCCCCAGGCGGCGTTCGTGCCGGTCGTGCGCAGCGCGCCGCCGATGAGGTAGGACGGATCCATGCCGACGCCCAGCAGCGCGTGGACGATCATCGACGTCGTGGTGGTCTTGCCGTGGGCGCCGGCCACCGCGATCGTCCGCTTCTCGGTGCTGACCTGGCCCAGCAGCTGCCCGCGGTGCAGCTCGGTGAGGCCCCGCTCGCGGCCGGCGGCCCGCTCGGGGTTGTCCGCCGCGATGGCGGTCGAGACGACGAGCTCGACGTCGTCCCCCGCCGGGACGTTCGCGGCGTCATGGCCGATCACCGGCTCGACCCCGGCCTCGCGGACGCGGGCCAGATAGGCCGACTCGGCCCGATCGGACCCGGTGACCTGGGCACCGAGCGCACGGGAGACGATGGCCAGGCCGCTCATTCCCGCACCGCCCAGCCCGATGAAGTGCAGGCGACGGCCCGACCACGCAGACATGGCGCGGCAGGCTACTCGGCAGTGGCGCGGGCGGACGCCGGAGCGCCCTCCGCCTCGCCGCGCGAGACGGCCAGCCAACCGTCGACGAGCATCCGCCAGCCGCCCTTCAGGCGCTGTGGCGTGAAGCCCTGCGCGATCCGGACGCGGTAGGAGACCGGGCTCAGCGAATCGAGCAGCAGCTCCGCTCCGAGCTCGGCGTCCGCGTCGGGCGCGGCTTCGCTCAGCAGGACGACGAGATGCGTGCGATACAGCGCCCACGGCGCGCTCGTGCGCAGTCCGTTGCCCTCCTGGGCGATCGCGAGCAGGCCGCTGTGCCGGTCGAGGAGGTCCAGGTAGGCCTCGCCGAACGCGTGGAGACGCTCGCGCGACGGCGCCCCCGGTCCGAGCGGCGCCTCGCCGCGGATCAGCGCGTCCTGGAAGCGGCGATCGTCCTCGTCGAGGAGCGCCATCGCCAGGCCCGCCTTGTCGCCGAACCGGCGGTACAGCGTGCCCTTGCCGACACCGGCGTCCTCGGCCACGTCGTCCATCGAGACGTGTTCGGCGCCGCGCTCGCTGAAGAGCCGCGCGGCGGAGCAGAGGATGCGCTCGCGGTTGCGGGCCGCGTCAGCCCGCTCGACGGGGGCGGCGGGGGCGGCGATCAGAGGCAGCGGCTCCATCACGAGGAAGCCATTCTGACCGCTCGCCCGGCCGTCGGTGGGACACATGGCCGATCACCCGACCTTGACGTCCTCCGCCAGGGCGACGAGCGCGGCGAGGATGCCTTCGAGCGTTGCACGCTGGTCGGGGTCGACCGGGAGGCCTGCCTCGTCGAGTGTCTCGTGGGCCTGGCCGATCGGCAGCTCCTCGTCATGGACGGTCGCGCCGGCGAACTGGACTGCCTTGCGGAGCTGGTCCTGCGCCCAGATGGCGCCGAACAGCCCGGTGCTCGTGCCGACGACGGCGACGGGCTTGCCCTTCAGGGCGTTCTCCGGGTAGGGCCGGGACAGCCAGTCCACGGCGTTCTTCAGCTGGCCGGGGATCCCGG
>JAEMSV010000214.1 GCA_016462625.1 Solirubrobacteraceae bacterium | reverse complement strand
CGGGCGATGGGCGGATGATGGTCATCGCGGCGAACAAGGACACGCTCTTCCGCCGGCTGTGCGAGGCGATGGGCCGGCCCGAGCTCGCCGACGACCCGAAGTTCATCGACCACCAGGCGCGCGGCGCCAACCAGGACGAGCTCGACGGGATCGTCGCCGACTGGGCGGCGAGCCTGACCGCCGACGAGATCGACGAGAAGCTCGCGACATCGGGCGTTGTCTGCGGCCCGGTCAACACGATCGAGGACGTTTTCAACGACCCGCAGGTCCAGGCGCGCGAGATGCTCGTCGACCACACCGACCCCGTCATCGGCACGTTCAAGGGACCGAGCGTCACGCCGAAGTTCTCCGCAACCCCGGGCGCGGTCCGCTGGAGCGGCGCGGGCGAGCCGGGCGAGCACAACGACCGCGTCTTCGGCGCGCTGCTCGACCGCGACCCCGAGGCGCTGGCCGAGCTGCGCGAGCGCGGGGTGATCTGATGGCCGCCGTCGAGCTGGTCGAGGTCGGGCCGCGCGATGGGCTGCAGAACGCGCCGCGCTCGTTCCCGCCCACGCTCCGTGCCGAGCTGTGCCGTCGCGCGGCCGCGGCGGGCATCGCACGGGTCGAGGCCGTGAGCTTCGTGCGCGAGGACGCGGTGCCGCAGATGGCCGGCGCGGCGGACGTCATCGCCGAGCTGGCAGACGACGACCTCACGACCATCGGGCTCGTCCTGAATCCCCGAGGGCTGGAGCTGCTGGCCGCGACGGGTGCGCGTGAGGCCCGCGTCGTGGTGATCGTGTCCGACGCGCTGAGCCGTCGCAACAGCAACATCTCGTCCGAGGACGGGCTGCGCGCGGGCGTCGCGATGGTGCAGCGCGCGCGGGAGCTCGGGCTGCACACCGGCGCCGTCGTCGCGACCGCCTTCGGCTGCCCGTTCTCCGGCGAGGTCCCGCAGGCCGACGTGCTGCGCGTCGCCGAGACGCTCGCCGGGGCGGGCGCGCACGAGCTGATCTTCGCCGACACGATCGGCGTCGGCGCGCCGCGTGAGGTGCGGTCGATCCTCACCTCCGCGGCCGGTTTCGGCCCGCGGCTCGGGGTCCATCTGCACAACACGCGCAACACGGGCTACGCGAACGCGCTCGCCGCCGTCGAGTCCGGGGCCACCATCCTCGACTCGGCGATCGGCGGCCTGGGTGGCTGCCCGTTCTCGCCAGGGGCGAGCGGCAACGTCGCCACCGAGGACCTCGTCTATCTGCTGGAGCGCGAGGGCATCCAGACCGGCCTCGATCTCGACCGCCTCATCGGCGCGGCGAAGTGGCTCGAGGAGGCGACGGGCCTGGAGCTCCCCGGCTCGCTGCACCGCGTGCCGCCCTTCCCGCCAGCGCCGGCGGCACAGAGCGATGTGAGACTGGCCATTTGATCTAGCGGCCACTCACCGGTCGGCAGATCACCGCCGATAGAGGTGGGGATGCGACTGCTGGAGGGTGACGGGTCGGCCGCCGAGGCCACCCGCCTGCGACATCTGGACAACGAGGCGCGCCTGCGCCCGGTGCTCGGCGTGCTCGCGCTCTTCGGCGCCGCGGCCATGGTCGCGGCGGTGTTCGTCGCCCCGCTCTGGACCGTCGGCGTCGCCGTCGGCACGACCCTGGCCATCGGGTTCGTCTCCGCGCTCACCCAGCACCGGCTGCGGCACAGCCCCCACCCGGAGGCATGGCTCGCGATCGAGCAGATCGTCGGGACGCTCGCGCTCTGCGTCGTCCTCGCCGTGACCGGCGGGCTCGAGAGTGCCGCGACCGGCCTCATGGCGCTCGCGCTCGCGCTCGTCGGTGCCCGGTTCCAGGGGCGCCGACTCATCGGGATGGCGGTCCTGAACATCACAATGCTCCTCGGCGCCTGCTTCATCGCCGACCCGCAGTCCTTCATCGATGACGGCCCCGCGCTCTACACCTGGATCGCAACGATGATCGGCGTCACGGCGCTCACCACGATCCTGTCGCACTCCGAGCGCAACGCCCGCGCCGACGCCGTCCTCGACCCGCTCACCGGGATGCTGAACCGCAGCGCGCTCAAGCGCCGGGTCGCCGAGCTCGAGGGCCAAGCCGCGGTCTCGGGCCTCCCGGTCAGCGTCCTGGCCTGCGACCTCGACGGGTTCAAGGCCGTCAACGACACCCGCGGACACGAGGCGGGCGACGCGGTCCTGCAGGACGTCGCCTACGCCCTGCGCAAGACCCTCCGCAGCTTCGAGCTCGTCTACCGGACCGGTGGCGACGAGTTCCTCGTGGTTCTCCCCGGCGCCGACGCACCCGCCGCGACGCGGATCGCCGACTCCCTGCGCGAAGCCGTCGCGGCGCTCGGCGACCACGCCGCCGGCGTGACGCTGTCGGTCGGCGTCGCGAGCGCCGTCGGCACCGGCGTCGTGTTCGCCGCGCTGTCCGCGAAGGCCGACAAGGCGCTCTACCAGGCCAAGCGCGAAGGCCGGAACCGCACCGTCTTCGACGGACCGTCCAGGGCAGCTGCCGCCTGATCCATACCTTTCGGTATGGTTAAGGCGCGATGTCACTCACGGGCCCACCTCCGCTCTCCACCAACCCGCTCGCGCCCGTCGCCCAGGACCTGTGGCACCAGGCCCGCACGAACGACGACTACCCGCCCGGGCCGACCGATGGCGTCGGCGCGCGGCGCGCCCTGCGGATGCAGCGCGACCCCCTCGGACTGCTGCTCGACGGCTACGAGCAGTACGGCCCCGTCTACAGCCTGAAGCTGCTCGGCACGAAGGTCGTCGTCCTCCTCGGCCCGGAGGCCAACCACCACCTGCTCGTCTCCAACGCCGCGAACTTCAGCTGGCGGATGGGCGCCATGGGCAACCTCTTCCCGCTGCTCGGCGACGGGCTGCTGACGATCGACGGGGACTTCCACCGCCGCTCGCGCAAGATCATGCTGCCGGCGTTCGGCAAGCAGCAGATCGCCGCGTCGCTCGACGTCATCACCGACGAGATCGAGAACGCGCTGGATCAGTGGGCGCCCGGCCAGCAGCTCGACCTCTACGAGTGGACCCGCACGCTCGCGCTGCGCATCGCCATGCGCGCGCTGTTCGGCCTCGACCCGGACGGCCAGGTCGTCCGCACCACCGACGCCTCGCGCCTCTTCACCGAGGCGCTGCACTACTACTCGTACGACATCCCGGTGCAGGCGCTGCGCGGCCCCGGCACCCCGCACCAGCGGATGGTCACGGCGCGCAAAGAGCTCGACGAGATGATCTACGCCGAGATGGCGCGCCGTCGCAAGACCGGCGAGCGCGGCATGGATCTCCTGAGCCTCCTGCTCGACGCCACCGACGAGGACGGCGCCGGCCTATCGGACCAGCACATCCGCGACGAGGCGATGACCCTCCTCTTCGCCGGCCACGACACGACGACGTCGACGATCGCGTTCATGTTCTTCGAGATCCTGCGCCGCCCGCAGCTGGTCGAGCAGCTGCGCGCCGAGCGCACCCTCGTCGCCGACGGCGGCAAGCCGACGGCCGCCCAGTACATGCGCGGCGAGCTCGGCCTGCTCGAGCAGGTCCTCGACGAGACGCTGCGGCTGTTCCCGCCGGCGTGGGTCGGCCCGCGTCGTGCGCTGGAGCCGTTCGAGGTCTGCGGCGTGCGCGTCCCCGGCAACGCGCCGGTCATGTACTCGTCGTGGGCGAGCCACCGCCTGCCCGACGTGTGGGAGGACCCGCACGAGTTCCGTCCCGAGCGGTTCGCGCCGGAGGAGAAGGCGAAGCTCGTGAAGGGTCAGTACGTGCCGTTCGGCGCGGGCTCGCGGACGTGCATCGGCATGCGCTTCGGGCAGCTGGAGATCCGGGTGCTGGCGTCGGAGATGCTCGACCGGTTCGACTACGAGATCGACCCGGCGTACAAGCTCCGCGTGCGCCAGCAGCCGACGATCGGCCCGGCCAACGGGCTGCCGTTGCGCATCCTCGCCCGCTGACCGCCGGATACCGTTGACCCCATGACGGGGTCTCTGCTGTGGCAACCGTCGCCCGAGCGGATCGCCCGGGCGCACCTGACGCGGTTCGCGGCCGACGTCGGCATGCCGGGCGCGAGCTACGACGAGCTGTGGCAGTGGTCGGTCGACGACCTCGAGGGGTTCTGGGGCGCGGTCTGGCGGGAGTTCGGCGTGGCCGGGGAGTTCGGCACCGTCCTCGCGGACGACGCCATGCCCGGCGCGGTGTGGTTCCCGGGCACGACGGTCAACTACGCCGAGCGCATCTTCGCCGGCAAGCCCGACGACGGGCTGGCGATCCAGGCGGCGTCCGAGGTCCGCGCGCTGGAGCGCTGGGACTGGAGCCGGCTGCGCGCCGAGACCGCCGCGATCCGGGCGGGGCTGGTGGCGCGCGGGGTCGGCCGCGGCGACCGCGTGGCCGCCTACCTGCCGAACATCCCCGAGACGATCGCCGCGTTCC
>JAEMSV010000213.1 GCA_016462625.1 Solirubrobacteraceae bacterium | reverse complement strand
GCGTGCCGAGCCAGAAGGAGGTCCGGAACCTCGCGAGCTGGGTCAAGACCTACGGGCCGGGCGGCGAGCTGAAGAACAAGCCGGTCCAGCAGATCGAGTTCGGCAACGAGACGGGCTTCGCGCACTTCCGCACCAACCGTCGCGGCTTCGAGTACGGCAAGCGCTGCAAGCAGGCGAGCCTGACCATCAAGTCCGCCAACGCACGCGTGAAGATCCTCTGCCAGGCCGACGACGGCAACACCGGCGACGGCTGGGTCGCGGACATGTACCGCGGCGCGCCCAAGCTGCACCGCTACGTCGACGGCTGGGTCCTGCACCCGTACGGCGACTACTGGCGCATGCGGCTGCGCAACAGCCTCGCGCAGCTGAAGGCCGTCGGCTCGCCCTCCACGAAGAAGATCGACATCACGGAGTGGGGCGTCGCCAGCGCCAACGGCCACACGCTGCGTCACAACTACGGCCTGTCGCGCACGATGACGTACGACCAGGCCAGCAAGGTCCTGAAGTCGACATCGACCGAGATGCGCAAGCGGCTCGGCAAGCGGCTGCGGTACCTCGTCCTCTACCGCGCCCGCGACGGCGCGCCGGTCGGGGCGACCAGCGACCCGGAGGAGTACTTCGGGATGGTCACCGACACCGGCGCCCTGAAGGGCCCGTTCGGGCAGACCGCGAAGTCGCTGCTCAGCAGCTCGGCTGCGCCGTAAGCCTGCCGCCTGGCCCGCGTCTAGCGTTCGCCTCGTGACCGGACTGCGCCAGAAGATCCTGAAGTTCGCCCGGCGGCTGAACCTCGAGCCGCAGCTGCGTCGCCTCCAGCGGGCGCTCTCGCGCGGGTCACATCGCCGCGGCTACGTCGACGACGAGCACACGCGGCTGCTGATCTCGCTCGCATTGCCCGCCGGCAGCTCGTGCATCGACATCGGCGCGAACATGGGCACCGTGCTCGACGACATCGTCGCCGCGTTCCCCGACGGTCCGCACATCGCGTTCGAGCCGTTGCCGCATCTCGCACGCCGGCTCGAGGAGCGCTTCCCCGGCGTCGACGTGCGCAACATCGCGCTGTCCGACCACTCCGGGATGGCGACGTTCACCCATTACGTCGATGCGCCCGGGCACAGCACGCTCGGCGAGGAGTCCGCTGGCGAGGCGGGCGTCGAGCACCTCCAGGTCCCGCTGCAGCCGCTCGATGAGGCGCTGCCCGCCGGGTTCGTCCCGGCCTTCATCAAGATCGACGTCGAGGGCGCCGAGGAGCAGGTCTTCCGGGGCATGCTCGGCACACTGCGCGCCCACAAGCCGCTGGTCGTCTTCGAGCACGGCGACCACGCCGAGCGCTTCGGCACGACCTCCGGCGACATCCACGACCTGCTGGTGGGCGAGGCGGGCCTGCGGCTCTTCGACGTCGACGGGAACGGCCCGTTCACGCGCGAAGAGTTCGCCGCGTACGTCGCCGGCGGCGAGATGTGGACCTGGGTCGCGCGGTCGTGACGGCGGCGTCGATCTTCGATGTCCTCGATGACGGGCGGTACGTCGCGACGGAGCTCGCGCGCGGCCCCTGGAACCCCGGGGAGGCCCACGGCGGTGCGCCCGCCGCCCTGATCGCGGGCGCCGTGGACGCGCTCGAAGGCGACCTCGCGGTCACGCGTCTCACGCTCGACTTCCTCGGCGCCGTGCCGATCGGGGTCCCACTGTCGCTCGATGTCGCCCTCCTCAAGCCGGGCAAGCGCTTTCAGCTCGTCGAGGCCGTCCTGAAGACGGAGGAGCGCGAGCTCATCCGCGCGCAGGCGGTCCGCATCCGGCGCGCGGAGACCGACGCGCCATCGTCGCCCGGCCCCGCCGTCCCGCCCGGGCGCGGCGACTACGGCGAGCACCCCGGCCTCGTCACCGACGACGTCGTCGAGCGGCCCGTCGGGTTCTTCCCCGACGTGATGGAGATCCGCGTCGTGGCCGGCGCACCCGGCACGGGGGTCGCCACCGCCTGGTTCCGCATGCAGAAGCCGGTGCTGCCGGGGGTCGAGCCGTCGCCGCTTCAGCGCGCCGTCGGCGCTGCCGACTTCGCGAACGGCCTGAGCTTTCGCGTCCCCTTCGGGGAGTGGATCTTCGTCAACACCGACCTGACGGTGCACCTGTCGCGCGAGCCCGTGGGGGAGTGGATCGCGCTCGACGCGCGGACGGACCTCGGCGACGGGGGCGCGGGCCTCGCGGCCGGCGTCCTGCATGACGACGACGGCCGGATCGGCACCGTCGCCCAGGCCCTCTTCATCCAGCCGCGCTGAGCGTCGACTCCTCTTCGAGCAGCAGCTTCGGCACGAGCTCGAACCGCACGCCCGCCTCGTCCACGCGGACGACCGCGCCCGGAACGAATCCCGGCCCGCCGGGAACCGTCCGCGGCAGGGCGGGGAGGCCGAACATCGACCGCGCCACCCGGGTGCCGTGGGCGCGCACCGCGCGCTGGGCGTCGCGCTCGCTCAGCCGCCAGCCGGCTGCGTGCAGTCGCGGGCCATGCCAGAGCTCCCAGCGCCACCGGCGCAGCGAGGTTCTGCCCGGCCGCATGGGCTGCAGGGCGTAGGCGAAGCGCAGGCCTTCGATCGTCGGGGCCACGGCTGCAAGGTAGCGCGTGGGTGTGCGGGTTCGGAAGGGGCGGGCACAGGCGGCGTCGCGGGGGAGAGATCCGCGGCGCCGCCCGTCCCGTCAGCGCGCGACCGCGCCCGCCGGCACGGCTTGCGCCGTGTGCAGTGGGGCGAGGCTGGGGCCGTGCGTTCGAACCATGGGAAGAAGCGTCCCGCCCCGGGGGTCTCCGGTCTGCCGCGGTCGCGACCCACGCTCTGTCACATACGCGACAGAGACGCACTCTTATCCTGTGCGCATGGCATCGGCCGCGCCCCGTCGTCGTCCCTACGCTCCGCGGCTTGCGCCCGAGGCCCGGCGTGAGCAGCTGCTCGACGCCGCGATGCACGTGATCTCACGAGACGGCTACGCGGCCGTGAACATCGAGGCGGTCGCGCGCGAGGCCGATGTCACGCGCCCGGTCGTCTACGGCTCCTTCGAGGATCTCGGCGCGCTGCTGTTCGCGCTGCTCGAGCGCCAGGAGCAGCGGGCGCTCGATCAGCTCATGGCCGCGGTTCCGGCCGACCTCGGCGAGCTCGGACCCGACGCCTTCCTGTCGGCGCTCATCCGCCGCCTGGTCGCCGTGGTCCAGGACGATCCGCTGACGTGGCGGCCGATCCTGCTGGCGCCCGAGGGGACGCCCGCGATCGTGCGCGAGCGGATCGCCCGCGACCGCGAGCTGGTGCGCGAGCGCACCGCGGGCCTGCTGGCCGCCGGTCTTGCGCTGCGCGGTGGGCCGGATCTCGATGTCGAGATCTCGTCCCACGCGCTGCTCGCGGTGGCCGAGTACTTCGGCCGGCTCCTGCTGGAAGACCCTGAGAAGTTCGACGTCGACCGCCTCGTCGAGGCGGTCGAGTCGCTCCTCGCCGCGCTTACGGCGCCGCCGGGCTGACGATCTGGATCGGCTCCAGCGAGTTGCCGGGCGCGATCTCCTCGCAGTTGACCTGCGGCGTGCTGCCGACGAACCGGCCCTGCACCCACTTGATGGCCTGCGGGCCCCACGTGGCCACCGAGGATGCGTGACTGCCCTGGCCGTACTGGCGGTACTTCACCTGAACGCCCTGTGAGCAGAACTTCCGCGCGAGGCTGCGCACGTCGCCAGCGACCATCACGCCGTCGCCCTTGCCGATCCCCGGGCGGTTGCCCTTCGTGCCCTCCAGCTCGCCCTTGGCGCCCTGGCCGATGAACAGCGGGATCGTCGGCGTGCCGTACGAGCCCATGATCACCTTGTTCGCGGCATTCACGTACGCCGGGACGCTCTCGGGCACCCGATACTCGGGCTTCGTGAGCTTGGCCCAGGTCACGCCGGAGTATCTGGCGAGCCCGCTGACGATGCCCTCGTTCTGCAGGTCGGCGAAGACGCGCTTGCCGTAGTCGCTGAGGTAGGGCATGAGGTCGAGCTGGAAGGACCGCGCGACGCCCACGATCGCCATCGGCATCACGCCGCCCCAGAGCGGGCTGCCATTGACGTAGTGCAGGTTCGTCGACGGCTTGACCAGCACGCCGCCCATCGCCGCGCCGATCAGGCGCTTGTTGACGTCGGGTGCGTACTTCGGCGCGAGTTCGGCCGCCCACTCGGTGCCGATCGCGCCACCGGAGTAACCGAAGAGGACGACTTTCGTGGCGTCGGTCAAGCGCGTGTACTTCGCGTTGAACGCCGCGCGCAGGCCGTCCAGCGTGTTGTAGCCGTACTCCGGTCCTGCGGCGAAAGCCGCCAGCTGGCCCTCGGTGTCCGGGATGGCGACGCCGTAGCCAGCGAGCAGGAAGGCAGGGACCGCGACGGACTCGAGCGTGGAGATCGCGCTGTTGAGCGTGAACGGGCCGCCCGCGATTGTGTGGGACGGCTGGTCGTTCGGGCTCAGCGAGTCGTACGCGGACTGGTAGGAGAC
>JAEMSV010000212.1 GCA_016462625.1 Solirubrobacteraceae bacterium | reverse complement strand
GTGACCGGCGGTGGTCCGAGGCCACCGTGGTGGCGCCCCGGGGGCGGGGTCAGGACGATGTCGCCGCCCGCTGGAGCGCCCGCAGCCCGCCATCCAGGAACGCGATGGCCTCGTCGAGGATCGCCACGGTCTCGTCGGGGTCCATCGTGCCGTCGTTCTGGTCGCGCTTCATCGAGCGCAGCGCCGCCACCGCCGCGGCCGAGACCAGCCGGGGACGCAGGCCGTCAGGGACGTCGCCGAGGTCCTGTGCAATCCCCTGCGCGAGCAGCTCTGAGAACCGGCCGAGCACCTCGTTCTGGTGGGCGAGCAGCGTCGGCGACGCGTTCAGCACCCGCTCCCGGCAGAGCGCCTGCTCGTCGGGGCGCTCCATGAGGTCCGCCCGGCCTACGAACCACGCCCGCAGCGCGGCCATCGTCGTCTCCCCCGGCGCCCGCTCGGCGAGCCGGCGGGCGAGGCTCTCGCGCATCGGGTCGAAGTCGTAGAAGACGACCTGCTCCTTCGACTTGAAGTAGCCGAAGAACGTCCGCGGCGCGATGTCGACCGCCGCAGCGATCTGGGCGATCGTCGTCGTCTCGAACCCCTGCTCGTCGAAGAGCCGCAGTGCAGCGGCCACGATCGCGTCGTGCGTCTGACGCTTCTTGCGCTCGCGAAGACCAGCGGGGTGCGACATCAAACGCGCAGCCTGCCAGGTTCCCCCGACAGGCTGCGCGCTCGGTCCTGCTAGGCCTCTGCGACCTCGAGCTCCACCTCGTGCTCCTGCTCCTCGACGATGAGCGGCTGCTCGTCGTCGCTCTCACCCGTGCTGAGCGAGAACCGGCTGACCAGCGACTGCAGCTCGGCTGCGGTCTGGGCCAGCGTGTCCGCCGACGCGGAGATCTCCTGCGTGGACGCGGACGTCTCTTCGGTCGACGCCGACACCTGCTGCGTGGACGCCGACGTCTCCTCGGCGACCGCAGCCACCGCGGTGATCTCGCTGCCGATGCGCGAGGACGTCGCGCTCAGCTGCTCGGCCGCGGCGGCGATCTGCCCGATGCGGTCGCCCATCTCGACGACGTGCTGGTTGATCGAGGTGAACGCCTCACGGGCCTGGTCGACGGTCGTCGCCGACTCGTCGCTGCGCGTACCGCCGGCCTCGACGACGTCGACGGCACGACGCGTCTCGGTCTGGATCTCGCCGATCAGCGAGCTGATCGAGGCCGCGGCCTGCTGCGACTCCTCGGCCAGCTTGCGGACCTCGTCGGCGACGACCGCGAACCCGCGGCCCTGCTCGCCGGCACGGGCGGCCTCGATGGCCGCGTTGAGCGCCAGCAGGTTCGTCTGCTCGGCGATCGTGGTGATCGTGTCGACGATGCCGCCGATCTGCTCGCTCTTGGAACCGAGCTCGCGGATCGCGCCCGTCGCCTCCGAGGAGGCCTCACGGACGGCGGCCATCGCAGCGGTCGCCTGGCTGACCGCGTCGGCGCCCTGCTGGGCGACCTCGCGGGCGGCCTCGGCGGCGTGCGCGGTCTCCTCGGCGGCGGACGCCGAAGCGCGGGTGGCCTCGACCATCTCGTCGGTCATCTGGCGCGCGCCTTCGACGGCCTGCACCTGACGCTCGGCGCCCATGGCGACCTCGCCGACGGCGGAGGCGATCTCCTCGACGGCACGGCCGGCCTCGCCGGACGTCGTCGCCATCTGCTGCGACGCAGCCGACAGCGTCACGGCGCTGTCCGACACGCGGCCGATGAGATCGCCGAGCGAGTCGAGCGACGCGTTGTACGAGTCGACCGACGTCTTGGTGTCCTCGGTGATCTCGTTGACGGCCTTGGCGACATCGCCGATCTCGTCCTTCGAGAACTTGGTGATCGGCTCGGTCGTGGCGCTCGCACGCTGCGTGAGGTCACCCTCGGCGATCGCGGCGAGACCGGCGCGGAGCGACGCGGTGTCGTTCTGCTGCAGCGAAGACAGGCGGTCGCGGATTGCGGCGACGCCGCGGCGGATCGAACCGGAGATCAGGAACGCGAGCGCGAGGCCGAGCACGACGGCCAGACCGAGTGCGATGAGCACGATCGTACGGCTCTGCGTGTAGACGGCCGTGATGTCGTCGGCCGCATCGTCGGCGAACTCGTTGCCCTGCGTCGAGAATGCGCTCGACGCCTTCATGAGGCGCGCAAGCGCGGCGTCCAGGTCCTTGGACAGCCGCTGGGTCGTCGCCGGATCGCTCACCTTCAGGATCTGCGCGAGCGTGGTGTTGTAGGCCTCGGCCGAGCTGAGGATCTCCTTCACCAGCGGCTGCGCGGACGCGGGCGCCTGCTCGAGCTGCGGCGCGACCGCCTTGAACTGCTTCTGGTCGCTCGTGAGGTTCTCGACGATCTTCGCGTCCTCGACGGCCTTGTCGAGCGCGGCGGGAGGCGTGGTCGCGGCGAGCAGGTTGTACGTCGTGCCCTGGAGCTTCATGTCCTTGGCGAGCTGCGAGATGTACACGGCGGCAACGGTCGGCTGGTAGCCGCGCTCGTAGAGATCGTTGCCCTTGTTCTTGACCTCGCCCAGGCGGACGACGGCCAGGGCGGCGATGACCGCGCAGAGCGCGATGAGCACGAGCGAGCTGGCGAGCAGCTTCGTGCGAATGGAAAGACGCATTGGACCCTCAGGATTGGGAGCGGCAGTGGACTCCCTGGTTGTCGGGCCGCCGCGCGTTTTGTTCAACCTGTCTACCGCGCGGCCAGCCGCGTATACGACGCGGGGTCCCCGGAAATGGGGGTCAGCCCGGCGCGTCAGCGCTTGGAACGGCCCGCCGAGCGCGCATCCACCGATGCGACCGCGGCCACGCAGAGGTGCGCGCACTCGTCGATGAGCTCGTCGCGGGAGACCTTCAGGCTGCCCGCGAGCCAGGCGGTCGCCGCGTCCGTTATACCCCCGATCAGCGCCGTCGCGGCGATCTCCAGCCGGGCGCGATCCTCGGCGTTGCGCTTCTGCCCCTGGCTGAGCTCGCTGAGCATGAACGCGGAGAACCCCTGGAGCGCGTCGCGCAGGTACGGCCGCAGCGTGGCGTTGCCGACCGCCTCGAGGAACGCCCGGCCGACGCGGGGGTCGTCGGTCATGACGCTCAGCGCGCCGGCGACCGTGGCGCGGCAGCGGGCGTACAGGTCGTCCTCGGCCTGGTCGCGCAAGGTGCCGGCTGCGAGGTTCGTCGCCTGCACGGCTTCCTGGAACATCTCGACGAGCAGCGCGTCGCGGTCGGTGAAGCTCTCGTAGAAGTAGCGCTCGGTCAGGCCCGCCTCGCGGATGACCGCGGTCATCGTCAGGCCGTTGATCCCCTGTTCGCCGATGACGACGAGCCCGGCCTCCATGAGGCGGATCCGCCGCTGCGCACGGCGCTCGTCGGCGCTGACACCGCGGTAGGGGCGGACGACCTGGGGCATGGCCCCGATCCTGACAGAGTGCGGGCCTCTGGCGAGGCCTAGATGAGTTGTTCCACGGGTCGGGTCATGCGTAGTAGGCGGTGAGGTTGCGGGGTGGGCGTCCGAGTCGGTGGTTGAGCGCGATCGCGGCGGTGAGTGCGAGGAACTTGGTCGCGATGCGGCAGCGGAGGGTGTGGAGGTCTCGGGCGCCGTGGCGTTCGAGGCCGAGCATGTGCTTGCAGGTCTGAAAGATGCTCTCGACGCGCTGGCGAATCGGCGCGAGGTGCGGGCCGGTGCCGGGTTCGTCCTTGCGGCGGGGCCGGACGACGTGGGCGTCGAGTGCTGCCGCGCTGGCTTGAAAGTCGCGGCCGGCGTAGCCCTTGTCGCCGATCACGGTGACGGGCCCGGTGTGGTTCAGGCGGCCGAGCATGTCCAGGCACACATCGCGCTCACCGGCCTTCGGCGAGGTGAGCGCAAGCGCGCGTGGGGTGCCGTCCAGGGCGAAGATGCCGTGCAGTCGAAATCCCCAGAAGTATCGGCTGTGGCTGGAGCACCAGCCGTAGTCGGCGGCGTCGCCGAGGCGGCTTCGGCGCATCGTCTCGATCGAGCGGCCGCATTCGACCGGGGTGCTGTCGACGACCAGGAGGTCATCGACCGAGCCGGGGCTGTGCGCAGCCAGTTCGGCGATCAACTGCTCGATTGCGTCGGCCAGGCGCTGACGGCGCTTGACGAACCCTGGGCGCTTGAGCAGACGCGGGAACAGGTGCCCAAGTCGCCGCGGCGCGACGGCGCAGAACCGCTCGTCGCTGTCGATCCCGAGGAGGTGTTGCGCGACTGCGAGGGTGACGACCTCCGCGTCGGTCAGCATCCGACGGGCGTTCCCGGCCTTTCGGGGCAGGAGATCGTCAGCGGTGCAGAACACCGCTATGAGCAGCAGGTCGAGGTCGGCGTCCATCGAGGCCCCCCAAGGGTCGGCGGTGGCGGAATTGAGCACCGCCGACTTCGACCTGCTGCGTTATGTCACCTGCCCACCACCCCAGCCACACCAGCCGTGGAACGACTCATCTAGTTCGAGGTCGCGCGTTTGGGCTTGCGCGAATCGACCTGATCGGACGCAACA
>JAEMSV010000211.1 GCA_016462625.1 Solirubrobacteraceae bacterium | reverse complement strand
GACGGGGTGTCCGGCGTCGGCGCGGGTGTCGGCTGCGGGATCTTCTGGGGCGCCGGGTTCGGTGGAGGCTCCTGGCTGCGCGGGGGCTCTCCGAAGACGAACGAGCACGGGGCGCCGCCGCGCGGAGCGAATTCGGCGGGCGGCTCGGTGACGCGCAGCGGGAACGTCGCGGTCCGCCCGGAGACGGTGATCGCGACCGTCGTCTGCCCGGCGCGCAGCGGGCAGAGGACCGGGGACGTCTCGTCGCTGACCGGGTTGCCCTGTCCGTCGAGGAGGATCGCAGGGGGCTCGCTGGTCTCGCGCTTGCGCGGCTTGGCGCGGACGAACACCGCCGTCGAGGGGTCGGCGACGCGGAACGTGGCGTCGAGCGGCAGCATCCCGGGGCACTCGTCGCGGCCCAGGTAGATCGAGCACATGAGCATCGTGAGATCGGTGGCGGGGTTCGCCCGCGCCTCGACGGGAACGGCCCCGGGGGTCGCCGGGTCCGTCCACATGAAGCCCGCGCCCGCTCCGGTCGTACCCGGGACCCCGACGAAGTCCGCACGCCCGCGATCCGCGTAGATGACCCGGTCGGCGAAGTGGTCGTACAGGGGGACCGTGACCCCCCGAGTCGTCGAGCGTTCGACGTCGATGCCCAGCAGCGCCGGCCCCGGCCAGCCCCCGAGTCGCTCGGTCTCGGACGTCCGCTCTCGGTTCTCGGGCCGTAGCGCGGCCAGCAGTGGCGCCGCGTGCCCGAGGCCGCTGGTGTGGTGCAGCGCGAACTCCTGGCCCGGGACGCCGACGGTCTTCGTCTCCGTTCGCGGACCGTAGGCCGGGTCGTCGACGTCATCGATCCCGTCGGTGCTGACGTACGCCGAGACCCGCCCGGCGGCGAGGAGCGCGAGCTGCGGCGCGAGGTCGTTGCCCGCCGCCGGGCCCCCCTCCAGCTGGACCGCGCCGACGACGATCGACGGGATGCCCTTCTCGGCGGCCTCCTTGAGGACCGCCGACATCCAGATGGCCTGATCCCCGTCGGCCCCGCCGCGCAGGGGACCGCCGGCGTTGTCGATGACGACGACGCGCGCGGCGGTCGGGTTGTCCCGGTGCGGAACGTCGAACGCGTACGCGATCGTGTCCGAGCCCGGGACGTCGATCGGAGCGGGCGGGTTGGTGACGGGGACGACGGCGCGTGGCCCGGTGGCCCGGCCCGGGAAGAAATCGGCGAGCGCGGACCGGAAGGCCGCGCGGCTCTCCGGGGTCCGGGCGTCCGCGGTTCCGATGGCCGCAGCGACCGTGACCTGTGGCGAGGATCCGAGGAGGTCGGCGTAGCGGCGGGCGCCGGCCGGCGTGAGCGGCGCGCCGCCCGCCGAGCTTCGCCCGCCGCCGACCACCATCACCGTCGGCGCGTCCTCGGGCCGGCCGACGCGGGCGGCTGTCGCGAGCGCTTCTCGGAGCGATGCGTCCGGCGCGACCGCCTGATCGCCACGCCCTGCGCACTCGTCCAGGCAGGCCGCGTGCCCGCCGACGAAGATCCGCAGCGGCGCGCTTGGCGGGGTGATGAATGGAGGCTCGCGGACGTCGGGCGGGTTCGTGTCCGAGACCGGCTGGCCCAGCGCCATCTCGAACGATGCGGGATACGACGGCACGCTGCCCGTGATCACGTCGAAGAGGCTGCCGGTTCCGCCCGCGGCCCAGCCGTTGCCCTGCTCGTCGACGGCGATGGCGTGCACCGGGGGCGACCATGCGCCGAGGTCCCGGCCGACGGAGCGGGTCAGCGGCACGCCCATGGCGTCTGTCCAGCCGTCGCGGCTCAGCACGGCGAGGCGGCCGTCCCGCGGGTCCGCGGCGCCTTCGAACTGGAGCCGTCCGTCCTCGTCCTCGTCCTCATCTTCGTCCGGGTCTCCGAAGTTGAACTCTTGGTCTTCGCCGAACACCGGGCGGCCCGTGTCGGCGAGGGACGCGGCGATCTGCAGCCCGCTCGCGGTGGGCGCCCCGCCGGACGACTCCAGCTCCGCGCCGCCGGTTGCGTCGCGCCAGAGGGCCAGCGCGACCACGTCGCCTTCGGCGGGGGAGGCCAGCCGTCGCCACGGCTCGCCCGCCCGGAGACGGACGTACCGGGCGTCGACCACGGCGGCGCCGTCGGACAGCCCAGCGACCGACGACACTCCGACCGGGCGGCCGTCGGTGCGCATGAGGTCGGCGAGATCGTCATCAGGCGCGACGCTTCCATCCGGGCCGGCCACGAGCAGGCCGTGGTCCGAGGCGATGAGCGCCTGCTCGCCCGCGTACGCGACCCGGACGAGGTGCGCGCTCGCGAAGGCCGGCGGCAGCGCGACGCGCGACCACGCCCGGTCCCGGCGGTGCAGGATGGCGCCGCTGCGGCCGACGGCCCACGCGTCACCGTCGCGTGCGGCCACGTCGAGGAGATCCAGCCCTTGGGCCACATCGATGGTGCGCGTCGGCTCCGACGCCTGGACCGTGAACCCCATCGCGACGCGGGGCACAGGAACCTCCATGAGCATGCCGCCGCGTCCGGCGACGATGGCGGTCGTCGGCGTGTCCCAGGCGAACGCGGTCATCAGGACGATGGTGTCCGTGAACGATCCGCCGTCCGCGACGCCTTCGCTCATGGTCGCCGTGCCCCAGGTGTCGGTGCCCTGGCGTCGCTGGAAGTTGCCGGCCCAGGACATCTCGATTGCGCCCTGCTGCTCGGGCGGCGTGCCGGGCGGTGAGAGGTCGATATCGGCGACCGAGTCGAGAGTGCCGCGGGTGCTCGCGTCGAACCGGCCGAAGGCGGCACTGCGCGACGGCATCGTCCGGGCGATCGTCCGGACGCCGCCGATGACGACGAAGCCGTTCACCGCGAACGCACCGGCCTGTGTGCCTGCGGCGCCGTCGTCGCCTGCGCCGGATCGCAGATCGAACCGGTCCTTGACGAGCGCGAGGTAGCCGCCCGACGCCGAGGCCTCTTGGGCCGCGGGGCTGCCCGTCGCCTCCGGGATCACCGGGCTCGTGATGGCGCGCTGCCCGTACGGCCACGCCGGGTCGTCTTCGGCGAAGGCCTGCGACCGGTATCCGCGCGTCGTCGCGAAGCGGAACCCGAGCGTGCGGTCGCACGTGGCGTCGGCGGGGAGCGCCGCCGAGCACCAGGTGCCGGTCGCCTGGGCCGGGGCGGTCGCCTCGGGCTTCAGGTGCACGGTGGTGCTGACCGCGGCGCCGTCGTCGCGGGTGACGACGAGATCGACCCACCAGTGGCCCGGCGCGATCGTCAGCGGCTGCCCCGGCGCGGCGACGGGGCGGATCTCCCGGACCCCGGATGGGATCTGGCCCTTGAGCAGCCGCGATGCGTCGACCGCCGCGGGGCGGAACGCGGCCTCGGCGTCGTCGCGCCGGGCGAGGAGGACACGGTCGGCGTCGGCCGCGGTGGGGTCGCCCGCGAAGAGCGCGACGACGTCACCCGCGGGCGTGGCGTCCAGCGCGACGGCGGTTCGGGCGCCGAGCGGGTCGCCGTCCTCGTCCTCCCACGGCTCCTCCGTCCACGCGGCGCCGTCCCAGCGCAGCACGCCGTCTCTTCCGGCGGGCGCGAGCAGCAGGCCGGTCCGGCCGCGGTCCGGCGTCGCGGCGTCGACGGGGACGTCGACGACCGCCATCGGCGTGACCGCGCCGGCCGGAGCGGCGAACGGGTTCGCGCCGGGCGGCGCGGGCAGTTCGCGGAAGCGGCCGTCGCTCGTCCGGGCGAGGACGGCCGGCCGCACGCCGGCGCCGTCGCGGATGCGGACGAGCAGCGCGGCCGCACCGGCGGGCGTCCCCGCACCGGCATGAAGCGCGTCGCCGGCGGACGTCGGATCGCTGGTCGGGCTCGTGCCGCCGTCGTCGACCCGCCATGCGCCCGTGGGCAGCGGGTTCCCGGCGGCGTCGAGCGGAGGCGCGGCGCGGCGCCAGGCGGTGGCGCGCTCGTCCCCGGCGATGGCGCCTTCGACGAGCACCGTGCTCGCGGGCGCGCCGGCCGGCGGTGGGACCACGCGGCGGCCCGACAGGGTCGAGGTCGTGCGGGTGCGGCCGGTCGCCCAGACGGTCCGCGCGGCGCCGTCGGTCGCGATGGCGAACGGCACGACGTCGCGCGCCATGCTCACCTGCTCGGCGACCACGACCTTCGCGCCCGGCAGGCCGGGGGCCGCCGGGTCCTCGTCGGTCGCCAGCGCCGCGATCGGGATCGCGACGGGCAGGAGGAGCAGTGCGAGCGCAGCCCGCGAGCGGGTGAGCCTGCTCGTCACGCCTCGACCGCAACGGCGATCGGGGCGAGCAGCTCGGCGAGCTCATCCTCCCCGAGGGTCTCGCGGGCGGCGAGCTCGCTGGCGACGGCCTGCAGCACCTGCCAGTGCTCGCGCAGGGCCGCGGCGGCCCGCTCCTCCGCGCGCTCGACGATGCGCCGGGTCTGGGCGTCGATCGTCGCCAGGGTCTCCTGCGCGACGTCGCCGAGCTCCTGCAGCGACGCGCCGAGGAAGACCTCCGCGCTGCGCTCGCCGATCGTGATCGG
>JAEMSV010000079.1 GCA_016462625.1 Solirubrobacteraceae bacterium | reverse complement strand
CGAGCACGATGGCGCGTGCGGATCGCATGGCGGGGGCGGACGGTAGCATCGCGAGAGCCGCGAACAGCCCGGCGACGTCCTCCTGGACCCGCCCGCATGGCCGCGCCGCTCCGAATCTCCGATGGCCGCAATCAGCTCTCCGCCGCCGCTGACGATCACCTCGTCGGCGCTCCCCGCAGGCACACGCCGCCAACCTGGCGCGCCGCTGGTCGGCCTGCTCGTGGCGCTCGCGGCGGTCGCGACGCTCGGGATCGACGCCTTCGGCCTCGACGCCGCGCGCACCACCCAGCTCGCGATCGTCGCGTGCGCGCTCGTCGTCGCGGTCGCCTGGCTGCTGACCGAGACGATCGCCCCGCACGCCCCGCGCCTGGCGTGGGTCGGGCTGGGCCTCCTGGCCGCGCTCGGCGTCTGGGCGGGGCTCTCGCTGATCTGGACCGTTGCGCCCGGCGAGACCTGGTCGTGGGTCAACCGCGCGCTCGCGTATGCGCTCGTCGTCCTGCTGGCCTTCACCTGCGGGGCGTCCTCCGCGCGCGCGGCCGAGCGCCTGGGTCTCGGCCTGCTCGGCGTGTTCGGGTTCACCGCCTTCTGCGCTCTGGCCGGCCGCGTGCTGCCGGCGGTCTTCGACGAGGGCGTGTCGACCGGGCGGCTCGCCGGCCCCCTGGGCAACCCCACGGCGCTGGGGCTGCTGTGCGCCATCGGCGCGCCGCTCGCGCTCGCCGTCTGCACCGACGCGAGCCGGACGGCCACCGTTCGGCTGGCCGCCCTGACGGGCCTCTGGCTCCAGCTCGTCGCGATGCTGCTCGCCGCGTCGCGCGGGGCGGTCGTGGCGCTGCTGATCGGCATCGTGCTGCTGGCCTGGCTGCGCCGCGGCGGCACCGGACTCCTCGGCTGGCTGTTCGCCGCCGCCATCGCCGCGGCGCCGGCGCTTGCCCTCGCGCTGACCCGCCCGAGCCTCGGGACGAACGGCCTCAGCGAGGACCCGCGCGTCGACGACGGGATCGTCCTCGGCGGTGTCCTGCTCGCCGGTCTCGTCGCGCTGCTGGCGATCGGCTGGGCGCTGCTGCTGCTCGAGCGCCGCGGCGCCGCTCCGCGCCGCGGTCTGGGAACGACCGGCCGCCGGGTCGTCATGGTCCTCGCCGCGGCGGCCGCGATCGCCGTGATCGTCATCGCCGCGATGTCCGAAGGCGGCGTCCGCGGCGCGCTGGAGCGCCTGCGCGACGACGTCATCGACGACCCGCCCGTCGAGCTGACCCAACCCGACCGCTTCGGCACCCCGAACGCCGACCGGCGCTGGGACCTCTGGCAGGAGGCCGCGGGCATGGCCTCCGACAAGCCGATCGACGGCGCGGGCATGGGCGCCTTCCCGGTCGAGCACCGCCGCTACCGCAGCGCGCCGTTCCCCGCAGCGAGCGCGCGCAGCCAGCCGATGACGCTCCTTGCGGAGGGGGGCGCGATCGGCACCGCACTGGGCATCGGTGCGCTGCTGGCCCTGATGATCGCCGCGATCCTCCGTGTCCGCTCTCTGCCCGAGGGCCGGGAACGGACCCTGGCTGCCGCGCTGGCGGCCGGTGGCGCGGCCTGGGTCTTCGCGTGCGCGTGGGAGACCACGCTCCTGCTGATCGGCGTCGCCGTCCCCGCCTTCCTGATGCTCGGCACCGTCGCCGCGCTGACGCCCGACGCGGGGCTGCTGCGCCGCCGCCGCGCGCTGGGCCTGAGCGATCCCGGGGAGACCGCCCGCGTGCTCGCCCTCATCGCCGGGGTCCTCGGACTGGCCGCGCTGTCGCTCTCGATCATCCTGCCCGCGCGGGCCGAGCTGAAGGCCCGGACCGCGAGCGCGCTCCCGGTCGGTGCGGGGACGGACAAGCAGCAGACCGCGGCGCTCAACGCGGCGCTCGCCTCGAAGCTCGACCCGCTCTCCGCGCAGGGACCGATCGCCGAGGCGACGGTCGCCATGCGCCGTGGCCGGCTTGCCCAGGCGCGGACGTCCGCGCTGGAGGCCGTCGACCGCGAGCCCGACAGCACCGAGGCGTGGAGCATCCTCGCGAGCGTCGCGCAGGCGCAGGCCGACCGCGCCGGCTTCACCCAGGCGGCGGAGCGGGCGCTCGCGCTCGACCCGCTCTCCGCGGTGGCCCGTCAGCTGGCGACCGACGCCGTGGCGTTCGAGGCGCCGCCGGCGGGTTCGCCCACCGCGACGGGCACGCCGCTGACGCCCGAGCAGGCGCCGGTCACGGCCGCCCCGGATGGTGGGCCCGACAACGCCGGGCAGAGCATTCCCGAGGAGACCGATCCGCTGCCCGACGACGTCGCACCGACGCAGCCGGACACCGGCACGACCGGCTCAGGGGACGAGTTCGCCGAGCCGCCCGCGAGCGACACGGTCGACCCGCTCCAGCCTTAGACCGGTTCGGCCTCCGCGGCCGCCGCGTCGGCCTTCTCGCGCTCCATGCGCGACTCCTCGGCCAACGTGAGCGCTGCGCGCGAGGCCTCCAGCGCCCGCTCGGACGCGCGGGCCCGCGCCTCGGCGGCGCGCACGCGGTCCTCCAGCTCGGCCCGCTGGCGCTCGGCCTCGGCGGCGTTGTGCTGCGCGGCTGCGGCGGCGGCGGGCTCGCCGGCGGCGTTCGCGCCGTCGGGGTCGGGCGCGCCCGGCGTCGGCCGCGGCAGATCGATCGTCACGACGTCACCGCACCGCAGGGCGAACGCGAGGCGCCCGCTGCCGAGCAGGTCGCTGGGCAGGGGGAACGCTGCGTCCCACTGGCTGCCCGCCGGGTCGGCGACCGGATGGGCGACCGCGGGGGCGGGCATGACCCGGAGGGCGCGGCGGCCGTCGTCGACCAGGAGCCACGCGTACGGCAGCCGGCGGGCGTGGCCCGAGCGCCAGATTCCGCTCAGGCGGAGCACCTCCCAGCCGGGCGCGGCGGGAGATCGGGTGAAGCCGTGAAGTTCGAAGATCGCCATGGACAGCTGCGTAGCTTCGCGTCAGAGGGGCAGATCGCGCAAGGCTTCCAGCGCATCGGCCAGAACCGCGTCCGGTGTTCTCCCCGCATCCACGATCGTGAAACGCCCCGGCTCTGCCGCGGCCAGGGCATCGTACGCGGCCGCGACGCGTGTGAAGAATTCTTTGCCGGCGAGCTCGAGCCGGTCGGGCGCCTCGCCCCGCTCGTCGAGGCGCGCGCGGCCGGTCTCGGGCGCCACCCGCAGGAGCAGCGTGCGGTCGGGGGTGAGGCCGCCGGTGGCGAACGCGTTGAGGGCCGCGATCTCCTGGACCCCGAGCCCACGGCCGGCGCCCTGGTAGGCCAGCGACGAGTCCACGAACCGGTCGAGCAGGACGGTCCGACCGCTCGCGAGCATCGGCTCGAGCGTCTCGGCGACGAGCTGCGCGCGGGCGGCGGCGTAGAGCAGCGCCTCCGCCCGCGGGTCGCACGGAAGAGCCGGGTCCTTCACGAGCTCGCGGATCCGCTCGGCCAGCAGGACGCCGCCGGGCTCACGGAGGAGCTCGACGTCGACGCCCTGCTCGCGCAGCGCGGCGACGAGCGCCGTGGCGAGCGTCGACTTCCCCGCGCCGTCGAGGCCTTCGACGGTGATCAGGCGCCCGCGCATGGGCGCCAACCTAATCGACCAGTCGCCACAGCGTGCTGTCGCCGAGCGGCTCGGCGCGCACTGCGCCCTCGTCGGCGGCGGCGATGAACGCGCGCTCGGTCGCGCCGAGGTCGGTCTCGCCGAGGTGCGGCGTGGCGATCGCGGCGGCCTCCGCGCTCGTGAGCCCGTCGGGGAACGCCTCGAGGATCGCGATCGGATCGTCGCTGGGGTCCCGGCGCTCGAGGGTCGGATCGAGGTTCGCGATGGCGACGTCGTAGGCCTCGACCGGCTGGAAGCCGCCCACCTCCAGCGCGCGCCCGTCGGGCGTCGCGAGCTTCAGCGAGGGGGCGGTGAAGCGGACGGCGCCGTCGGTGTTCGCCGAGCGGCCCTGGAACTCGGTCGGGGAGCCGGCGGCCGTGCGGGCCTCGGCGCGGTCGGCCTCGTAGGCGGCGACGGTCTCCGCGGACTCACGCTCGGCGAGGATCGCCTCGACGTCGAGGCCTTCCACGCGCGTGAGCGCGTCGCGAATGCCGTCCTCGGTGTCGAACAGCCCGGGCGTCGTGAACTGCGCGAACTGCAGCGCGCGGAAGACGGCGATCTCGCGATCGGGCGCCACGCGGCGGGTCGCGACGACCGCGCGGCACGCGGGCCCGGTGCCGACGAGGCGCTCGCGCGGCTGGCGCCCGAACGGCATGCCGAACCGGCGGCCGAAGTTCAGATACCCCGACGCCTGGCGCGCCGTCGTGTACCCGGACGAGGAGTGGCCGCCAGCCGATTCCCGCAGGCCGATCAGCACGAGCCGCCACGACAGCTGGGGGCCGTACCGCCACTGCAGCACCGCGTGGGCGGGGGACGCGGAGTAGGCCCAGGGGCACCCCGGATCGCTGAAGTGCGTGATCTGAATCCGGACTTCGCTCATGGCCTTCCAGCGACGTTAGCGGCGCTGCGCCCGGTTGTTGAACCAGGTTCACCCTTCGGGGGGTATCCGCGGGCAGATGGGTCGACGGCCCCTCCAGCTCCTCGTGTTCTTCTACGTGCTCAGCGCGGTCGCGCTGACGTGGTGGCAGGCCGATCTCCGCGGCGGCATCGAGGTCGGCGGAACGGTGGCGGCGCTCCTCCTCGCCGTTCCGGTCACGTTCGTCCTGGTCGCCGGCGTCGGCATCCTGGCGCCGCGCCGCGGCCGGGGCCAGCCGCCCCGCAGGAGGCTGACGCCGGCCCCGCGGAGGCGCCGGCCGACCCCTCCGAGCGGGACAACCCGCGCACGTCGGACGACACATCGCCGATAGTGCTCATGCCATCGGCTGCATCAGCCGATGACGTGGGTGGGTCGTACTCCGTCGTTCCCCTTCGCCATGTCTCTGCGCCGCGCCGTCCTCGCCGCCGTGTTCGCCGTCACCGCCACGCTGACGGCACTCTGGCTTGCCGATGTCGCGGGCTCACTGGATCCGGCCCGGCTCATGTCGGCGCTCGTGCTCGCCGTGATCCCGACCGCGGGCATCGCGTGCCTGCTGCTGCCGACCGAGGTCCCCGTGCGCCACGCCGGATGTCGCGGGGGACGCGCCAAGCCCGGGACCGCCGGGCCTAGGATGCGCGGGCATGCTCTCCGGGACCGAACGCCATCCGCACGCCGCCGCGGTGCTCGGCGCTGCGCTTGCGCCGAACGGAGCACCGTCGCACGCCTACCTCTTCCATGGGCCGGCGGGCAGCGGCAAGCGCGCCGTGGCCCGGGCGTTCGCCGCGGCGCTCTTGAGCGACGGCCTCGCCGGCACTGATCCCGCCGCCGTTCTCGCGCGCATCGAGCACGGCGCGCACCCGGACCTGACCTGGGTCAAGCCCCGCAGCGCCGCAGGCATCCTCGTCGCCGACATCGACCAGCCCGTCGTCGCGGCCGCGACGCGCACGCCGTTCGAGGCGCGCCGCCGCGTGTTCGTCATCGAGGCCGCCGACGAGCTGAACGACCAGGCCGCCAACCGGATGCTCAAGACGCTCGAGGAGCCGCCGTCATTCGCGCACCTCCTGCTGCTCACGACGCGCCCCGGCGAGGTGCTGCCGACGATCCGCTCACGCTGCCAGCCCGTCCGGTTCGACGCGCCGCCGATCGAGGAGCTCGCGCGCTTCGTGGGCTCCCGGGGCGTGCCGCCGGAGACGGCCGACGCGTGCGCGCGGCTCGGTCTCGGGGACGGCGAGCGGGCGCTCGCCCTCGCGTTGGGCAGCGGTCCCGCCCTGCGCGCGGCATCCGAGCGGCTCGCGCGGGCGGCCATGCGCGATGAGCTCGCGGGCGCCCCGTGGCTCGGGCTGCTCGATCCGGCGAAGGCCACGGGGGAGGAGGCAGGCGCCGCCGCGCTCGAGGGCCTCGAGGACGAGCTCGAGCTGGTGCCCAAGAAGGAGCGCAAGCGCGTGCAGCGCGAGCGCGAGGAGGGCGCGACCCGCGCTCAGCGCCGCGCACGGACCGCGGCGCTCGACCATGGGCTCCAGCTCGTCGGACTCTGGTATCGCGACGCGGCGTGCGTGGCCGACGGCGCCGACGAGCTCGTCCACCACAGCGACCGTCTCGACGCGCTGCGCGAGGACGCGTCCGGCCGGTCGCCGCACCGCCTGCGCGCCGCGTTCGCGCACGTCGACGACACCCGCGCCTCCCTGCAGCTGAACCCCGGTGAGGAGCTCGCGCTCGAGGCCATGGCGCTGCGGGTCGCGCGCGAGCTGCACTGATGCGCCGTCGCGGCGGTCCTCGCGGTTCGCGACAATCTCCGCCATGGCCCGCGCGTTCGCCCTTCTCCTGACCTGCGCCGTCGCGCTCGCCGCCTGCGGGGGAGGCGGCGGTCTGTCCGAGGATGAGTACCGCTCGGAGGCCAACGCGGCCTGCGGCACCTTCCAGACCGCGGTCCGGGACTTCACCCAGCCCGACGACGTGGCTGCGATCCCGGCCTACGCCGAGCGCGCGCAGGGTCTCCTGAAGGTGGTCGTCGAGAAGCTCCGGGGCCTCGACGCGCCCAGCGACCTGTCGGCGAACCACGACGAGCTCACGGAGCTGAGCGATCAGAGCGTCGCCGCGCTCGGGGCGCTGGCCGACGCCGCGAAGGCGGGTCAGCAGGCTGAGATCCAGGCGGCGCTCGAGCGGGCGTCGGCGATCGACGACCGGACGAACGAGGTCGCCCGCGCCCTCGGTGTCGACGCCTGCGCCGACGAGAACTAGCGTCCGTTCTGACTCGGTTGCCTCATGGCGCCGCTCCCTTCCGACGAAGAGGGCGGACCATGACGATTCCCCGTGCCATTGCACTCACTGCGGCCTGCGCCGCTTTCCTGTCGGCCTGTGGTGGCGACGACGCGAAGGACACCAGCTCGAATGCGAGCAAGCCGGCCACGCTGACCCAGGCGGAGTACGTCAAGCAGGGCAACGCGCTCTGCGCGGCCTACGACGAGAAGTCCAAGACGATCGAGGCGTCCGCCGAAGAGGACCCCGCCGCGGCGTACAAGGAGCTCGGCACGGAGTTCAGCGCGATGCTCGACGAGATGGAGGCCCTGGCGCCGCCGGCCGACCTGGCTGCGCAGCACAAGGCCCTGATGGCCAACGGCCGCGCGACGGCCACCCAGATCGGCGACCTCGCCGACGCGACCGCGTCCGGCGACGCCGAGAAGGCCGAAGCCACCGGAACCGCCCTGACCGAGGGCAGCGCCGAGGGCGACAAGATCGCCGGCGAGCTCGGCCTGACCGACTGCGTCGGCGACTGAGCACGGACGACCGCGTCGTTCAGCCCGGGCTCATCCCGGGCTGGACGACGATGACGCGCTCCCAGACGGTCATCAGCGCCTCGAGCACCCGCTCGGGGTCGGCCGTCTCCGCGTGGCGCCCGAACGCGTCGACGAGCGTGGCGAAGTTCATCTGCGTCAGCGCGTGCGAGACGGCGTGGGCATCCAGCGGCGGCGTCCGGCCCGCGGCCATCCCGGCCTCGAAGAGCGCGGCGGTGGCGTCGACGCTCCAGCGGGTCGCCTCGTCGAGCGCGCGCTCGACGTCGGCATCGACGGCCGCCGCGTCGTAGACGGCACGCAGCAGCCCGCCGTTGCGGTGGGCGATGTCGACAACCCGCGACAGGACCGTCCGCAGGAAATCCGGCGCTTCGGGGTCGCCGCCCTCGGCGAGCGACAGGCGCAGCGCCTCGACGAGCCCGAGCACGACGTCGGGCAGACCCGTGAAGTGTCGGTAGAAGACCGTGCGCGGAAGCCCGGCCTCGGCCATGACCTCCTCGACGGTCAGCTCGCGGAACGGACGGCCGGCGAGCAGCCGGCTGGCCGCTTCGGTGATGCGCCGCTTGGCTTCGGCGGCGGGGACACGTTGAGCTCGTAGTGACACCGTGTCACAATGATGTCATGAAGCCCATCACCGTCACCACCACCATCGACCGCCCGCGCGCCGAGGTCTACGCCCATCTCGACGTCCTCGCGAATCATGAGGCGTTCACCGATCACTTCATGGTCGACTGGGAACTCAGCGGACCACCCGCGGGGGTGGGGGCCGCGTTGCGCGCGAACGTCAAGGCGCTCGGGCAGAAGCAGCCGATCGCGCTCGAGGTCTACGAGGCGAAGGCGCCCGAGCTGATCGTCGAGCGGACCGTCGCGGCCGGCGGCAAGCGCGTCACCCGCGGGACGTACCGGCTCGAGGAGGCCGGGCCCGACGCCACCAAGGTCAGCTTCGAGATCGCCTACGAGGAGACGCCGCTCGGCGACAAGCTCGCCGCGCCGATGATCCGCAGCGTGCTGCGCAAGATGAACCAGCGCGCGATGGACCGGCTCACCGAGCAGCTGTCCGCCGGCGGTCCTCAGCCGGCTGGCTGAGCCGCCGCAGCCGGGAGAGCGCCCGCGCCCGCCGCTCGTCCTCGGGATCGAGCAGCTCCACCAGCGCCCGGGTTGCGACGAGGTCGTCGCGGCCCGAGGGCGTGCCGATCCACGTATGCAGCAGCGCCGGGTCGCCGCTGCGCAGGACCCCCTCGCGCAGCTCGTAGTCCAGGCGCTCGCGGGTCTCGACGATCGCGGGGACCTCGGAGCTCGGCAGCAATGGACCCGTGTATCGCGCGAGCGCACCCGCGAGGTCGCCGTCGGCGGCGTGGCCCTCGACCCCGGCGAGGTCCGACGTGGTGGCCCCACGCAGGCGGTACGGGTTCGCCTCCAGCCGGTCGCCGAGCAGGCGGCGCAGGCGGCTGAGCTCAGCGCGCACGCTGACCGGCTTGCCGAAGTCGCCGTACAGCTCGATGGCGAGGCGCTCGGCGGAGATCCCGGCCGGTTCGAGCAGGAGCAGGACGAGGATCTCGCTGCGGCGAGGGGTCAGCTCGACGGGCTCTCCGCCGATTCGGATGACCACGCGATCGCGGCCCAGCGCCTCGACCGCCAGTGGCGCGGCGGTGCGCGGCATGAGGCTCTGCGCGGCCTGCTGGCCGACGCGCCAGAGCAGGAACGCGTCGCCGTCGCCGATCGGTTCGGCGCGCGCCCGGCCGTCCGGCAGCTCGACCTCCCCACCGGTTGCGGGGAGGTCGAGCCGCGGCGCGCTCGCCCAAGTCGGTTCGGCGCTGAGCAGCACGCGCCCGGAGGGGGAGACGAGGGCGCCGGCGTGCGCGCCACCTGCGCCGACGGCGCCGCCGTAGCGCTCGCGCAGCCGCTCGTTGCGCATCGCGGCCTCCTGGGCGAGGCCCGCGTGCAGCATCTGCGCGGCGGCGGCGACGAGCGCGAGGCTGTGCGGATGCGCCGTGGCGAGTTCGCCGGAGAGGTCGATCACGCCGACGGTCTCGCCGGTCTCGGGGTCGTGCACGGGGGCGGCGCTGCACGTCCACTCCTCGACGGCCTCGGCGTAGTGCTCGGCGCTGAACACCTGCACGGGATGGTCGACGGCGAGCGCGAGGCCCGGCGCGTTCGTGCCCGCGCGGCCCTCGGACCAGCCGGCGCCGGCGGCGAGGTTGACGGCGTGCGCCTCGTCGAGCAGGGCGGGCTCACCGTCGACCCACAGGATCGTCCCGTCGGCGTCGCAGACGAGCACGACCTGCTTGTCGTCGGAGTGGACGTCGGCGAGCAGCGCGCGGAGCATCGGCATGCCCGCGGCGAGCGGGTGGGCGCTCCAGCGCGCCTCGGCCTCGTCGGTGGTCAACACGGACGGCGCGAGCTCGCCCGTCGGGGCGACCCCGGCCTCCCCGCTGCGGGCCCAGGATTCGGCGATCACGTCGCGCACGCCGTGAGAATCGCCGCCGCGCAGCGTGGACTCCCGGGCCCGCGCGAGCGCGCGGGCCAGCCGACGACGGTCCGTCGTCGCATCCAGGGCGACCCAGGGGTTCTGCTGCACAGCCACGCTCCTCCGGCGCTTCACGGTCAAGCGTAGAGATCACACGGTGCGTTGCAGGCCGGTTGCAACGTCGCGTCGCGCCATGCATCGCCGTTGCAACGGGGGCGGGCGTAGCTTCGCCATCACGTTGATAAGCGGCTGGGGAGCCGCTGCAAAGAGGAGACAGTGATGGCCACAGAGATCCAGGTCGACGCCCACGCCCGTGAGTTCGTCGGACACGACCACCCGATGCTCATCGGCAGCGACTGGGTCGACGCCGCGTCCGGCAAGACCTTCGAGGTCCTGAACCCCGCGACAGGCGACCTGCTGTGCCGCGTCGCCGAGGGCTCCTCCGAGGACATCGACCGCGCCGTCAAGACCGCGCGTGCCGCCTTCGAGACGGGGCCGTGGCACACGATGAAGCCGTCCGAGCGCGGCCGGCTGCTGCACAAGCTCGGCGACCTGATCCTTGAGCACGGCGAGGAGCTCGCCTCGCTGGAGACGCTCGACAACGGCAAGCCCTATGCCGTCGCGCTCGGCGCCGACGTCCCGCTCGCCGCCGACCTCTTCCACTACATGTCGGGCTGGTGCACCAAGCTCAACGGGCAGACGATCCAGCCCACCGTCCCGTACATGCCCGACGCGCAGTGGCACGCGTACACGACACGTGACCCGATCGGCGTCGTCGGCCAGATCATCCCGTGGAACTTCCCGCTGCTGATGGCGGCGTGGAAGCTCGGCCCGGCGCTCGCGGCGGGCTGCACGGTCATCCTCAAGCCGGCCGAGCAGACGCCGCTGTCCGCACTGCGGCTCGGCGAGCTGATCCTCGAAGCGGGTATTCCCGCGGGGGTCGTGAACATCGTCACCGGCTACGGCGACGCGGGTGCGGCGCTGGCGGCCCACAACGACGTCGACAAGGTCGCGTTCACCGGCTCGACCGAGGTCGGCAAGCTCATCGTCAACGCCGCCGGGGCGAGCAACCTCAAGAAGCTCACGCTGGAGCTCGGCGGCAAGTCGCCGAATGTCGTCTACGCCGACACGGACCTCGAGACGACGATCCCCGGCGCCGCGATGTCGATCTTCTTCAACCACGGGCAGTGCTGCGCGGCCGGTTCGCGGCTGTTCGTCGAGGACAAGGTCTACGACGAGGTGCTCCAGGGCATCAGCGACATCGCCAAGGGCATGAAGGTCGGCTCCGGATTCGATTCGGACACGGACATGGGTCCCCTCGTCAGCCAGGAGCAGCTCGACCGCGTGTCGGGCTTCCTCGATGCGGGCGCCGCCGAGGGCGCGTGCGCCGTCGCGGGCGGCAAGCGGATCGGCGAGCAGGGGTACTTCATGGCCCCGACCGTCCTGACTGACACGACGCCCGACATGAAGGTCGAGGCCGAGGAGATCTTCGGCCCGGTCGTGGTCGCGAAGTCGTTCAAGGATGCGTCCGAGATCGCGCCGATCGCCAACGAGACGAGCTACGGCCTGGCCGCCGGCGTGTGGACCAAGGACATCTCGAAGGCGCACGCGACGGCCAGGGCGATCCGGGCCGGCACGGTGTGGGTCAACTGTTACAACGTGTTCGACGCCGCCCTGCCCTTCGGCGGCTACAAGGAATCGGGTTGGGGCCGCGAGATGGGTGGCGAGGCCCTCAACAACTACCTTGAGACGAAGTGCGTCATAACGCAGCTGTAGCTCCGCCAGCTCCCCCCGGGCGGTTCTGCTGATCGTCTCTCATCCCCGCGTTCGGCGGGTCGTGCAAGCGGCTCGTCGTTCGTGGTTAAGCGCCACCCCGTTTGGTGTGACACGCCCCGCCCGATGGGCGATGGAGCGCGGGCGTCCCGCCGTGAGCATTCGGTGGCATGTCCCTCAAGCTCATCGCCGCGACCTGTGTCGCCGCCTCCACCATGGTCGCCGCGCCGGCCTCCGCCACCACCGCTTCACTGAGCCCCGACGGCCGGTTCCTGGAGGTGACCGAATCGATACCCGGCGAGGTCAACGACGTGCGCGTGTCCGTGGCGCAGTCGGGCGGCGTCCAGGTCCTCGAGCTCTTCCAGTTCGAGGGGATCACACCGGGCGCGGGCTGCGCGACGGTCGGCGCGATCGTCCGGTGCCAGGACCCGATCGAGCAGGTCCGGCTCCGGCTCGGCGCGGGCGACGATCGCGTCGAGACCCGCGACACGACGCTCGCGTTTGGCATCGGCGCGCTCGACGTCGACCTGGGCGACGGCAACGACCTCTACACCGCCGAGGAGGAGCAGGGCATCGCCGTCGTCCGCGGTGGCGCGGGCAACGACGACCTGCGCGGCGGGATCGGCAACGACGATCTGGACGGTGGGCCGGGCGACGACAAGGTCAACGGCTTCTCGGGCCTCGACGCCGTCCGCGGTGGCGACGGCAACGACGAGATCAAGGCCGACTCCTATTCCGACAAGGGCATCTTCGCCGACGTGATCGACGGCGGGGCGGGCGCCGACACGCTCGTTGACTACCGCTTCAGCGGCGAGGCGGCGCGCGCCCCCGCGATCAACGTCTCCCTCGACGGCGCGGCGAACGACGGCCGCCCCGGCGAGGGCGACAACGTCGTCGGCATCGAGCGGCTGGACTCCGGCTCGGCGGGCTCGTTCACCGGCGACGACGGGGCGAACGAGTTCGTCGCGCCCCAGACGGGCGCCGCGGGCGTGCTGCGCGGCCTGGGCGGCGACGACGTCCTGATCTCCGGCGACGCGCACGGCGACGTCGTCGAGGGCGGCGCCGGCGCGGACACCATCGAGGGCGGCTTCGGCGACGACAAGCTCGTCGGCGGTCCTGGCCGCGACACGATCGCGGGCGACCGGAAGACCCGCTGCAACGAGATGGCCTGTGACCTGATCGTCTCCGGCAACGACACCGTCGAGGCGCGTGACGGCGAGGTCGATTCGGTCTCCTGCGGCATCGGGACGGACCGCGTGATCGCCGACCCCGACGACGTGGTGGCGGCCGACTGCGAGACGGTCGAGCGCGCGGCGGTCGGGGGCAAGCCGGACGGGACCACGAACCCGGAGGGCAAGAAGAAGACGGCGCTGACGGTGAGGAAGGTCTCGCTGCGCAAGGCGCTGAAGTCGGGCCTGCGGGTGACCGTGACGAACGTTTCGGGCACGGTGACGCTGAAGGCCAAGCGGGCGAAGAAGACGGTCGCGACCGGCAAGGCCAAGGCCAAGGGCGGCAAGGCGACTGTCGTCCTGAAGTTCACCAAGAAGGCCCGCCGCTCCCTGGCCCGCTCGAAGAAGGTGACGCTGACGATCAGCGGGGCCGGCGCGACGAAGAAGCTGACCCTGAAGCGTTAGACGCGCCAGTCCGGTCCGGTCGCCGGACGTGGATGACGACGCGCGTTGGCCGGGTGGGCTCGCTCAGGGACAGGAAGTCCCGGAGCGGGCCGCTCCGCCCGCAGTAGCCGCAGCCGATCTCGGTCGTGACGCTCGCCGGGTAGTCGCCCGGCCGGGTCGGGGCGTCGCAGTCCGGGCAGGCGAGGGTGCCGACGCCCATCTGCGTGGAGCGCTGGCTGATCCGGAGCTCATGCAGGCCGGCCGCGCCCTCGACGGGCTCGGGCTCTCCTGCGTCGAAGCTCCGATGCAGACTCACGGTCTCGGAGTCTAGGAGCGCCCGTCGCCCCTCAGGTCAGCGCTCGGCTCTGATCGGAGGCGGATCCGTCGCGTACAGCTGGGTGAGCGCCCGCTTGAGTTGCGTCTTCTCGTCTGCGCTGAGCTTCGCGGAGGGATGCGGGAGCGTGTACTTCAGCGGCGGCATCTCGCCCTCGTCGATGACCTCGATCAGCTCGTCGAGGGGCGGCTGCGGCCGGTCCCACTCGCTGAAGTTCAGCTGTGAGCGGCCCTCGTTGACGTCGTTCGTGACGAGCCAGGAGGCCGGTGCGATGTTCGAGTACCAGCGCCAGTCGGTGAGGTTGCTGTGGCAGTCCGCGCACGACGTGTCGAGGATCTCCTGCCCCGCCGGCGACAGCTGCGCCGCCTGGGTCACCGGTGGGTTGTCGTGGGCGCGGCCGTAGGGGACGAGCTGAATCAGCAACAGGCCGCCGACGACGATCGGGACCCCGAACTTCAGAATCGTGCGAACCATGGCACGCAAACTACGTCGACCGGCGGGTGGCCGCGTCAGTGTGGGATACGGCGTCCACCGCGTAGTTTCCCCGCGGCCGTGTTGCGCGCGCCGGGGCGGCTAGAATCGCTGGGCCTCGCCGCCGTAGCTCAGTTGGTAGAGCACTTCACTCGTAATGAAGGGGTCAGCGGTTCGAATCCGCTCGGCGGCTTTGCAAGAAAGCCTGCTAATAGGCTGTATTGAAGGCCCGGACAGCCCGGACCTTCATCGTTCCCAGGACTTCTCAGGGCACTTGTGGGACATGGGAGGCGCGGCGGTCGGGATAGGTTGGGCGGACGACGAGCCCAAACGACTGCCCCGTGTGCGGCAACACTGTGCCGCCGTATCGCACGCCGGAGGACGGGCTAGGAGTCCACGCCGACGGTCTCCAGCACGGTCGTTCGTAGGTCATGGCGCCACCATCCCCAGCCACGCGGACGGCCGGGATTGCTGGGGTCGCTGACTTCCGCCCCTACTCCCCGCCGCTGGTGGCACCAGCTCCGGCCGGGCCACCTCCCGCACCAGCGCGCTTCAGCCGGGCCAACCCGAGGCCGGGCCAGGATTCGAGCTCGGCCCGTGAATGAGGGACCCCTCACGGCCCTAGCAACCCAGCGCCCCACGCGCTACGGATCGAACGAGCTGCTTCCCTCGAACGGGTCGCTGGGCTCCGTGGCGGTCACACAGGCAGTGTGGGCTTCGGCGCACGCTTGGCGCAGCAACTCGGCCGCACGCTGCTCGCGCTCGGCTCGTGTCGGTGTGGTGCCGGAGTCCCACGGCAGCACGGAGCACGACACCTTGCCGTCTCGTTCGCAGTCTTCGCGGTGCTTCTCGCCCGCCAACCAAGTCGCGCCAGCGACTGCCGCAACGAGAAGAACGCCCATCACCGCTCTGAAGCTTCTGCGCGCCACGGTCCGACCCTAGCGACTGCATGACCCAGCGATCCGGCGATCCGTCTTCCTCACGCTCAACGACAAGGTCTCGAACAGGGACCCGATGACTACAAGCCCTACGACGGCGCGTACGGATCGGTCATCGAGCCGGAGAACCCCAGCGCCCCTGGGGTTGCGGGCAGCGCGTTCGTGGTGGAGGGATCTGCGCCCATTCTCCGACATCGCCGGAAAAGTGCCGTACTAGCGGGCTAAGGGTGCGCCGAAACCGCGACCGTGACCGCTTCGTTCGATACACATTCCTAAGCCCGCCTTGAGCGGGCTACGGAGGCAAGCAAGCGGGCCTCGTGGAGGAAGGTTGATCGCCCAGAATCCACGAGGCCCGCCGCTCTTGGCGGCGTTGCCAATTTCTTGGCAACGCCTTGCGAGCATCGTACGCCGACCGGACAGAAAATGACTAGTCATTGCGTGACTAGTCCACCGCCGGGAGACAGCGCAATGGCTTACAGACCCAGATCGGCACGCGGACGCACAGACACGAGCTTCGACACGCTCCACGAGGGGCTGCCGTCTTGGCTTATCGAGCCGGCTCGCGCGTGGCTGCGTCCACAGCTGACGTACTCCATGAACAGGCGTACCAACTACAGGGTGGGTTGGATCCAGGACATGGCTACCCGAATGCACTTCGAGTACCCGCTCCCTTGGGAGCATCGCGACTACGACGTCTTTGACGCCCTGCTCGGATACATGGACCGCGAGGGAGGTGAAGTCGGACTGGACGTTCTCGACTATGCGTTGAACCACCTGGTCGAGAGCCGCACCAATCCCGACCGAGCCCCAATGCTTGGCGCGATCCTGCAGGACGGCGGCTCCGCGTGGGAGGTCACGCCCGCCGCAGACGAGGGCAACTTCGTGCTTACTCGGCGCGAACTTGGCCCCGTCGCTGAAGCGATCGACGGGCTGGCCCCAGCCTCCGAGCGCGCCGCCGCCCACCTGCGGACCGCCTGGAAGGAGCTTGCCGGGCGCGCGCCTTCGCCCGATCAGGCGTACTTCCACGCACTTCAAGCCGTGGAGGCAGCGGCCAAGCCGGTGATCCTCCCGAAGGACGACGCAGCCACCCTGGGGAAGATGCTGCGGGCAGTCGACGACGCCTCCCACAAGTGGACCTTCGTCCTTGGCGAACCGGAAGACGCGATGGCACCGGCAAGCGCAATGTGGAAAGCCCACCGTAGGCACGGGACGGACGACCGCGAGGCCCCGATGGGCATGTCGCAGGAGGAAGCCGACGCGGCCGTTCACCTGGCGCTAACGCTGGTCCGCTGGTTCGCTGGCGGGGCATTCCGGCAAGCGCCGTAACCCTTGGGTAACCCCTGCGTCACGGCTCCGCTTCGTCGCGAGGCATCAGCCGGAGGATGTGCGCGCTGATCACGAACGCGATCGTCACCACGATCGGCGCGAGCAGCAGCCACAGCAGCCCATAGGCCACGTTCTGAAGGCTGAGCGCGAAGCTTGGAAGGGCAGCCAGCGTCCCCAGCGCCGTGGCCATGAATGCGTTCATAGCCAGCCCCTTCGGTACGGGCATCTCAGACCTGAAAACGCGCGACACCGATACGTCATGCACTTCAGAGAAGCGCGTGTCAACGGCGGCCGCAATAGACACTTGTGTCTTTTCCAGTGACGATCACTGGGTAGGCGCTGCGCGGGTTCCTGGGGGTTCGTGTGGCCATGGCACCGTGATTGGCACTGCCGCCAACGCGCCACCTTTTGAGCGCCACTCAGCCGTTCGGAGCGTTCGCCCACCGGGTCCGTGCCGGTACGTACGCCCGAGGCTTGCGTTCCGATGCGTTCGGATGCGTTCTGGCGGTCGCCGTGACCGTTGCGAGACCCGACCCGCAGGGGCGGCCCGAGCTAGCAGCCTCGCCGGACGTCCGTCCGATCTCGTTCGCACACTTGAACGCATGACGTCCCTTGAAGCATTCATCGAATCTCTCAGAGAGAACCCGCCCGACACGATCCCGGCCCGGGACATAAGCCGCCTCCGTCCGAACCCCTGGGTGAACCGGTTCGGCTACGGCGACGAGCAGCGGATCAGCCTGCTCCTGCCGCGCGATCTCGGCTTCACGTACGAGCGTGATCGGGGCGGCGACGTGTGGCACAGGGTCGAGCGCGCGACCGAGTTCGACGTGATGAACGAGGAAGCCGCGTGAGCTTCGTCCATCCCCAACGCAGAGAGGAGGTAGCCCATGGTTGAGATCCAATGGCTGGCAGCAATGGCCGTAGCGCTCTTGGCGCTGTGGAAGACCTGGAGTCAGGTCACCGCCACCTACAACCAGCGGCCGTGGTAGCGGCTACGCAACCCCAGCGACCCGATCCGCATGTGACTGCGGCGGGTCGCTGGGGTTCTGCGGACGCCGGGGAACCAAACAGGCGGGTTCCACACGGGCCGGGTGACGCACGCTGACACCCGGGATCGCTCGTAATGAAGGGGTCAGCGGTTCGAATCCGCTCGGCGGCTTGGCGGAGGTGCGCGGACCCAGGGCCTAGAGCAGCCCGTCCATCTGCCCGACGGACTGGCGCAGGCCCTCTTCCATGCCCATCTTCAGCAT
>JAEMSV010000210.1 GCA_016462625.1 Solirubrobacteraceae bacterium | reverse complement strand
GATGGGCCGGCCGGGATTTGAACCCGGGTCTGACGGATTATGAGTCCGCTGCTCTGACCGCTGAGCTACCGGCCCGCGGCCACCGTACCGTCCGCGGTTACTGGACCTTCTTGACGGCCGCCGCGAGCTCATCGGCGCTGAACGCGCCCTCGAAGCGATCGGAGACCTGGCCGTTGCGGTCGATCACGAACGCCCACGGCTCGGTCGGCAGGCGCCACGCGGCGACCTGCGGGCGGAAGCCCTTGGCGACCTCGTTGTCGTTGTAGATCTCCTGCTGGATGAAGACCACGCCGTCGCCGTTCTCGGCGCGCACCTGCTCGGCGATGTCGACGACCGGGCCGCAGACCCTCGTCTGGCAGAGCGCGGGGGTCGCGAACTGCAGGACGACGGGCTTCTTGCCCACGACGTCGGCAAAGTCGTCCTGGAGCATGTCCTTGGGCGGTGGCACGCGCGTGGAGAGCTGCGAGTAGTCGCCGCCCACGTCGGCCGCCGTCTCGGTGTGGATCGGGATCGCCTTCTCGCCGATGTCCGGCGGGCCGCCCTTCGTCCCCACCTTGAACTCGAACGGGCTCGTCCGCACCATCCGGCCGTCGAGCTCGACGACCGCGAAGAGGATGCGCGAGCCGCGCTTGCTGAACGGGACGGTCGCCACCCAGATCTTGTCACCGTCGGCGAGGTCGGCGGCCGCCTGCTCGCTGCGGTACTGCGGCTTGACGTCGATCGATTCCTGGTGCGCGACATATGGCCCGCGCACGCCGGTGCCGTCGGGTCGCGCGCTGTAGACCGCGGCCTTCGTGGCGTTGACCTGCTTGCGCGCGCGGTCGAAGAGGGCGAAGCCGACCCGGTTGTCGCCGAGGCGCATCACCGACGTACTCGGTGCGAACACGGGGCCCTCGGGCAACTCGGCGGACAGCGAGTCCAGGGTCTCGCCCGCGGCCGGTGGGAAGTCGGCGGGCGACGCCGTCGGCACGGCTGCGGGCTTCGCCGCGCTGCTCCCGGAGTCCTCGTCGGAATCGCCGCAGCCCACAAGGAGCGCGCCGGCGATCAGCAGGCAGGCGAGCAGGGCGAGTCGCGACACGCCGGCGAGTGTAGGCGGTGACGTGATTGGATACCGCCGCTTGTCCTACGGAGCAGGGAGAACGCTATGGCGCAGCGCGCCGCGATCGTGACGGGAGCATCCAGCGGCATCGGTCTCGCGACCGCCCGGATGCTTGGAGAAGAGGGCTACGGCCTCACCATCGCCGCTCGGCGGCCCGAGAAGCTCGCCGAGGCCGCGGCCACGCTGCGCGCCGAGGGGTACGACCTGCAGGAGATTCCCGGCAACCTCGCCGACGAGGAGCACATCGCGGCGGTCGTGACGGCCCACAAGGAGAAGTACGGCCGGCTCGACGTCCTCGTGAACAACGCAGGCGTCGGGGCGGGGCAGGCGGTCGCCGAGCTCACCTCCAAGCGCATCGACCTCCAGCTCGACCTCAACCTCCGGTCGATCTTCCTCTTCTACCGCGAGGCCGTCGGTCTGCTGCGCGAGGCGGGCGCGGAGCACCGCAACGCGCTCGTCGTCAACACCGCGTCGATCTCCGGGAAGGACGGCGAGGCGTGGCTGTCGGTCTACAGCGCGACCAAGCACGGCGTCGTCGGCTTCACCGAGGCGATGAACAAGGAGCTCGCGGCCGACGGCATCAAGTCATGCGCGCTCTGCCCCGGCTTCGTCGACACCCCGATGACCGACTTCGTCAAGGGCGCGCTCCCCGCCGACCAGATGATCAAGCCCGAGGACATCGCCGAGGGCGTCCGGATGCTCCTGCGGACCTCGCCGGGCTGCGTGATCCCAGAGATCATCTTCCAGCAGCCGGGCGGCGGGCTGACCGGCCAGCCGACGGGTTAGAACCCCCTACGCAGCAAAACACCAGAAAAATGATCTAGACGAGCAGCGTGTCTCGGCTTTACGATACGCGCGTGCTCCTGGACAGATGGACCACGCGGGGGAGGGGTCTTGTCGCGGCGGTCACGGTGGTCGCCTGCATGCTGCTGGCCCTGCCGTCGGCCGCGTCGGCGGGCTTCAGCCTGTCCGTCTCCCCTGCCAATCCGCGGCCGGGACAGCCGCTGACGATCACGCCCGTCGGCAGCTGCGACGGCATCTGCACGAGCTGGCGGCTGCGGGTCAACAACACGACCCTGGCGTCGGAGTCGGGCGCGCCGGAACCGGTCCGCTACGCCGGGTTTTCGGGAACCGGGACCAACACGTTCCTGCTGAGCGTGGAGGGCTACGACTTCACGCGCTACCCGTTCTTCTACTCGCAGGAAGTCCGCAAGACCGTGGTCGTGACCGCGAACCAGGCACCGACGGCGGCGTTCACCGTGGCGCCCTCCTCCGCGGTCGTCGGCGAGGCCGTCACGCTCACCGACACATCGACGGATCCCGAGAGCGATCCGCTCACGCGCGCCTGGGACACCGACAACGACGGCACGTTCGACGACGGGACGGCCGCAACGACCCAGGCGACGTTCAGCACACCCGGCACGAAGACGGTCAGGCTGCAGGTGCGCGACAGTTTCGGCGCCACCGCCACGACGTCGAGGACCGTGTCGGTGGCGAACACGCTGCCCAACGCCACCCTGACGGTCTCCCCGACCACCGTTCCCACCGGCTCTCCCGTCTCGCTCTCCGTCGCCGCGACCGACCCTGACGGCGGTCCGCTGACCTACGCCTGGGATCTCGATGGCGACGGGACATACGACGACGCGACGACCGCGACCGTGCCCGACCGCACGTTTGCCCGCGCCGGGACGCGGGTGCTCGGCGTGCGGGTCACCGACAGCGACGGCGGGACGACCCAGCGCACCGAGACGGTGACCGTCACGAACCGGCTGCCGGGCACGCCCACGATCACCTCCGCTCCGGCGACGGCGGTCCGCGGCCAGAGCGTCGAGCTGACCGCCGCCGCGACGGACCCCGAGGGCACCGCGCTCACGTACGCGTGGGACTTCGACGACGACGCGGCGTACGACGACGGGACGGATGCGTCGGTCTCCCGGACGATGCCCGCCTCGGGCACGCTGTTCGCCCGGGTGCGCGTCACCGACGCCGACGGCGGCACCGCCCTCTCCGCGCGCTTCACGATGACCGCAGCGAACCGTGCGCCCGTCGCGTCGTTCACCGTCAGCGACGGCACTCCCGCGATCAACCAGCAGATCACCTTCACGGACACGTCCGCCGACCCGGACGGCACCGCGCTCGCGCGGACGTGGGACCTCGACGGCGACGGCCAGTACGACGACGGCGTCGGCGCGTCCGTGACGAAGATCTACCCGACCCGCGGAGCCCGGACGGTCGGGCTACGCGTGAGCGACGGCACCGCGAGCGACACCGCGACGAAGGCGATCACGGTGCGGAACCTCGCACCCGAGGTGACGCTCGACCTGTCGCAGTCGAGCGTGCTCACCGCCGTGGCCGTCGTCTTCGGCCTGACGGCGTCCGATCCGGACGGCGGGCCGGTGGACTACGCATGGGATCTCGACGGCGACGGGGTCTTCGACGATTCGACGGCCGCGATCCCGGCGCCTCGGGCCTATCCACGCTCGGGCGCCCGCACCGTCGCGGTGCGCGTGACCGACGACGACGGCGACCCGGCGACCTCGATGGTCGAGAAGTCGGCGGCGCTGACGGTCCAGAACCGGCCGCCCGGAGCGCCGGCGGTCACGGCCGACCCGCCCGCGGTGGTCCGCGGGCAGAGCATCGAGCTCACCGCCGCGGCGACCGATCCGGAGGGCACCCCGCTCACCTACGCGTGGGACACCGACGGCGACGCCGCCTACGACGACGGCACCGGCGCCACGCTGACGCGGACGATGCCGCAGTCGGGCAGCTTCACGGTCCGGGCCCGCGCGACCGACGCCGACGGCGGCAGCGCCGTCTCGGCCCCTTTCACGATGTCCGCGGACAACCGGCCTCCGGCGGCCGCCCTCACGGCGACCCCGGCGACAGTGCCCACCGGCTCCCCCGTCACGCTCGCGCTGACCGCGAGCGACCCCGACGGCGGGGCGCTGACGTACGCCTGGGACCTCGACGGCGATGGCGCCTACGACGACGCCACGACCGCCACCGTCTCGCCGCGCAGCTTCGCCCGCGCGGGCGCCAGGACGCTCGGGGTCCGCGTGACCGACAGCGCCGGCGCCTCGGTCCAGCGGACGCAGACCGTGACCGTGACCAACCGGCTTCCGACCAAGCCGTCCGTCACCGCGGTGACTTCGCCGGTCGCCGGTCAGCCGTATGCGCTGAAGGCGACCGCGACCGACCCGGAGGGCACCGCGCTCGTGTACGCGTGGGACCTCGACGACGACGGCGCCTTCGACGACGCATCCGGCGCGAACGCGACGATCACGTATCCCGCGACGGGGTCGCTGATCGTTCGGGCGCGCGCGACGGACGCCGACGGCGGCAGCACGGCCTCGGATGCGCTGACGCTTCTGGCCCCGCCGGCCGAGCCGGAGACGCCGCCGGCGAACCCCGGCCCGCCGGTGGAC
>JAEMSV010000209.1 GCA_016462625.1 Solirubrobacteraceae bacterium | reverse complement strand
GCGAGATCGTCGAGCGCCGGGCCGAGCCCGCGGTCGGTGAGGATCGCCGGGTGGATCCCGCGCGCGAGGTCGCGCAGCTCGGTCAGGGCCAGGCGCGACTCCTCGTGGGCCTCGTCGATCAGCTGCGTGACCGTCGGGTCGTCCTCCGGCATGCGGCTCTTGGCCATGCCGAGCTTGAGGCTCAGGGAGACGAGGCGCTGCTGAGCCCCGTCGTGGAGGTCTCGCTCGATGCGTCGCCGCTCCGCGTCGGCGGCGTCGATGATGCGCGCCTGCGCGTCGCGCGCGTCGACAACCTGGGCCTGAAGCATCGGATCGGGCGGGCTGGAGGCCAGCAGGAAGCTCGCCCAGTGACCGTGCAGGAACGCGAGGCCGTCGATTGCGCGCAGGCTGAGCCACGCGACGGGCAGGCCCGCGATGGTGAGCGCGATGACGCCCCCGATCCCGACATCCGGGTCCGCGTCGGGCAGCGCGAAGAAGAAGACCGGTGAGCCGAGCAGTGCGATCGGCACGGTGATGAGCACGACGGTCAGCGTGAACATCACGATCCCGACCGGCAGCTGCAGCACGAGGTAGACGAGGTCCTTCCAGGTCTGGGGGTCGGCCAGGCGGGCCTGGAAGCGCGGCCACCAGTCCGGGGACTCGACGGTGCGGTAGTGCGCGGCGACGTCGTAGCCCAGCATCGTCCGCACCATCGCGCGCTCCGCGTTGGCCATCCACTGCAGCGCGTAGACGGTCCCGATGAGGATCGGGATGCCGATCAGCGTGATCGCGAGCCCGATGCCCGTCGAGACGAGCGTGCTGATCAGGGTGAACCAGACGATCCCCATCGGGAGGCTCAGCAGGAGGTACGCCGCACGGCGAAACACGCGCATCGGTCCACCGTAGGCGGCGCACGGGACACCCGGCGTACGGCTACCCCTACTCTTCGATGCGTGTTCGACGCGCTCTCCGAGAGACTCCAGGCCACACTTTCCGACGTTCGTCAGCGCGGCACGCTGACCGAGGACGACGTCAACAGCGCCATGCGCGAGATCCGCCTCGCGCTGCTCGAGGCGGACGTGAACTTCAAGGTCGTCAAGTCGTTCACGACCTCGGTGAAGGAGCGGTGCCTCGAGTCAGACGTGGTCGGCGCGCTCAATCCCGGCCAGCAGGTCGTGAAGATCGTCGACGAGGAGCTGACCGCGCTCATGGGCGGCGCGTCGGCCGGTCTCGCCTTCGCGCCGCGTCCGCCCACCGTGATCCTCATGGCCGGGTTGCAGGGCTCGGGCAAGACGACCGCCACGGCCAAGCTCGCGCGCTTCCTGAAGGAGAACAACGACTCCTCGGTCGCCGTCGCGGCCTGCGACGTGTACCGCCCCGCGGCGGTCGACCAGCTCGTCAAGGTCGGCGGCCAGGTCGGGGCGACCGTCTACGAGCAGGGCACGGACAAGAACCCGGTCGACATCGCGCGCTGGGCGCTCGACCAGGCCAAGCAGGACGGCAAGGACGTCCTGATCGTCGATACCGCGGGCCGCCTGCACATCGACGAGTCGCTCATGACCGAGCTGAAGGAGATCCGCAAGGCGGTCAAGCCGACGTCGATCCTCCTGGTGGTCGACGCGATGACCGGCCAGGACGCGGTCAACGTCGCCGAGCAGTTCTCCGAGGCAGTCAACTTCGACGGCGTCGTGATGAGCAAGCTCGACGGCGACGCCCGCGGCGGCGCCGCGCTCTCCGTCAAGGCGGTCACCGGCAAGCCGATCCTCTTCGCGTCGACGGGGGAGAAGCTCGACCAGTTCGAGCGGTTCCACCCCGACCGCATGGCGCAGCGCATCCTCGGCATGGGCGACGTCCTCTCGCTGATCGAGAAGGCGGAGTCGCAGGTCGAGGAGGACGAGGCCCGCGAGCTCGAGAAGAAGCTGCGCAAGGGCGAGTTCACCTTCGAGGACTTCCTCTCGCAGATGAAGATGATGCGGAGGATGGGCCCGCTGAGCTCGCTGCTGGGGATGATCCCCGGCTTCCAGGGCTCGCAGATGAAGAACATGAAGGTCGACGAGCGCGAGCTCGACCGCGTGCAGGCGATCATCCTGTCGATGACGCCCGAGGAGCGCCGGCGGCCCGAGCTGATCAAGGGCTCGCGGCGCCTGCGGATCGCCAAGGGCTCCGGCACCTCGGTGCAGCAGGTCAACCAGCTCGTCAAGCAGTTCGGCCAGATGCAGAAGGTCATGAAGCAGCTGGGCAAGGGCAAGATGCCCGACATCCAGCAGCTGATGCGCCAGGCGCGCTAAGGCGACGCGCCGCGTCCGCAAAGACGTCGGATTCGTCCAAGACGCGCCTGCGTCCCAGCATGATCATCGGGGCATGACTCCGACCGCCACCTCCCTCGACGCGCTCCGCCAGAAGCTGCGGGGCACCGCGGTCCTCCCCGGCGAGCCCGGGTGGGACGACGCGCGCTCCGCGTGGAACCTCGCCATCGACCAGCGGCCCGCCGCAGTCGTCCAAGCCGCGGATGCCGCCGACGTGCAGGCCACCGTGCGGTTCGCCGCCGCGCACGGTCTGCGCGTTGCGCCCCAGTCCACCGGCCACGGCGCCGAGGCGCTGCCTGCCCTCGACGGGGTGATCCTGCTGAAGACGTCCGCGCTCCGCGACCTGTCCATCGATCCCGCGTCGGGAACCGCGCGCATCGGCGCCGGTGCCCAGGCGGCGGACGTCGGGCGCGCGGCCGCCGAACACGGGCTGGCCGCGCCGCTCGGCCTGGCCTCCAGTGTCGGCGTCACCGGGCTCACCCTTGGCGGCGGCACCGGCTGGCTCAGCCGGGCGCATGGCCTGACCGCCGAGAATGCGGTGGCGTTCGAGCTCGTGACCCCCGACGGCGAGCTGAGGACGGTCGACGCCGGCCGGGAGCCCGACCTCTTCTGGGCGCTGCGCGGAGGCGGGGGCCGCTTCGGCGTGGTCACCGCGGTGACGCTGCGGCTGCATCCGCTGTCCGAGGCATTCGGCGGCTTCCGCATCTGGCCCGCGGAGCACGCGCCCGACGTCCTCGAGGGCTTCCGCCGGCTGATCGCTGATGCCCCAGACACACTGTCCGCCGTCTTCCGCTTCATGGCGATTCCCGATGTCGACGGCCCGCCGCCGTTCCTGCGTGGCAAGCGCGTCGTCTCGATCACGGCCGTGCACCTCGGCGGCGCCGCGGACGGGGAGCGGGCGCTGGCCGAGATCCGCGCCGGCGCGAATGAGGTCGCCGACACGTTCGGCCCCATCGGCCCGGGCGACCTATCCGCTGTCGCGAACGATCCCGACGGCCCCGTCCCCGCGTACGGCGGCGGGTTCCTGCTCGACCGTTTCGAGGCGGGAACGCTCGAGGCGGCGGTGGAACTCATCGCCGGCGATGCGCTCGACGGCCTGACCGTGTTCGAGCTCCGGCAGCTCGGCGGCGCGATCGCGCGGGGAGGGGACGGGGCGCTCGGCGCCATCGTGCAGCCGATCTCCGTGTTCCTCACGGGGCCGGTGACCGATCCCGACGCGCCCGCGCGGCTCGCAGGCCGCATCGCCGCGGTCCGCGACGCGCTCTCCCCGTGGGAGAGCGCGCGGACGCTGCAGAACCTGGCGATGGATCGCGATCCGACCCGCGCCTTCGGTGCGGATGCGGCGGCGCGGCTGGAGCAGATCCGCGCGAGCGTCGATCCCGAGGGACTGCTCGTAGCCTGAGCGGGGAATCACGGGGACACATGGCCAGCGACTACCGCGAGATCGATCCGCCTCCCGCACTGCGCCCGTACGTGCGCACGCTGTGGGTCCACCGGCTCGATGGACCACGTCCGGAGAACGGCGACCGGGTGCTGCCCGACGGCCGGGTCGATCTCGTCTGGCACCGGCTGGCTGGTGCGCAGATCGCCGGCCCGCAGACGCGCTGGTTCCACCCGCCCGTGGCGCCGAAGCTGCTCGTCTACGGTGCCCGGTTCGACCCGGGGATCGCGCCCGCGATGCTCCGCGCGCCCGCATCCGAGCTGGCTGACCAGCACATCGCGCTGGACGGGGTCGACGGCCGGCTCGCCGCCACGCTCAACGACCGCCTGGGCGACGCGCCGGACGACGAGACGGCGCTCGCGGCGCTGAGCGACGAGCTCCTGCGCCGGATCCGCCGGGCGCCCGAACCCGACCCGGCGGTGGCCGAAGCGGTCCGCATGCTCGATCGGGAGCGCGCATCTGTCGCCGACGTCGCGGCCCGCACGTTCGTCAGCGAGCGTCAGCTGCAACGGCGGTTCGCCGATCACGTCGGCTACAGCCCGAAGACGCTCCAGCGCGTGCTGCGGTTCCAGCGGTTCCTGAAGGTCGTCGACCGCTTCGACCTCGCCGGCGCGGCCGCCGTCGCCGGCTACAGCGACCAGTCGCATCTCACCCGCGAGGCGCGCGCGCTGGCAGGCCTCACCCCGAGCCGTCTCCGCGGGTGGGACCACTAGCGGGAATTCCGCGGCGGCGCCTCGCGGCGCTGCTACCCTGCATCGCCCTATGGCAGTCCGACTCAGGCTTACACGCGTCGGTGGACGCAAGAACCCC
>JAEMSV010000208.1 GCA_016462625.1 Solirubrobacteraceae bacterium | reverse complement strand
TTCAAGAAGAACGGCATCGACCTCATCGAGGGCTTCGGCGCGCTCACGCCCGAGGGCAACGTGAAGATCGGCGGCAACTTCGACGGCACCGAGATCGAGGCGAAGCACGTCATCCTCGCGACCGGCTCGGTCAAGAAGCCCGTCCCCGGCACGCACTTCGGCGGCCGCGTCATCGGCACCGAGGAGGCGTGGGCCCTGAGCGAGATCCCCGCGAAGCTCGTCGTGCTCGGCGCAGGCGCCTCGGGCACCGAGATCGCGTCCGCCTACGCGCGGCTCGGGAGCGAGGTCGACCTCTTCGAGGGTCTCGAGCGCGTGCTCCCCTCCGAGGACGCCGACATCTCCAAGCTCGCCGAGCGCGGCTTCAAGAAGCAGGGCATCAAGGTCCACACGTCCACGTTCGTGCAGAACGTCGAGACGACCGACAGCGGCGTGACGTTCACGTTCGGCGACGGCGAGTCCGGCAGCGCCGACTACCTCGTCATCGCGACGGGTCGCGCGCCCGACGTCGAGGGCCTGGGTCTGGACGAGGCGGGCATCAAGCTCACCGAGCAGGGCCTCATCGAGGTCGACGGGCGCCTGCGCACGAACGTCGCAAACGTCTGGGCGATCGGCGACCTCGTCCCCGGCCCGGCGCTCGCGCACAAGGCCAGCGACGAGGGCATCATCGCCGTCGAGGACGCGGCCGGCCTGGACACGCACCCGATCTCCTACCCGGACATTCCGCGCGCGACCTTCTGCCAGCCGAACGTCGCGAGCTTCGGCCTCACCGAGCAGCAGGCCAAGGACGCCGGCCACGACGTCGTCGTCGGCAAGGTCCAGTACGGCGCGGTCGGCGGCGGCACGGTCTACGGCGACCGCACCGGCCTGGTGAAGATCGTCGGCGACAAGAAGTACGGCGAGATCCTCGGCGGCCACATCATCGGCTCGAAGTCGACGGAGCTCATCCAGGAGCTGGTCAACGCGAAGGCGCTCGAGGGCGGCTTCAGCGAGGTCGCCCGGATGATCCACGGCCACCCGACGCTGTCCGAGGCGGTCATGGAGGCCGCGCGCGCAGCCGACGGATGGCTGATCCACGGCTGACCGTCGTCGAGGCCGGCGGACCCGCTGAGGAAGACCTCGGCCCCGCCTTCTACTTCGACTTCGCCGCGCCCGACGCCTACCTGGTGGCGGAGCGCATCCTGTCGCTCATGCCCGTGCCGTGCGAGTGGAAGCCGGTCCTCGCCGGCCGGCTCCCCGACGGTCTGCCCACGCCCGACCGCGAGCACGTCGAGCGCACCGCCGCCGAGCGCGGCCTGCAGCCGACCCGCTGGCCCGGCGAGTTCGACTCCGAGCTCGCGATGCGCGCTGCGGCCTTCGCGCGCGGCGGCGGCAAGACCGTCTCGTTCAGCCTCGCCGCATTCCGCCAGGCGTACGCCGGCGGCCGGCCACTCGACGAGGACACCGTGCTGCTCGCGGGCGCGGCCTGTGAGATCCATCCGCGCGCGCTCCTGAAGGGCGTCGAGCTGCGGTCCACCCGTCAGGAGCTCGACCGGCTGACCGAGGAGGCGAGCGCCCGCGGAGCCCGCACCGTGCCCGCGTTCTGGACCGGCGAGACGATGCTGCACGGCGACGCCGAGCTCGAGCGCGCCATCGCCCTGATCTCCGGCTGACCGAATACGGTCCGCGGATGCTCCGTCTCGTCACCGCCCTCACCGTCGCCGCGCTGTTCGCCGTTCCCTCGGCCCACGCCGCGTCCGGGTACAAGGACTGCTCCGGGGGCTTCAACCCCGACGGGACGGCCGGCACGTTCTACCACCAGATCGAGGTCAAGCGGATCACCTGCGCGGCGGGCAAGAAGGTCGTCAAGGACTGGGTGATCCAGGCGGAGGACTCGCGCATCGCGCCCACCGCCACGCGCAAGGTGCTCGGCTACACCTGCAAGGGCAAGGCGACCGGCGGAGGCGACGACGATCCGGACGGCGGGATCCGCGTCACCTGCAAGAAGGACGGCGGCAAGAAGGCCGTGCGCTTCTTCGGCCACCCCTAGCCGGGCTCGCGGGCGCGGGCCTACCCGCGCTCGTGCACGGCAAACGCCATTCGTCCAGGGGCGCATGGAACAGAGGTCGTCTGGGCACTCTGCCGCTCAAGGACCCGTGCGACGGATGAGCCCAGACCTGCCATGACGGCAGCCATTTCAGTCCTGGCGATGATCGTCGCGATCCAGTACGCGCTGATCGGCGTGTACGTGGTCCCGCGGCTGGCGAAGCTGGCGGGCGACGCGCGGGAGAGCCGGATGATCCGGTTCGCCGAGTGGGGCGCCGCCGCGTTCTTCCTCGGCTGCGCGCTCACGCACGTCGCGATCACCGTGCACGCGATCGAGGGGTCGGCCGACATCGCCGGCCACGGGATGGCGCACCTCCTCCCGCACATCGCCCAGGTCGTCGGCGGCGTGACGTTCATCGTGATCGCCGCGAAGTACCTCGACATCCGGCTGGCCCCGAAGGAGGTCACGGCGCGGCTGCGGGAGATCGAGGAGCGCTTCCGCACCGCCTTCGACGAGGCGCCGATCGGCATGGCGCTCGTCTCGCTGCGCCAGCCGACGTTCGGCCGCTTCCTGCAGGTCAACCCGGCGCTCTGCACGATGCTCGGGTACGAGCCGGCCGACCTGCGCAACCGCCCGTACCGGGAGATCTCGCACCCCGCCGAGAAGAGCGCGATGGAGGAGGACGTCGCCGCGCTGCTGGCCGGGCGGATGCCGGCGGCGAGCGTCGAGCGCCGGTATCGCCACCGCGACGGCCACGACGTGTGGGTCAACGTGCAAGCCAGCGCCGTCCGCGACGACGACGGCGCGCCGCTCTACACGGTCGCGCAGATCCGCGACATCACGGAGGAGCGCAACTACCAGCAGCGCCTGCGCCATCTCGCCGACCACGATCCGCTCACCGGGCTGTACAACCGCAGGCGATTCGGCAACGAGCTGAGCCGCGTCGTCGCCCACGGCCGCCGGTACGCCGAGCCGGCCGCGCTGCTGAGCGTCGACCTCGACCGCTTCAAGTACGTCAACGACACGTACGGCCACGCGGTCGGCGACGAGCTCCTCATCCGGCTGTCATCGACCCTGGTCGAGCGCCTGCGCGAGACCGACGTCGTCGGCCGGCTGGGCGGCGACGAGTTCGGCGTGATCCTGCCCCACACCACCGCGGAGGAAGCGAGCCGCACCGCGACCGCGCTGCTGCACGCGATCCGCGAGCGCACCTCGGTCCTGGCCGGGGACCGCACCGTGCGCCTGACGGCGTCGATCGGCGTCACCGCGATCGACCCGGAGGAGTCGGCCACCGCAGAGGAGCTCCTCATCGACGCCGACGTCGCCATGTACGAGGCCAAGGAGAGCGGTCGCGACCGGCACGCCCTCGCCGGCGAGCACCACGCCGGCCGCGGCCGGCTGCGCGACCGGCAGACCTGGTCCGAGCGGATCCGCGACGCGCTCGAGCAGGACAAGCTCCAGCTCTGGGAGCAGCCGATCCTCGATCTGCACACCGGCACGACGACCCGGTCGGAGATGCTGATCCGGATGGACGACCCCGACGGCGGGCCGCCCATCCCGCCAGGCTCGTTCCTCTACATCGCCGAGCGCTTCGGCCAGATCATGGCCCTCGACCGCTGGGTGATCGACCACTCGATCCAGGTACTCGCCGAGCGCGCGAAGGCGGGCGTGGTCCACCCCATCGAGGTCAACCTGTCAGGCCGCTCGATCACCGACGAGGCGCTCATCGACTACATCGCCGCGGAGATCGGCAACGCCGGGATCGACCCGCGGAACCTCGTCTTCGAGATCACCGAGACCACGGCGATCGGGAACATCGACCGGGCCCGCGGCTTCGCCGGCCGGCTCGCCGACCTCGGCTGCCAGTTCGCGCTCGACGACTTCGGGTCGGGCTTCGGGTCCTTCTACTACCTCAAGCACATGCCGTTCGACACGGTGAAGATCGACGGGGACTTCATCAAGGACCTGCCGCAGTCCCGGACCGACCGGCTGACGGTGCGCGCGATCGTGCAGATCGCCCGCGGGCTGGGGAAGACGACGATCGCCGAGTTCGTCCAGGACGACGAGACCGTCCGGCTCCTGAAGGAGTACGGGATCGACTACGCGCAGGGGTACCACGTGGGGCATCCGCACCCCGTGGCGCAGGCTTAGCGGGCAGGCGCCGTACGGGCGAGGTGGTGGACGAGCAGGTCCACCACCGAGCCGTACGTCGCGGCGAGTGCCGGCTCCAGCGGAGCGGGCGCGTGCACGTCGATGCCGACGATGCAGGTCCCGTCGGCGCGCGGGCGCACCCGGTTGACCATCGTCACGGGGCCGACCTTCATGGTCCAGGACCGGCCTTCGGTCTTCGAGGTCACCTCGACCGGCACAGGGACAAGCCCGAGCCGCGCGGCGCCGCGGCGTCCGGGCTCGACCTCGTCGGAACCGAGGCCCTTCGCGCCGCGCAGAAACGGCGACCATTCATGCCAACGGCCGGGGCGGGCCAGCAGGGACCACACCTTCTCGGCGGGGGCGGGGGACTC
>JAEMSV010000078.1 GCA_016462625.1 Solirubrobacteraceae bacterium | reverse complement strand
GTGGAACAGGCGGTCGACCTCGTCATCTACAACCATTCAGTTGTAGGTTATCAGCCGGAGCCTCGGAGCGCGGCGATGCCGTCGGCGACGCTCGTCCCGTGCGCCCGTCGCGGAGTTCAGCCCTCGCGGATGAAGACCGTGTCGCCGTGCAGCAGCCGCGAGTCGCTCGCGGCGAGCTCCCACGGCGCCGATCCGGCCCTACTCCTCCGTCGCGGAGCCTGACTACGCGCGGCCGATCGCGCGATCGAATCGGCGCTCGAGAGCGGCTCCAGGGTGGGCGTCTACATAGTCGCGCGCGACCTGCAAGGCGTGATCGAAGTCGCGACAGACGCAAAGCGGCTCATTGGAGGCGTTGAGAAAGACGATCCAGCGATCGGCACCGGTCCGTCGAAGGTGCACAGTCGACGTGCGCACTCTTCTCTGTCGTGTCGATGACGTCCGGTTCACGTCACTGACGATGACCTGGCTCCTGCCTCCCGGCCAGGTGAGCAAAGGCGGACACCATGCTCGTGGGAGGAGGTCAAAGCGCCAAGTCTGACAACGCACATTGTCACTTTGGGTAGCGTCAGGGGTGGGGCGTGCTCCACACCGCTGCGCTTGTGCCTCGCTGCTCACCGTCAGAAAGAGGGTCGAATGGAACGTTTTGGCCGGTAGTGAAGACCGGGTGGGCAGCCCGCGCCCCACCGCGGGGTCCCTGCTCAAGCAAGGGCGGAGCGTCGACCGGCGCGTCGTCACCCTCCACGGCCCGAATCGCGTGACCGACGCCCCGCACGAGGCGGGCCTGCTGCAGCAAGTTGCCGCTGGCAATTGCGACGCCCCACTGGAGGAGCTGTACGACCGGTATCACCGCCGCGTCTGGGCGGTCGGGCTCCGCCGGCTGGGCGACCGCGGGGCGGCCGAGGATCTCGTGCAGGAGACGTTCGTCCGCCTGTGGCGCGCGGCCGGGCGATTCGACCCCGAGCGTGGCACCGTCGGCGCCCTGCTCATGACGATCGCCCATCACGCTGCCGCCGACCTCGCGCACCAGCGGGCCAGGCAGACAGCCGGCGTGTTGCTCCACGCCGACGTCAACACGAAGGTGGGGCGCGCGGGTGCGTCGATGGAGGTCCCCGAGGAGGAGCGGCTCCTCCTGCGCGACGAGCTGCAGGCGGCGATTGGGGCGCTCTCACCTGCCCACCGCGAGGTCCTGCACCTGCACTTTCACGAGGACCTCACACAGATCGAAATCGCCCGGCGGCTGGACCTCCCTCTCGGCACGGTGAAGTCCCGCGTGTTCTACAGCCTGCGCCAGCTGAGGGCGGCGATGACGCGATCGCCCGCGGCGGGACTCGGGTCTTAAGGGTTCACCAGGTCGACGAAGGAGAAATCGCTTGACCAGCCTGCCGTTCTCGGGTGCGCACTGGGTTGACCACCTGGCGCGTCTCGCTCTAGAGCCAGCCTGACGCCGTCGGACTGCTGGAGTTCAGCCCTCGCGGATGAAGACCGTGTCGCCGTGCAGCAGCCGCGAGTCGCTCGCGGCGAGCTCCCACGCATGGTCTGCGCCGTCGGCCTCCGCGAGATCGGTGCTGCTGTATCGCAGTGTCAGCGGCACGTCGCGCTTGCGGGCCATCTCCAGCAGGCGGCCCGAGACGACCTCGGCGAACTGGTCGTCGGCGTCGGAGTCGGAGCGGCCGACGAGAACGGCGCCGATCCGGCCCTCGCCAATGCGCCCGACGCTGTCGCCGCTGTTCGAGCAGGCGCGCATTGCCACCGCCAGGTCCTTGACGACCAGATCGCACACGGTGCGGCCGCACCGCTCGGCAAGGGCTCCGAGGCTCTCGACCTCGAGGCTCACGAGGAATCGGTGGGTCCCGAGGGCCTTCGGACGCTGCAAGACCGAGTCCAGTGCCTCTGCGAACCCGGAGCGGTTCAACGCGTTTGTGAGCCCGTCGGTCTGCGAGAGCCCGCGCAGGAACCGCATGAGCTCGGCCGGGGACATCGTCTCGGTCTCCTCGAGCACCGCGCGCTCGAGCTCGACGGCGATCTCCTCGAGCATCGCGAGGTGGTCCGCATCGAAGGCGCCGCGCCGTGCGGACGAGGCGGACAGGACGCCGAACCGGGTGCCGTCCATCAGCTCCAGCGGGGTGCCCATGTACGCGTTGTAGAGCGGATGCTGTGCAGGTGCGAGGCTTCCGTAGACCGGGTCGCTCTTGACGTCGGGGCAGATGCGGGGGCCGTGGCCGCTGGCCAGCCAGTACTCGGGCGTGTCGGCCTGAGGGAAGGTCTGCCCTGGTTCCAGGACGGCGGACGCCGCACCCACTGCCGCGATGATCCCGACGCGGCGACTGGCGTAGTCCAGGTGCGTGAGCACCACCGAGTCGTCGGGCAGGTGGGTCCGCAGGAACGCCATGACGGCCTGGGTCGTCGCGCGGAAGTCCCCTTCCGCGCGTGCGGGCCGGACGAACCGCGGGCCGCTGTAGGAGGAAGCCCTGCTGACCGCCGCGCCTGGGGCGGGCAGCTCGAGCGGGCCCTCCGGGATGTCCTCGAGGGTGGAGGACGCCGCGAGCAGGTACCCCTGACCGAGGCCGATGCCGAGCTCACGCAGCACCTCCAGCTCACCCTCCGTGTCCACGCCCGCGGCGATCAGCTGCGCGCCGGTGCTCTCGACGAACGCGATCATCGACGCAGTCAGGGACCGCTTCGCCTCGTCGCGGTCGATGGAGCGTACGAGCGCCTGGTGGATCGTGACGAAGTCGGGCCGGAGGTGGGAGAGACGCGCGAGCGAGTGCAGCCCGGTCCCCGAATCGTCGACCGCGATCCATGCGCCTGCCCCGCGAAGACCGGTCAGCGCCTCGGACAGCTGCTCGTAGTCGTCCACGCCTGCGTGATTGCTCAGCTCGAGGATCGTCCTGCCGGCGCCCCGCTGGGCGATTAGGTCTGTGAGACGCCCATCGAGGAGGACGTCTGCACTCACGGGCAGCCACAGGGAGGTTCCCGGGGGCAACTGCTCGATACGGCCGAGCGCCTCCTCGGCGACCGCGATCTCGAGTTCGGCCCGGAGGTCCTCCCGCGCAGCGGCCTCCAGCCATGCGCCGTACGCGCGCGTCTCGAATCCGGTGAACCGGGGCGTGGCGTTGAGCGCGAGCATGTGGCCGCTGTGCAGATCGCAGATCGGCTGGAACAGGATCTCGATGGATCGCTCCTCCAGGATCCGCGCGACCGCGCCGCCGCCGTCGGGGTCCTCGGCGACCTCGCTGGCGCGCTGCCCGCGCTGGGCCAGCCGAGTCAGCTCGCACGCAAGGTCGTCGACGCTCGACTGCCCGTGCACGCAGCCGACGACGCCCAGCGTGACGAGGTCCAACAGCTCGGAGCCGTCGATCGGCGCCGCTGACGCGGCGATGCACAGTGCCGGGGCGTCTGCGAGGGCCTGCAGGGTCGCGCGGAACATCGGCAGCCGCGTGTCGAGGATCGCGACGTCAGCCTCTGCGGGGTCACCTGCGAGCTCGGCGTCGGCGAGCGCCGCTGCGGCGGCGAGGTGCGCGCGCAGGGTGACGTCCTGCGTGCGGATGGCGACGGTGAAGGGCATCGAGTTCCTCCGTGGCAATCGGCCCGCCCGGGGTGGCACGCGAGCTGCGCGGCCCGATGTTGAAGCGCGAGCCCCGAAACAGGGGACCCCGCGGCGCCCACTCGACCGATGGGGCGCGCAGCCTCCCCGATCCCGTGCCCCGGCGCACGACCTTCGTCCGGCCCCTTGAGCGCCAAGGTCGTGATGTCGATCCAGCCACACGGACGCTCCGCCGGTCCGTCCCGACCCTCCATTGAGGAACGACCGTGGCTCCGAAACTCCCAGACATCATCGCCGCCCTCCAGCAGGACATGGGTCCCGCCGAGGTGCATGCCCTCGCGCTGCGAGTGCGACTGAACACCGGCGTCGACATCCTCGGCGCGGACGCGCCGGCGAGCCCTGACACCGAGACCCTGGAACGGGTGATGGGCGCGCTGGCCGCCATGGGCCACGACGTCAGCCCGGCACTGTGATGTCCGGTACCACGACCGCGGCCTTCCGCAGCGCACGCAGCGCGGCGCCCGATACCGAGCACGCCATCGATGAGGTCCTCGACGGGCTCGGGGACAGCCCAGGCGAGCTCGTCGTGTTCTTTGCCTCGCCCGCGCACGACGGCCCGCGGGTCGCCGCCGCGCTGCAGGCCCGGCATCCCGATGCGTCCGTCATCGGCTGCACCGACGCAGGCGAGTTCACCGAGAGCGGGACGGGCACGCTTGGGATCAGCGCCGCGGCGCTGCCCACCGAGATCATCACGCGCGCCGAGTCGGTCCTGGCGGACTTCTCCGGCGGGTTCGAGGTCGGCCTCGCCCGGGCGCTCATGCAGCTCGAGGTCCAGTGGGGCTGGCCGCTGCGCCAGCTCGACCCTTCGCGTCACGTGGGGCTGGCGCTCATGGACGGCACCCACGGCTGCGAGGAGCGCGTCAACGAGCTGCTCGGGAACCTCGCGCCCTTCCTCACGTTCGTCGGGGGCTCCGCGGGGGATGACCTCGCGTTCAGCGAGACCACGGTGCTCGGCGCGGGGCAGGCGACGACGCACGGCGCGGTGCTCACGCTCCTGGAGGTCGCCGTCCCGTTCACGGTCGTCAAGTCCTGCGCGTTCGAGCCCATCGGCACGACGCTCCGGGTGACGCGCGCCGACGTGGGCGAGCGGATCGTCTGGGAGCTCGACGGCCGCCCGGCGGTCGAGCGCTACGCCGAGGCGGTCGGCGTCGATCCGGACGACCTGGCCGACGCCTTCATGGTCTCCCCCCTTGGCCTGATGATCGACGGTGAGCCCTGGATCCGCTCGCCGCAGCAGCTCGTCGAGGGTGGCGGCATCAAGTTCTACTGCGAGGTGCTGGAGGGCGTCGACATGGAGGTGATGCACTCCACCGACCTCATCGGAGAGACCGAACGCGCCATCGACGGAGCCCGAGAGCGGCTCGGAGGCCAGGCGAGCGGGGCGCTCCTGTTCAACTGCATCCTCCGCCGCCTGCAGATGGATGCCGAGGGGACCGCCGACGCGTTCACCGCGGCGTTCGGAGGCCTGCCAGTGTGCGGATTTCACACGTACGGAGAGTCGTACATCGGACACATCAACCAGACGTTGACGGGTGTCGTGTTTGGTCGATCGGCCTCATCCTGACGGCGGCGCGAGCAACGGTAGGGTTCGCCGGGTCGACGAAGGAGAGATCGCTTGACCAGCCTGCCGTTCTCGGGTGCGCACTGGGTTGACCACCTGGCGCGTCACGCCTACAGCCAGCCCGACGCCGTCGCGTTCCGCTTCGAGGGAACGTCCATCACCTGGGCGCAGCTCCAGGATCGCGTCGCGCGCGCCGCCAACGCGTTCGCCGAGCGCGGCGTGGGCAAGGGCGACCGCGTCGCACTGCTCATGACGAACCGCCCGGAGTTCGTCGACGCCATGCTCGCCGCCAACGCGCTCGGCGCGATCGCCGTCCCGCTGAACTTCCGGCTGGCGCCCGGCGAGGTCGCCTACGTGCTGGAGGACAGCGGCGCCGCCCTCGTCGTCGCCGACGTGCCGCTCGCCCCGCTGGCGCGCGCGGCGAAGGCCGATGCGCTGCTCGTCGTCGGCGAGGACTACGACGAGGCCGTCGCGGCGGCGTCCGACACGCTGCCGGAGACCGAGATCGACGAGCGCGACGTCGCGGTGATCATGTACACGTCGGGCACGACCGGGCGCCCCAAGGGCGCGATGCTCACGCACCTGAACCTGCTCATGCAGGCGATCACGATCATCCGGACGTCGAAGACCTTCGGCACGGACGACATCGGGCTCGTCAACGTCCCGCTGTTCCACATCGCGGGGGTCGGCAACCTGGTCGCTCCGCTGCTGCTCGGCACGCGGACCGTGATCATGCCGACGATCCCCTTCACCGCCGAGTCGACGCTCGACATCGTCGAGGCCGAGGGCGTGACCGGTCTGTTCCTCGTCCCGGCGCAGTGGCAGGTCCTGTGCGCGCACCCGGACTCGACGCGGCGCACGCAGTCGCTGAAGACGATCTCGTGGGGCGCGGCGCCGGCGACCGTCACGTTGCTCGAGCAGATGGCCGAGGTGTTCCCGCACTGCGAGGTCATCTCCGTCTTCGGCCAGACCGAGATGTCACCGATCACCACGTCGCTGCCGACGGAGGACGCGATCCGCAAGATGGGATCGGTCGGCAAGCCGATCCCGACGATCGCGGCACGGGTCGTCGACGACGAGATGCACGACGTGGCGCCCGGCGAGGTCGGGGAGATCGTCTACCGCGGGCCGTCGACCATGGCGGGCTACTGGAACAAGCCGGAGGAGACCGCGGACGCGTTCCGCGGCGGGTGGTTCCACTCCGGGGACCTCGTGCGCGAGGACGAGGACGGCTTCATCTACGTCGTCGACCGCAAGAAGGACATGATCATCTCGGGCGGCGAGAACATCTACTGCGCCGAGGTCGAGAACGTCCTGGCGTCGCACCCCGCCGTCGTCGAGGTGGCCGTGATCGGGGTCGAGCACGAGAAGTGGGGCGAGACGCCCGTCGCGGTGATCGTCCCAGCCGATGCCGGCGCGCCGCCCACGATCGACGACATCCACGACCACACGCGCGACCTGCTCGCGTCGTACAAGAAGCCGACGGCCGTGGTCATCATCGACGAGCTGCCGCGCAACGCGGCCGGAAAGGTGCTCAAGCACGAGCTGCGCGTCAAGTATTCGTAGCCGTGTGCTCATCGCCTGGCCGTGGGTGGGTAGCTCGGTAGTCCGACACGCACCACGCGGCGGTTTACGGATGTTTTCGCCAGGTGAAAGAACTACGGTGCTTGATATGGACGCCAAGGTCACGCAGCACATTGATCGATCGACCGCGTCGACCGCCACGAATCGCAATCGCAGCCGCAGGGCCTGCGTGTACGTGCGCACCACCTCGTCGGGCGCGTGGATCATCACCCTGAACCACTCCGACGAGCCGTACAGCGTGCACTCCAGGTACGAGGACGCACTGCGCGCCGCCAAGGTGTACGTCGCGACGCACCCCGGTGCCGTGCTGCGCGACCGCGTGCGGCCCTCGCGGTTCACGCGCGCTCCGCGGGTCCGATAGCCCTCCGCCGCGGCGCGGCGACGAAGACCATCCGTCCGCAGGGAGGTTCTGTCCCCCTCGTTTGGGGAAACCTCTACAGATGTCCAAACCAGGCGCGTTGTGCGCTCGTCCGGGGTACCGTCCGCCCAAGAGGTGGTGCGCTTGACACAGAACGTGACAACTGCGCCCAGGTAAGTCCGTGCGCTTACGCTCATCGCGGCTCATCTGGACCTACGTCGCCACGGCCGGCGCGTTGCTCGTGGCGTTCGCGATATCGATCTGGCTCACCCAGGACGACGCGCGCGACGGCGTCGTGGTGCGGTTCGAGGAGCGCGCCGCGCGGACCGCGCAGGTCACCGAGGCGGTCTTCCGCACGACGTTCATTCCGAACGCCCGTGACGTCGCCGACCTCCAGGCAGAGATCGCCCCCGATGCGCTGGAACGGCACCTGGAGCGCTATCGCGCGGCGTATGCCGCGGTGCTCGACCAGCGCGGTCGCGTCCTCGCCCAGACCGACGGCGTTCCGCGTGACCTCTCCGCGCGGATGCGTGAGCCGGGCAGCGCGGCCCGGGAAGCGCTCGCGACGGGGAAGACGAACGTCGGGCCGATCGTGCCCGCCGAGCAGAGTGTCGAGTACGCCGTGCCGATCCAGACCGCGAGCGGCACGCGGCTGTTCGTCGCCGGGATCCCCGGGAGCGTGCTCGGCCCGTTCGTCTCCAGCACGCTCGCGCTCGGGCGCAACACGAGTCGGCTGAGCGCCTACGTCTTCGACCGCAACCGGCGCGTCGTCGGCGCGGCGGACGGCACGGCCTTCGGCTCTTCGATTCCGGATGCAGCGCTCGCGAATGCCGTCGCGAGCGACGACTTCACGTCCTTCGCGTCCCGCGGGGAGGACATGGTCTCCGCGACCGCCCCGCTCGCCGGGACGCGCTGGCGCACCGCGGTCGCGGGGCCGGAGGCGAGCGTCTTCACCACGGTCCGGGGTGCGCGCGCCGTGATCCCCTGGGTGCTGATCGGCGCCCTGGCGATCGGCATGGTGGTGACCCTGTGGATCCTGATGCGGATGATCCGCAGCGAGCGGAAGGTCGAGCAGGCCTACGGCGCGCTCGCGCGCTCGCACGAGCAGATGGAGGAGACCAACGCCCGGCTCGTGACCCAGGGCGAGGAGCTCGCACGGTCCAACGCGGAGCTCGAGCAGTTCGCGTCGATCGCGTCACACGACCTCCAGGAGCCGCTGCGCAAGGTCCAGGCGTTCGGGGAGCAGCTGGAGCTCACGCATGCCGACGTGCTCGACGAGGACGGCAAGCGCTACCTCGGCCGGATGCGCAACGCCGCCGGCCGGATGCAGGTGCTCATCGATGATCTCCTCGAGCTCGCCCGCGTCACCACGCGGGGCCGGGGGCTGCGGCCGGTCGAGCTGGACGACATCCTCGACGCGGCGCTCGAGGATCTCCAGGCCGCGCTCGACACCGCGGGCGCTGACGTTCGCCACAGCCCGCTGCCCGTGGTGATGGGGGATCGCGTGCAGCTCGAGCAGCTGCTGCGCAACCTCGTCTCCAACGCGATCAAGTTCCGGCGTGAGGACGTCCCGCCGGTCGTGGAGATCACCGCGACCGTCGAGGAGGACACCGCGGTCGTGCGCGTCGAGGACAACGGCATCGGTTTCGACAACGCCCACGCCTCGCGGATCTTCGAGGCGTTCCAGCGGCTGCACGGCCGGCAGGAGTACCCGGGCACGGGCATCGGCCTGGCGCTGTGCCGGCGGATCGTCGAGCGCCATGGCGGCACGCTGTCCGCCGACGGCGTGCCCGGAGAGGGCGCCGTCTTCACCTTCACCCTCGTCCTGGCGCCTGCCGGCGAGCAACCCGTCACCGCACCCGTCCCCCAGGAGGTCAGCGTCCGGTGAACCCCAGGCCGATCGCGATCGTCGTCGCCGACGACGACGAGGAGGACCGCGAGCTCACGCGCCTCGCCTTCGACCGTGGCCGCCTGACCAACGAGGTCCGGTTCTGCGTCGACGGCATCGATCTCCTCGACTACCTGTACCAGCGCGGCCGCTGGGCCCCGCCCGAGGACGCGCCGCGGCCGGGGGCGATCCTGCTCGATCTGAACATGCCGCGGATGGACGGGCGCGAGGCACTCAAGGCGATCAAGTCCGACCCCGACCTGCGGTCGATCCCGGTGGTCGTGCTGACGTCGTCGAAGGCCGAGGAGGACGTGCTGCGGTCCTACGACCTGGGGGTCAACTCCTTCATCACGAAGCCGGTCACGCTCACGGGCCTCACGGAGGTGCTGGAGGTCTGGTCGAAGTACTGGTTCCAGATCGTCGAGCTCCCGCCGCCGGTCCACTCGGGAGCCGAAGCGCGGTGAGCAGCTCGTCGCCCACCGAGGCAACGGGCCGGACCCTGGCCGATTGCGAGGCCGAGCTGCTTCGCGCCGTCGAGGAGATCGACGCGCTCAGCTACGCCGTGTCGCACGATCTGCGCGCGCCGCTGCGCGTGATCGACGGGTTCTCGCAGGCGGCGATCGAGCGGGCGGGCGACGCGCTGAGCCCGGAGGTCCAGCGCTATCTCGGCCTCGTCCGGCGCAGCGCGGCGCGGATGTCCGCGCAGCTCGACGGCCTGCTCGCCTACTCGCGCATCGGGCGGCGCGAGCCCGAGCTGGCGACCGTCGACATGCGGACCGCGGCGCGCGACGCGACGGCGCGCGTGACCGCTGACCAGGAGGGCGGCGGCGTGGTGGTCATCGGTGAGCTGCCCCCGGCCGAGACCGACATCGTGCTCGTGAGCGACATCCTCGACCGCCTCGTCGACAACGCCGTGAAGTTCTCCAGCCACGAAGAGACGCCGCACGTCGAGGTGCTCGCCGACGCCACCACGGATCCGGTCACCTACCTCGTCCGCGACAACGGCGTCGGGTTCGACATGCGCTGGGCGGACCGGCTCTTCGTCATGTATCAGCGCCTGCACAGCGACGAGGAGTTCGACGGGCTCGGGCTCGGGCTCGCCCTCGCCGCCCGCGGAGTGGGGCGGCTCGGAGGCCGCATCTGGGCGGACGCCTCCGTCGGACAGGGCGCGACGTTTGCGTTCACATTGGCGCCGGATGCGCCGAGCGACCACCGATGACGACCCCGCTCCGACTCCTCGTCATCGAAGACAGTCCGCTGGACGCCGAGCTTGTCCAGCTCGAGCTCGTCCGACATGGCTTCGACGTCGACGCGCGGCGCGTCGACACGGGCCACGCGCTCGCCGAGGCGCTGGCCCAGGGCGGCTGGGACATCGCCGTCTGCGACCACAGCATTCCGTCGTTCGGCAGCGGCGACGCGCTCGCGATCGTCCGCGAGCAGGCGCCCGAGCTGCCGATCGTGATCCTGTCCGGGACCATCGGGGAGGAGGCCGCGGTCCAGGCGCTGAAGGACGGGGCGCGCGACGTGGTGGTCAAGACGAACATCGCGCGGATCGGGGCGGTCGTCGACCGCGAGCTCGAGGAGCAGCGGATCCGCCGCGAGCGCGCCGTCGCCGAGCAGGCGCTGCGCGACAGCGAGGCGCGCAAGTCGGCGATGCTCGACTCCGCGCTCGACGGCATCGTGACCGTCGATCACGGCGGCCGGATCGTCGACTTCAACGCGGCGGCGCAGGAGATGTTCGGGCTGTCACTGGAGCTGGCGGTCGGGCGGCCGCTGGAGAAGCTCGTCCCGCCCGATCTGCAGGAGGCGTTCCGGGCGGGGCTCGCCCACGAGCTGGAGTCGCCGGATGGCGGGATCGCGGGCAGTCGCATCGAGGCGTCCGCGATGCGGTCGGACGGGAGCGTGTTCCCGGCCGAGGTCTCGATCACCCGCACGGACCTGGGCGGACGCCCCTTCTTCACCGGGTACGTGCGGGACATCAGCGATCGGGTCCGGCGCGAGCGGGTGCTCCGCGAGGACGCCGAGGCACTCGCCTGGGTGCGCCGGATCCGCGATGCGCTGAGCCGGGACCGGTTCGTACTGCACGCCCAGCCGATCGTCAGCTTGAGCACGGGCGACGTGGTCCAGAACGAGCTGCTGATCCGGCTCGACGAGGACGGGACGATCATCCCGCCGGGGGACTTCCTGCCGGTCGCCGAGCGGTACGGGCTCGTGACCCAGATCGACCGCTGGGTCATCGCGGAGGCCGCGGAGCTGGTGGCGGGCGGGATGCGCGTGCAGGTCAACGTCTCGGCCGAGTCCATGGGCGACCCGGGGCTCTTCGCCTACCTCCAGCACGTGCTGCTCTCCGCGGGCGCGGACCCGGCGCACCTCGTGCTCGAGCTGACGGAGACCGCGCTCATGAAGGACGAGGCGACCGCCGGCAGCTTCGTGACGAGGGCGGTGGAGCTCGGCTGCGGCGTGGCGCTCGACGACTTCGGCACCGGGTACGGCGCGTTCACGTACCTCAAGCGCTTGCCTGTCTCGGCGCTGAAGATCGACATCGAGTTCGTCCGCGACCTGGCCGAGCACGAGGCCAGCCGGGCGGTGGTGTCGGCGGTCGTGCAGCTCGCGCAGAACCTCGGCCGGCGGACGATCGCCGAGGGCGTCGAGGACGAGGCGACGGTTACGGCCCTGCGCGAGCTCGGCGTCGACGACGCGCAGGGCTTCCACTTCGGCCGGCCGGCTCCTATCCCCCGACGCGGATGAGCTTCTTGTTGACGAACTCGTCCGCGCCGTAGCGGCCGAGCTCGCGCCCGAAGCCCGACGCCTTGACGCCGCCGAACGGCAGCTCCACGCCGTCGGCGCCGACGATGTTCACGTAGACCATGCCGGCCTCGATCCGGTCGGCGACGCGCAGCGCCTGCTCGGGGTCGTTGGTGAACACGTACGAGCCGAGGCCGTACGGCGTGTCGTTGGCGACGCTGATCGCCTCGTCCTCGGAGGACACCTTGTAGACCTGCGCGACGGGGCCGAAGAACTCCTCGCCGTACGCCGGGTTGCCCTTGGTGATGTCCCCGAGCACGGCGGTCTTGAAGAAGTTGCCGTCGCGCCCGCCGCCCGCGAGGAGGGTCGCGCCGGCGTCGAGCGCGGCCTGGACCTGGGCGTCGAGACGGTCCGCGGCCGCCGACGACGAGAGCGGGCCGATCGCCGATTCCTCCTGCGTCGGGTCACCGGGCTCGACGGCCGTGAGCGCCGCGGTGAACTTCGAGACGAACTCGTCGTAGAGGCTGTCGAGCACGACGAAGCGCTTCGCCGCGTTGCAGGACTGGCCGGTGTTGTCCAGGCGGGCATCGACGGCCGATTGCACGACGGCGTCGAGGTCGTCGGCGCCGAGGACGATGAACGGGTCCGAACCGCCGAGCTCGAGCACGACCTTCTTCAGGTGCTTGCCCGCAAGCTCTGCGACCGCCGCGCCCGCACGGCCCGAGCCGGTCAGCGAGACGCCGATGAGGCGCGGGTCGGCGATAACCGTGGCGATCTGGTCGTTCGTCGCGTAGATGTTGATGTAGGCGTCCGTGGGCACGCCGGCGTCGTGGAACATCTGCTCCATCGCGGCCGCGGACTCCGGGCACTGCGGCGCGTGCTTGAGGAGGATCGTGTTCCCGATGATCAGGTTCGGGCCGGCGAAGCGGGCCACCTGGTAGTACGGGAAGTTCCACGGCATGATCCCGAGCAGGACGCCCATCGACGTCCGGCGGATGATCGCCGAGCCCTCGCCGTCGAGCAGGTCGATCGTCTCGTCGCGCAGGAAGGTCTCGGCGTTGTCGGCGTAGTACTCGTAGATCGCGCCCGCGAAGTCGACCTCGCCCAGGGCCTGCTCGATCGGCTTGCCCATCTCGCGCACGATGATCTCGGCGAGCTCCTGGCGCCGCTCGACGTGCAGCTCGCCGACCTTCCGGATCGCCGCCGCGCGCGTGGCGATCGGCGTGTCTCGGGTCCAGCCGGGGTGGGCGGCGTAGGCGCGCCCGATCGCGGCGTCGAGCTCCTGGTCGGAGATCGTCGGATAGGTCTTCAGCGTCTCGCCCGTCGCAGGGTCGACAACCGCGTAATCAGCCATAGGTGCGTCCTCGGGTCAGATCGTGGAGCCACGGTGGATGGTGTCACGCGCCGACGACCGTGTCGCCGGTGGTGCCGCTCTTGAACGTCAACGTTCGCTAGTGTGCGCGCATGCTTCTGGGGAGGAGCGCGCTGGTCGCGGGCGTGGCGTTCATCGCCACGCTCGCGTCGGGCGCGACCGCGGACGCCGCTGCGTGCTCCGATCCGGCGGGGAAGCCGTGGTGCGACCGCGCGCTCGGTCCCGACGCCCGCGCGCAGCTGCTGACGGCGGCGATGACGCAGGGCGAGAAGCTCAAGCTGCTCGGGGGGATCGGGCCCGGCCAACACGCGGGCGCCATGGCGTCCGTGCCCCGGCTCGGCGTACCGGTCGCCTATCTGAGCGACGGCCCGGTCGGCGTCCGGCAGGGCCGCGCGACGCAGATGCCGTCCCCGACGGCGCTGGCGGCGTCGTTCGATCCGGCGCTCGCTCGCTTGGCGGGAGCGACGATCGGCGACGAGGCCCGGAAGAAGGGCAACCTCGGGCTGCTCGGCCCGGCGGCGGACATCATGCGCGTGCCCTACGGCGGGCGGAGCTTCGAGTCCTACGGCGAGGACCCGCACCTCGCCTCGCGGATGGCGACGGCATGGATCGCCGGTGCGCAGTCGGCGGGCGTGTTCGCGACGGTCAAGCACTACGCGATCAACAACCAGGAGGGCCGCGACCCGACCGGCAAGCTCGGGGCGGAGTGGACGCCACTCGGGCTCGGCGCACAGGGCAGCCGCCACTGGGTCAACGCGAACGTCGACGAGCGCACGATGCGCGAGATCTACCTCCCGTCGTTCGAGGCGGCCGTTCGCCAGTCGGGCGTCGGCTCGGTCATGTGCGCGTACAACCGGATCAACGGCCCGTACGCGTGCGCGAATCGCTTCCTGCTGGCCGACGTCCTGCGCCACGACTGGGGCTTCCAGGGGTTCGTGATGAGCGACTGGATCCTCGGCGGCCATCCGCAGGACGCGGTCGCGCAGTTCCGCAACGGGCTCGATGTCGAGATGCCGCTGGGCTTCTCGTACGCGCCCGCACTGCTGCGCCCGCTGCTGGCCTTCGGGACGCTCCGCAACGCAGGCCTCGACGAGCACGTGCGGCGGATCATGCGGACGACGATCGCGTACGGGATCCTCGACGACCCGCCCGGTGTGGCCGACGACGCGGCGATCGACGTCGACGCGCATGCGGACGCGGCGCAGGCGGTCGAGGAGGGCGGGATCACGCTGCTTCAGAACTCCGGGGTGCTGCCGCTGGAGGCCGGCACGGTGCAGAAGGTCGCCGTGCTCGGGCCCGCGGCGCAGCGGTCGGCCAGCGGTGGCGGGTCGGGTTCGGTCAAGCCGTTCCGGTCCGTGTCGCTCGCCGATGCGCTCACGGCGCGCGCGGGGAGCGAGACATCGGTGACGGTCGACGGAACGCGGGATCTGGTCCAGGCCGCGGCCGTGGCGAGGGCGGCCGACGTCGCGATCGTGGTGGTGCGCGACTACGAGACCGAGGGCGCCGACCGGCTCTGCCTCACGCTGCAGTGCCCGGCCGACTACGGCGACCAGGACGCGCTGATCGAAGCGGTCGCGGCGGCGCAGCCGAACACGGTGGTCGTGCTGCAGACCGGCGCGCCGGTCCTGACCCCGTGGCGAGAGCGCGTGGCCGCGGTGGTGCAGGCGTGGTACCCGGGGCAGTCGGGCGGGACCGCGATCACGCGGGTGCTCTTCGGCGACGTCGACGCGTCGGGCCGCCTGCCGATGACGTTCCCCGCGAGCGAGTCCGACCTGCCCACGGCCGTGTCGCCGCGCCGCTACCCGGGGACAGGCGGGAACAACGTCTTCTACGAGGAGGGCGTGCTCGTCGGGTACCGCTGGTTCGACGCGATGCAGCTCGAGCCAGCGTTCCCGTTCGGTCACGGCTTGTCGTACACGCGCTTCGCCTACGACGACCTGCAGATCAGCGGCACCGACGTGACGTTCACGGTGCGCAACACCGGCGCGCGGCGGGGCGCCGCGGTCCCGCAGCTCTACGTCTCGCTGCCACCGATCGGAGCAGCGACCGTCCAGCCGCCGTGGCAGCTTCGGGGCACCGACAAGGTCTGGCTGGAGCCCGGCGAGTCCCGGTCGGTCACGCTGCACCTCGACGATCGCGCGCTGTCCTCGTGGGACGGCGGCTGGAAGCGCGCGACGGGCTGTGTCGGGATCGCGGTGGGGCGCTCGTCGCGGGACCTGCCGCTGCGCGGCTCAGTCTGCTGACGCCCGCAGGATCTCGAACGTGCCGCCGGGCGTCCGCAGTCGCAGGAGGCGCGCGGGCTCGCCGAAGCCGGCGTCGGCGAGGAGCCCGGGGACGGCGCCGGTGCGGTGCTGGTGCGTCGAGGTCCGCCGGTCGGCGAGCTGGACGATCGAGAAGGCGACGCTCATGAGCGGGTCCTGCGGCCGGGCGAAGTCGGCGAGGTAGAACGCGCCGCCGGGCTTGAGGATCCGGCGGACCTCGCGCAGCGCTGCGGTCTTCTCGTTGGGGGCGAGGTGGTGGAGCACCAGCGCCATGACGACGGCGTCCTGGCTGGCGTCGGGAACGGGGACCGCCTCGGCGCGCCCACCGGACCAGGTGACCGGGCGCCAGCGCTGCTCGCGCATGCTGAGGGCAACGATCGCGTCGTACGCGCGGACCGGAACGAACCGCCCGGCGGCCGGGATGAAGCTCGCTGATGCGCTCATGCCGTAGCGCTGACGCGCCCTGCTATCCGGCCTGCGCGACCGGCCTGATCTCGAGGGGCCGCGGTCGCGCCCGACGCCCCGTGACGACAACGATCGCGCCGGCGGTCAGCACCACCCAGACGGCGAGCGGGAGGACCGTGCGGTCTCTCGCCCAGACGGCTGGCTTGCCCACGTAGGGAACGGCGAGCCGGGCGACACCCCGCACGTCCGCCGCGGCGACCCGGTGCATGTCGGGAGTCGGGTTCGCGTCGCCCTGCAGGATGAGTCGTCCGTGCTCGCGGCCGACGATCCGATGGGCGAGCGCGCCGCCGGCAGCGCCTGCATCGCTGACCACCACGACGGCCCCCGTGCGTGGCTGTGTACCGCGCTCCGGCGGGGAGGTCATCAGGACGCTGCCGGCCGGCAGCGTGGGCGCCATCGAGTCCGAGACGATGAGGTTGCCCCGCCAGCCCGCGAGCAGGGGAAGCACGGCGCACGCGAGCAGCCCGACGAGCAGCGCGAGGTAGAGCCCCGCCGCCCATGTGGCCAACGATCCGATGCGCCGTCGTGCGCGGCTCACGAGCTGCGCGCCTCCCACGTCAACTGCGCGCCAGCCACGCCGTGCTGGACGGAGGCGGGCGCCGACGGGCTCAGCGTGTAAGTGACGCGGAACGTCCTGCTCTGCCCGGGGGCCGTCGGCGACCAGGAACCGATGCCCGAGGCGTGACTGGTCGCTGCGGCGCCGAAGGCCTGCAAGGTGCCCGAGAAGAGCGTTGCGCTGGGGGCGAACCCCGCACAGCTGGAGAACCCTCCCCCGGTGCCCTGCTCGATGGTGAGGTCGAGGTACGGCGCGAGCTGGCCGGTCACCGAGGCCGCGTACAGCTTGACGGCCGCGTTGAGCGACCCGGTGTAGCTCACCGCGATGCAGCGTGATCCCGTGTCACTCCGCTGCATCCCGCTCACGCTGAACGGGGCGACGCCGCCGTCGTCGTCATCGAGAGAGACCGACCCCGTGGCAAAGGCGTTGCCGGCGTTCTGCGTGCCGCCGGAGAACACGGCGGCCGTCGTGTGCCAGACCATTGCGCCGGCGACGAGGACGGCCACTGGCACGAGCGGTGCGAGCCAGCGCACGGCGGAACGAGGGCCTGGGGTCGGGCACGGACGGTCCTCGTGCGGTGCGAGCGCCATACCAACCTCTTCGTCCTCAGGCCACCGGGACGCGACAGGCTTGGACGGATGTCCACGTGGCTCGGCCTCGATCAAGCGCGGTTGCGCTGAGGTCGATGACTCATAAGTGAGACCATCGGTCGTATCCGCGCGCGCGTGCACGTTGGCGGGCAGCTGCGCCGCGGTTCTGGCCGTCTGTGGTGTCCTCGGCGTGGTCTGGTCGACTGCCGGGTCCGTCTTCAGTGGATCGACGACCGCCCCCGCAAGCACTTGGCAGCCCGGGACCTGGACGGGCGCGATCCTCGGCGCTGGCAACAACGGCGCGGGGCAGTTGGGCATCGGAAACACGACGAGCCGGACGATGTTCGCGCAGGCGGGAACGTCGACCTCGTGGATGACCACCGCTGCCGGAGCAGGCCAGACATGCGCGATCACGGGCTCAGGGACGCTGTGGTGCTGGGGCCAGAACGGCTCCGGGCAGTTGGGCCTCGGCGACACGACGCAGCGGACATCGCCGGTCCAGGTGGGCTCAGGGACGATCTGGACGACGGTCGCCGCCGGCGACACGCAGTCCTGCGCGACCAAGAGCGACGGGACGCTGTGGTGCTGGGGCGACGGCGGGAACGGCGCTCTCGGTCTCGGTGGCACCACCTCGTTCAACACGCCTCAGCAGGTAGCCGGCGGCTCGTGGCAAGAGGTCCGGGCCGGCGAGAACCACACGTGCGCGGTCAAGACGACGGGGACGCTGT
>JAEMSV010000010.1:35712-62208 GCA_016462625.1 Solirubrobacteraceae bacterium | reverse complement strand
TGGCGAGATCGCTGACCTCGTTGGCGAGGGAGACGACGCGCTCGGGCATGGGGTCCTGAGTTCCTTCCGAGGGAGAGGGTTATTCGATAGGTCGGTCTACGAGCTTGAGCCTTGAGTGCCGTCTGCGAGCTTGGTCTGGGTCGACCAGCGCCCGTCGCGCTGGCGACGGAGCACCACGGTGCACCCGGCACCGCAGGACATCGTCTTGTACGACGCCCCCCGGGGAGGCTGCGGGAAGGACTTGCCACAGACGCCGCATGCGGGCATCGAGGCTCGGGAGCCGCGCCGGGACGCGGCGCTGGCGCGTGGGGTGGAAGGCGGGATCGTCATGGCCCCCTACTCGGTTCCGACCGGGCCCCCTGAAGCGGTGAGGGGGTGCTCGACGGATGTACGACTTCCGGCCTCATCTCGAAGTTACCGGACTGTTTTCCGGTAGCCGGAAACCTCGACCGGTGTGGGTGTTCCGGCCCTGCCCGTACAGTGCGGCGATGCCCGGGATCGACAGCCAGTTCGAGCACGAGCAGGCCGAGATCTTCCGCGACCCCGAGACCGGTGCGACCGGGGTCATCGCGATCCACTCCACGGCGCTCGGGCCGGCGATGGGCGGGCTGCGCCTGGCGGCCTACGCCGGCCTCGAGTCAGCGATGGGCGACGCGCTGCGCCTCGCGCGCGCGATGACGCTGAAGAACGCGGCGGCCGGCCTGGACCTCGGCGGGGGTAAGGCCGTGCTCCTCGACGACGGCGGCTGGGCCGATCCCGTCGCGCGTGCGTCGCGCATGCGCGCCGTCGGGGAGACGATCGAGCGGCTGGGCGGGCGGTACGTCACGGCCGAGGACGTGGGGACGACCCCCGACGACATGACCGCGATCGCCGGCGCGACCCCGCATGTCGCCGGTCAGCCGGTCGAGCTCGGCGGGCGGGGCGACCCGTCGCCGTGGACCGCGCGGACCGTCGCCGGGGCGATCGAGGCCGCCGCTCGGCTGCGGCTCGACACGGAGGATCTGGCGGGCGTCCGGGTCGGCGTGCTCGGCGTCGGGCACGTGGGGCGCCACCTCGTCGCGCTACTGCGCGAGGCTGGCGCCGACGTGGTCGTCGCGGACATCGACCCTGCCCGCGCCGACGAGGCCGCGGCGGAGTACGGCGCCCAAGCCGTTCCGGCGGCAGGATTCCTGCGGACCGATGTGGACGTGCTCGCCCCGTGTGCGATGGGTGAGCTGATCCACCCCGAGCACATCGGTGAGCTGCGTTGCCGCGTCATCGCGGGCGCGGCGAACAATCCCCTGCTCGACGCGGCCTCCGCCCGGGCGCTCGCCGACACGGGGATCCTCTACGTGCCCGACTTCCTGGCGAACTGCGGCGGGATCATTCACGTCGGGGCCGAGGTCCTCGGGTTCGCCGACGCGGAGGTCGAGCGGCGGATCGGCGTGGCCGTCGCGCACACCGAGGCGGTCCTGCGCGAGGCGCTGCAGACGCGCGCGATCCCGCTCGACGTCGCCGTCGCGGAGGCGCTCGCGCGCATCGCCGGCGCGCAACGCGGCTGACGATTCACCCGCGTGTGCGAGGGGTAGCGGCAGCGCGAACGCGAACCTGGAGGTCTCCCATGCCGCCCCGTGGCGTGAAGAAGGGCACCAAGCGCGCCCGTCAATACGAGCAGATCAAGAAGTCGGAGAAGGACCAGGGCAGGTCGGAATCGCGCGCCGAGGAGATCGCGGCCCGGACGGTCAACAAGGAGAAGGCGCGCAGCGGCGAATCGCGCACGCGCTCACGGACGTCGACGAACGACATGTCCTCGAGCCGCCGCGGCGGTCAGCGCTCCGGGACGAACCGGCCGAAGGGACGCACGCGCGACCAGCTCTACGCCGAGGCGAAGAAGTTCGACGTTCCCGGCCGCTCCTCCATGAACAAGGAAGAGCTGCGCAAGGCGGTCGATGCGCGCAAGTAGCGCCGGGCGGGCACTGAAACCGGTCAGGCCGCGAAGCGCATCCGCACGACACTGCGGCCCGGCGATGACCGGATCTGCGTCAGGTCGGCCAGGCCGTTGATGAGCCACAGGCCGTAGCCGCCGACCTGTCCCGGGACGGGCCGGCGCCGGCCGACGAAGGGATCGTGGATCTCGCCCTGGTCGCGGACCTCGTACCAGAGCGTCCGGCCGTCGTGCCAGAGGCGGAGCTCGCCGTTGCCGCCTCCGTGCCTGATGCTGTTCGTCGCGGCTTCGTTGACCGCGAACATCAGCTCGCGCGCACGCGAAGGGCCGACGCCGACGGCCTCCGCCCGGTCGACCACGAGACGGCGGACGTCGGAGAGTGAGGCCGAGGCGAAGGCGAGCACGTCGGGTGAGGCCACGGGCTCGGCGAGCGCACCGTCCAGGATGTCCGGGTCGGCGACGTAGCGGCTGCTCGGCGCGGGATGCCCATCCTCGACCACCACCGGATGGGTCACGTACGAGCACGCGATCGCATTGTCGTCCAGCGCTGCGACGTCGTACGGGCAGACGAGCCAGAAGTCGTCCCGGTCGGCGAACGCGACGTTCAGCAGCGCTTCGTGCCGCTCGCACTCGTCGAGCTCGTCGATTCCGCGCCCGGGCCAGAGCGGCTCGCCCACGCCGCGGAGCGTGCGTCCCGGCGCGGCCTCGGCAGCGGCGAAGTCCTGCCACGCCGCCAGGATCCGCGCGGGGTTGCGGCCGATCACGTGCATGTCGAGGAAGTGGACTCGGGCGGCGTCCGCGCCGAGCGCCGCCCGCAGGCGCGTGAGCTTCGAGGCCTCGAGCGCCACCAGGACGGCATCGCCGGCGTCGAGGCCGTCGCGCGCGAACGGCAGCAGCTGCTCGATGAGATCGTCGGTCCCGGTGTAGAGCAGAGCGTCGTGCCGGAATGACGCGACTGACATGGGGTCGAACCTACCCCGTAACGCGGGTGCGCAGGCCCGGATCAACGAGTGGCGCATTCTGGCCGCCGGGCGTGTGGCAGACCGGTCCGCCGGGTACGGGCGGCGCGTGACCGAGCGCGAGGAGACCGAGGAGGAACGGCTCAACCGGAACCTCGAGGACGCGCTCAACGAGATCCGCGTCGCGATGCCGGGTGTGCAGGTGCTGTTCGCCTTCCTTCTCGCCGTCCCGTTCCAGCAGCGCTTCGAGGACGTGACGGAGTTCCAGAAGGACGTGTACTTCGCCACCCTGATCTGCGCCGGCGTGGCGACGGCCTGCTTCATCGCGCCGACCGGCTTTCACCGGGTCCTGTTCCGGCAGGGGGAGAAGGAGCGCCTCGTGTTCTTCGCGACCCGTGCGAGCATCGCCGGGCTGCTGTTCCTCGCGCTCGCGATGAGCGGCGCGGTCCTGCTGGTCTCCGATGTGCTGTTCAGCCAGCGGTTCGCGGTGATCGTGAGCGCCGCACTGCTCGCCGTCTTCCTCGTCCTGTGGTTTGCCGTGCCGCTGCGACGGAGGTTCGACTGACGCGGCGTGCGGGCATCGTGCGGGCATGTCATCGCTGCCGCTCACGATCGGGCTCGAGGAGGAGATGCTCCTGCTCGACCCGGAGACCTCGGACGCGGCGCCCGTCGCGCGCGAAGCGCTCGAGCGGGTCGAGGGCGACCCGCGCTTCAAGGCCGAGCTGCCCGCCTCGCAGCTGGAGATCGCGTTGGAGCCGGTGCACTCCGTCTCGACGCTCGTCGCCGCCCTCGCCGACGCCCGGCGTGACCTCGCCGCCGCGCTCGATGGGCTCGCGCGACCCGCGGCCGCCGGCGTGCACCCGTGCGCGCCGGCCGCCGGCACGCTGAACCCCGGCGGGCGCTACGACGAGCTGCACGCCGAGTTCGGTGACCTCGCCGCGCGCCAGCAGGTCTGCGCGCTGCAGATCCACGTCCACGTCGGAGACGCCGATCGGACCATCGCCGTGCACGACGCCCTCCGCGGCCACCTGCCGGAGCTGGCGGCACTCGCCGCGAACGCCCCGCTGTACCAAGGGCGCGACACGGGGCTCGCCTCGGTCCGTCCCATGGTCTGCGCGCTGCTCCCGCGCCAGGGCGTGCCGCCGGCGCTCGGCAGCGCGACGCGGTGGCACCAGGAGCTCGCATGGGGCCGCGAGGCGGGCGCGCTGGCCGACGACGGGATGTGGTGGTGGGAGCTGCGCCCCCACCCCCGGCACGGGACGCTGGAGTTGCGCGTGCCCGACGCCCAGACGACGCTCGAGGCGGTCTCGGGCGTCGCCGGGGTGGTGCACGCGCTCGTCGCGACGCTCGCCGAGCGGCACGACGCCGGCGAGACGCTGCCGAGCGCCCCGACGTGGCGGATCGAGCAGAACCGCTGGGCCGCGTGCCGCGATGGTCTGGATGCGCACCTGGCGGACCTGGTCACAGGAGAGCGGCGGCCGGCACGCGAGCGCCTCGAGGAGCTGTTCGACGAGATCGCCCCGGCGGCGGGCCGGCTCGGATGTCGTCCCGAGATCGAGGCGGCCCGGACGCACGTCGAGGCGGGCGGAGGCGCGGCCGCGCAGCGCGCCGTCGCCCGTGCGGAGGGGGTCGCCGCCGTCCCGGCCTGGCTGGCCGGGCAGTACGCCGCTGACGACGTCGCGGTGGGGATGGCTGCGGCGCAGTTCGCGTGATGCGGGCGTCGCGTCGCGTCGGGCGGGGTACGGGAAATTCGTGCCCTCTCTCCCTTCACCGCGCGGACCGGTCTCCGAAGCGCTCATCCGGGCGCTCGGCCAGCCACCGGGTGCGGAATTCGCCTGCCTCGTCCCCGCGACGGCCGACGCACTGGCCGACGAGGACCTCCAGCTCGCCCTGTACATCGCGTACGAGCTGCACTACCGCGGCTTCGACGGCGTCGACGACTGCTGGGAGTGGGATGCCGAGCTGCTCCGCTTTCGCGCCGGACTCGAAACCGCGTTCGAGGACGCGCTCCGGGCCGTCGTCGCCGTGCCGTCCGTGCCGCCGCCGGGCGACATCGACGTCGCGCTGCGCGAGCTCTCCGACCCCGGCGACCGTCCATCGCTCTCGCGGTATCTCGAGCGCGAGGCGACGGTCGGGCAGGTCCGCGAGTTCCTCGTCCACCGGTCGGCCTACCAGCTGAAGGAGGCCGACCCGCACTCGTTCGCGCTGCCGCGGCTCTGGGGCAAGCCGAAGGCGGCGATGGTCGAGATCCAGGCCGACGAGTACGGCGGCGGTCGTGAGGACCGCATCCACGCCGTCCTGTTCGCCCGCGCGCTTCGGGCATTCGGTCTCGATGACGGCTACGGTGCGTATCTCGACGTCACTCCCGCGCGCACGCTGGCGACCGTCAACCTGATGTCGCTGTTCGGCCTGCACCGTCGCCTTCGGGGCGCGCTGGTGGGGCACCTCGCGCTCTTCGAGATGACGTCGTCGATCCCGAACGGCCGGTACGCCGCCGCCGCCCGGCGGCTGGGATTCTCGGACGCGGACGCGACCGGGTTCTTCGACGAGCACGTCACGGCGGACGCCGTGCACGAGAGCATCGCGGCGGTGGACCTAGCCGGGGGACTGGCGACGCAGCAGCCCGAGCTCTCCGCCGACATCCTCTGGGGGGCCGCCGCGCTCATGGCGCTCGACGCCGCCTGGGAGGACGACGTGCTGGCGGCGTTCGCCGCGGGCCGCAGCTCCCTGCGCGAGCCGGTCGCCCCGGCGGCCCTCGCCTAGCGACTGCGCTGCTCGGCGGCGCCGGGGGCCGAGAACCGCGTCAGCTGGTGCGTGCCGTCGCAGAACGGACGCTGGCGCGAGTGGCCGCACCGGCAGAGCGCCACGGTCTCGCGCTCGATGACGATCTCGTTGCCGTCCTGGTCGAGCATCGTGAACGGGCCGCGGACGAGCAGCGGGCCGTCCCGGTAGGGCGTGATCGTGACGGGCTCCTCGGCCATCAGTGCTGCACCGGTCGCAGGCGGCGGGTCGCGGGTCCGACGAGGACCTGCCCGTCGCGCGCGTCGAAGCGCGACGCGTGACACGGACAGTCCCAGCTGCGCTCGGCCTCGTTGAAGCGGACCTCGCAGCCGAGGTGGGTGCAGAGGGCCGAATGGACGTGTAGCGCGCCGTCATCGTCCCGGTAGGCGGCGACGCGGTTGGTCGGAGGACCGTGCACCGCGCCCTCGCCGGGGGCGAGCTTGTCGGGGCCAGGCCCGGGTCGGAGCCGGTCGGCGATGAATCGCCAGCCGTTGCCGGCGTTCTCCTCGGCGCTCTTCGCGACCGCGCGCAGCGGCGGCCGGCGCGGGTGGTCGAAGGCCTTCGCGTGGGTCGAGGGACGGTCTGCGAAGACGTCGGCGAGGTGCTGCGCGGCGGCGGTCCCGAGCGTCATACCCCACTTGCGCAACCCGCTCACGGCCCAGATGCGGTCCCCTGAGCCGAGGATAGGCTCGGCGAACGGGAGCTTGTCTGCGGCCGTGACGTCCTGCGAGGACCAGCGGTGCCGCAGCGGCGCGCCGGCGAACCAGTCGCGACCGGTCGCGGCCAGCGCCTCGTACCGCGCTTCGGTCTCGAGCTCGCGGCCCACGGCATGGCCCTCGCCGCCGATCAGCACCAACTCGCGACCGTCCTCGAACGGGGTCGAGCGAAGCGACCGCATCGGGTCGTCGATGCCGTAGTACATGCCTTCGAGGGGCTTCTCGACCTCCAGGCCGACGATGTACGAGCGCTGGACCGAGACCCGCGCGAAGTGCAGCGACCGGTCGAGCAGGGGATACAGCGTGGCCAGCACGACACGGTCGGCGGTGAGGGTGGCGCCCGTGCAGTGCAGGACGCACGGGTCACCCATGTCGATCCCGCAGACCCGCGTGCCCTCGGCGATCAGGCACCCCTCGCGCTCGGCGAGCTCGGCGAGACCGAGCAGGTACCGGCGCGGATGCATCTCGGCCTGCGCGCGAACGCGCAGCGCGCCCGCAGCGCCGATGGGCGCGGGCACCTCCTCGGTGACCTCTGCGGCCAGGCCGAGGCGGACGCACGCGTCGGCCTCCTGTCGCAGATCGTCGATCCGGTCGCGCTCGGTCGTATACGTGAACGCGTCGCGGTCGCGCCAGTCGCAGAGGACCTGGTGGTCGGCGACGGTCGCGCGCATCCATGCCAGTGCGGCGGCGTTGGCGCCGACGAACGCCGCCGCCCGGTCGTCGCCCACGGCGCCGGCGAGCTGGTGGTGGACAAGGCCCTGCGGGGCGCTTACCTTCGCGGTGGTCGCGCCGGTCGTCCCGGTCCCGAGCCGGTCGGCTTCGACGAGCGCGACCCGCGCGCCGTCCCGGGCGAGCAGGAGGGCGGTGGTCACGCCGACGATGCCCCCGCCGACGACGGCCACGTCCACGTGCTCGGGAGCACGGAGTGGCGCGCGGCGGGGCGCGTCGGCGGTCGATGCCAGCCACCACGAGCCTGCGCGCGCGGCGGCGCGCAGGTCGTCGGTCGGCATCGCGTCGCTCGGCGTGGAGCTCACGCGACCGCGAGCTCGCGGCCGTCGGCCTCCTCGACCTCGACCTCCATCTCGCCGATCGTCTCGCGCATCTGCGCCAGGGCGCCCCGGAGGAGTCGGGAGACGTGCATCTGCGAGACGCCGACACGGTCGGCGATCTCGCGCTGCGACAGCCCGCCGAGGAAGCGGAGGGCGACGATCTGGCGCTCGCGCGGCCGCAGGCCCGCCAGACCTCGCCGGAGGTCGTGGCGCCAGTCCACCATCGAGTAGTCGCCGTCCATTCCGCCCATCGTGTCGCCGAGGGTGCCGCCGTCCTCGAGCACCGGGGCGTCGAGCGACGCCGGCTTGTAGCCCTCGCCGGCCGTCAGCGCCTCCATGACGCGGGTGGGCGAGACGTTCGTCGCCTCGGCCAGCTCGTCGATGCGCGGCGGCCGGCCGAGCTCGGTCGAGAGCTGCTCGGTCGCCTTGCTGACGGCGAGCACGAGCTCCTGGAGCTCGCGCGGCGGACGGACCGACCACGTCGTGTCGCGAAAATGGCGGCGGATCTCACCCGAGATGTTGGGAGTCGCGAACGCGCCGAACGGCACGCCGCGATCGGGATCGAACCGGTCGATGGCCTTCAGGAGTCCGACCGATCCGACCTGCACCAGGTCGTCCACAGGCTCGCCGCGTCGTGCATATCGAGCGGCGATCGCCCGCACGAGGGGAAGGGCCATGACGACGAGCTCCTCGCGGAGCTCAGGGTCTCGCGTCCGGTGGTACCGGTGGAGCAGCTGTGCTTCGTCCCGACGTAGAGTGCTCATGCGCTCACTCTCCCGGGGAGGGCGCATTTCGTCAGGGTGGACAAAGGTGGACAGATCGGCTGTGCCAACAGGCGGAGACCCCAGTGACCGCGCAAGAATCCGGGCCGTGGATTCGCCTGATTCCCTGAGCTTCAGCTCGGCCTGCACGGAGGAGGCCGGGGTCGTCCTCGTCGTCCTCTCCGGGGAGCTCGACCTCTTCAGTGCCCCACGGCTGCGCAACGTCCTCGAGGCCGCATGCGCGGACGGCAAGCCCGTCTGCGTCGATCTGGCCGAGGTTCCGTTCCTGGACACCACGGCACTCGCGGCGCTGCTGTCGGCGCGCCGCGCGGCACGCGATCGCCGGGCGCCGTTCGTGGTCGCGGCCGCCGGAACCGCCGTGGCGCGGATCTTGGATCAGGCTGGTCTCGGCGAGCTCTTGCGGTCGTTTCCCACGCGCGCGGAGGCGCTGGCCGCCCTCTCGAGCGCTTCATGAGCGCCGACGCGCCCGTTTCGAGAGTGTCCGGCACGGGAAGTTCATCGGCAGGAAGATGAGTGGACCTACCCTGAGCGCGTCGGAGTTCGCGGCGGTCACGGGCATGACCCGCGACCGCCTTCGCACGTGGGAGCGGCGGCACGGCTGGCCCCACCCGGTGCGGAGCGAGGGCGGCGCCCGGCGATACCTGACGGATGACGCGGTGCGGGTGGTCGCGGTCCGCCGGTTGCACGAATCCGGCATGCCGCTGGAGCGCGCGATCGCGCAGCACACTGGCGGCGCGCTCCGGTCGCTGGCCGCCTCGACGTGGCGGGGTCTCGTCGACGAGCTGCCGATGCCGGTCGTGATCCTCTCGGGCCCCGTGCCGCTCACCGTGGTCCACGCCAACGCCGTCGTGCGCGAGCGCCCCGGCGGCCCTCAGACGGGCGACGTCCTCGAGGACATCGCCGCGTGGTTCGCGGCGGACCCCGCGTACGACCGCCTGGCCGAGGTCTTCACGACCGACGAGCGAGTCGCGGTGTGCACGCACCCCGACTGGACCGGGGGCATGACCCGGCCCACCCGGTCAATGGCCGTCCGCATGCCCCAGCGCCCCGGCACGCTTCCCCTGGTCGCGCTCGTCGGCATCGACACCAGCGTGAACCGTCAGGCCCAGGCGGAGGTCGGCCGGATCCGCCTCGAGCGCGAGATCCTCAGTGAGCGCACGACCCGCCTCGAGGCCTGGGCGGCGACGGCGGCCGAGATCACGAAGCTGGTGACCACCGGATCCGTGCGCGCGCTGCGCACCGGGATGCACGCGCTGCGCAAGCAGACCGACGCGTCGGACACCGCCTGCTACCTGGTCGCCGACGGGGAGATCCGGCTGGTCACGAGCCTCCGTGGTCGCTTCGCCCCGTTGCCCGACGCGCTGTCCGATGACCTCCGCGCCGCGCTCGCCGACGCCCGCGAGCCACGGTGGCTGCGCGCCGAGGACGCCGCAGGTCTCGGCGCCCCGGTGACCTGCGGAGTGACGCTCCTCGGCACCGCGGTCCTCGGCGGCGACGCCCGCATGGTCATCGCGCTGGCGAGTCTCGAGCCGCTCGCGCTGGAGCGCGCTGAGCAGGAGCTCCTCGAGGTGTCGGTGGCGCAACTCGCGCGCCACGTTCCGTGGATCTCCGCCGACTGAGGTGTTTGGCCGGGTCGGCCGGGGGTAGCGGCGGGGAGACCCCGAGATCGCAGAGAGCGAGACCGACATGGTTCAGACGGCACAGGATGTGATGACCCGCGATCCCGAGACCGTGGCGCCGGACGCGCCGGTGACAGAGGTGGCAGAACTCATGCGGGACACCGGCATGGGCATGATCGCGGTGACCGAGGGCGAGCGGCTGCGCGGGGTCGTGACCGATCGCGACATCGTCATCCGGGCGGTCGCGGCCGGAAAGGATCTGGACCTCTGCGCAGTGGGGGACATCGCGAGCGCCCAGCTCACGACCGTGGCGCCGGACGACGATGTCGCGACCGTCGCGCAGCGGATGCGCGACGCCGACGTGCGACGGGTCCCGGTCGTGGATGACACCCGCGTCGTGGGCGTCATCTCGGTGCGCGACCTCGACGGGCAGGGCTGACGGCGTGCGCGCACTGACGTGGCACGGCAAGCGGGACGTCCGGATCGACACCCACCCCGACCCGGTGATCGAAGCGCCGACTGACGCCATCATCAGCGTGACGTCCTCGGGCATCTGCGGCTCGGACCTGCACCTCTACGAGGTGCTCGGTCCGTACCTGGACGCGGGCGACATCCTCGGCCACGAGCCGATGGGCGTCGTCGAGGAGGTCGGCTCGGAGGTGACCAACCTCAATGCCGGTGACCGTGTCGTCGTGCCCTTCAACATCTCGTGCGGGCACTGCCACAACTGCGATACCGGCCTGCAATCGCAGTGCGAGACCACGCAGGTCGACGGTCAGGGCGCGGCGCTGTTCGGCTACACGAAGCTCTACGGGCAGGTCCCGGGCGGCCAGGCGGAGCTGCTGCGGGTGCCCCAGGCGCAGTACGGCCCGATCAAGGTCCCGCACGGGCCCCCCGATGACCGCTTCGTCTATCTCTCCGATGTGCTCCCCACCGCGTGGCAGGGGGTGCGCTACGCCGACGTCCACGCCGGCGACACGCTCGCGGTCATCGGGCTGGGCCCGATCGGCGACATGGCCTGTCGGGTCGCGCAGCTGGAGGACACGCGGGTCATCGGCATCGACCTCGTGCCCGAGCGCCTGGAGCGGGCGAAGCGGCGCGGTGTCGAGACCATCGACGCATCCAGCGAGGACGTCGTCGAGCGGCTGCTGGAGCTGACCGGCGGCCGGGGCGCCGACGCGGTCATCGACGCCGTCGGCATGGAGGCGCATGGCGCGCCTGCGGGCAAGGTCGCGCAGACGGTCGCCGGCATGCTCCCCGACGCGGTCGCCCAGAAGTTGCAGGAGAAGGCGGGTCTCGACCGGCTGAGCGCCCTGCACCTCGCCGTCGAGCTCGTCCGGCGCGGCGGCACCATCTCGCTGCTCGGCGTCTACGGCGGCAACGCCGACCCGATGCCGATGATGACGCTGTTCGACAAGCAGATCCAGATCCGCATGGGGCAGGCGAACGTGCGGCGGTGGACCGACGACATCCTCCCGCTGCTGCTCGCCGACGAGGACCGCCTCGGCGTCGACGAGTTCGCGACGCACCATGTCTCTCTCGACGACGCGCCGGAGGCCTATGCGGCCTTCCAGGAGAAGCGCGACGGAACCGTGAAGGTGTTGATCCAGCCATGAGCACAGCCATCCCGACCGAGATCCCGGACTTCCTGCTGGAGGTCCCTGATCCGCTGCCCGAGCACGAGACACCGGAGACCCCGCCCGCGCCCGAGGTCGATCCCGCCCCTGCGCCTGAGCCCGACTACGAGCCCGAGCCCGTCGGACCGGAGCCCGAGGCTCCCGCCACGGATCCCGAGATCCCAACGGCGCCGGCGGATCCGCCGGCCGCCTCCTGAGTTTCGGCCGGTCGGCGAGGGGTATCGGACCGGCATGGACCCAGGATCATTCTTCATCCTCCTGATCGTCGCGGTCGTGGTGATCGCCGGCGGAATCGCGTATGTCGTGCTGGGCGGCACCATCGCGGCGTCCGAGGACACGGACACCGCGGACGGGTCGCGTCCTCGTCACAACGAGGTGACGAGCGTCTACCACGAGCACACCGATCTGCTGGCCGGCCGCCACGAGCCCGTCGCCGAGCCGGAGCGCAGCTCGGCCGGCCGCGAGCATCAGTCGCCGACCCGGTGACCAGTCCCACCGCGTCGCGGGCGGTCCGCCTGCGACGCGCGGACTGCAACGGCCCCGGCATTCGGCGCAGGCGCCACGGCCGGGGATTTCGGTACGTCTCGACCGACGGTGAGCGCCTCGACGACCCGGAGATCCTCGAGCGGATCGGAGAGCTCGTCATCCCGCCCGCGTGGGAGGACGTGTGGATCTGCCCGTACCCGGGTGGGCACATCCAGGCCACCGGCATCGATGCGCGCGGACGCAAGCAGTACCTCTACCACTCCCGCTGGCGCGAGCAGCGCGACCGCCAGAAGTTCGACGACATGCTCGCGTTCGCCAAGCGGCTGCGCCGCATGCGCGATCGCGTCGAGGCGGACCTCGCCGGGCCGCGCTTCTCGCGGGAGCAGATCCTCGCGTGCTCCGTCCGGCTGCTCGATCGCGGCTTCTTCCGCATCGGCACGGAGGACTACGCCGTGGAGAACGAGACCTACGGCCTGGCGACGATCCGGAGGGAGCACGTGACGGTGCGGGGCGAGACCCTCGTCTTCGACTACCCCGCCAAGCACGGGAAGCGCCGGGTGCAGGCGATCCTCGACGAGGACGTCGCGGCGATCGTCAGCGGTCTGCTGCGGCGCCGCGGCGGCGGTGAGGAGCTGCTGGCGTTCAAGCGCGACCGCCGGTGGATCGACGTGAAGTCCGCCGACATCAACGTCTACGTCAAGCAGGCCGTCGGCCGAGGCGTCAGCGCGAAGGACTTCCGCACGTGGGGTGCGACCGTGCTCGCCGCCGTGTCCGTGGCGGTGGCTGAGCCGCACGTCACATCCAAGACGGCGCGCAAGCGGGCCGAGACCAACGCCGTCCGTGAGGTCGCGCACTATCTGGGCAACACGCCCGCCGTCGCGCGCGGCTCGTACATCGACCCGCGGGTCTTCGACCGGTTCGCCGCGGGCGAGACCATCGCCGCCGCGCTGCCGAAGCTCGGTGCGCACGAGGGCGCGCCCGCGATCCAGGGGCCGATCGAGCGCGCTGTGCTGCGGCTGCTCGATGAAGGCCCGGTGACATGATGCAGGCGTGAGCCAACCCACTGCCTCGACGTACCGCATCACCCTGGCCGATGAGCGGAAGGATGCGCTTCAGCGGGTCTCCGCCGTGCTGGAGTCGCTCGGCCATGAGGTCGCGGGCCTGGCCCTGTCCGTCGCCGAGGCGATGGAGGAGGTCGCGGGGACCGACCCCGAGCTGGCGATGGTGGTGGTCCATGACGACGACGAGCACGCTCTCGACCTCGTGCAGGAGCTGGCCGAGTCGCTCGATGGCCCGGTCCTCGTCCTCCTCGATCCCGCCGACGCCGCGTTCCTGGCCAAGGCGGCGGACCGCGGCCTGAGCGCCTTCGCCTCCTCGTTCGAGGCCGAGGAGCTGCAGGGCGCCATCGAGGTCGCCGTGCGCCTGCACGAGCAGCGCCAGACGCTGACGACTCAGGTCGAGACGCTGACGACCGCCCTGGAGCGGCGGGCCGTCATCGAACGCGCGAAGGGCGTGCTGATGGAGCGCTACGGCGTCGGCGAGCGGGCCGCCTTCGTTCGCCTGCAGGACGACGCGGCCGAGCGAGGGCGCAGGGTCTCTGACTTCGCCGCCGAGCTGGCCGGTGGACCGCGCCCGGCGCGCTAGCTGTCAACCGGCCGCGGCGGTGAGCGGGGTGGCCGCCAGGTCGCCGATCAGCTCGGCCACGTCCTCGACGACCAGCACGGCGCCGGCCTCGCGCAGCTCGTCGGCCCCGAAGCCGCCGCTGAGCACGGCGATCGCGCCGATCCCGGCCCGGCCGGCGGCCTGCACGTCCCAGACGGTGTCGCCGATCATCACGGCGTCGGGGTCGCCGGCCTTGTCGATCGCGATCTGCACGAGGTCGGGGGCGGGCTTCGTCGATTCGACGTCCGCTGCGGAGGTCCATCCGGTCACGACGTCACGGACGTCGAGCAGGTCCAGGTACCAGTCGAGCTCCTCCTGCTTGGCCGAGCTCGCGAGGACGACGGCCAGCTCCTGCTCGCGCAGCGCGACGAGCAGGTCCCGGGCGCCCGGGAACGCGCGCACCTCGCCGATCAGGTCTCCGTAGCGCTCCTTCTCGGTGGCGCGGATCGCGTCCCCCTGCCGGTCCTCGACGTCGTCGCCGAGCAGATGGGCGACGAGCCGGTCCCCGCCCATCCCGATCGTGCGGTGGATCTTCCACCCGGGCACCTCGTGACCATGGGCGGCCATAGCGCGCTGCCATGCGAGCGCGTGGTGGTAGTTGGTGTCGACGAGCGTGCCATCGATGTCGACGATCGCGGCGGCGGGCATGGCTCCGCGGTACCCCGGCCATCGGCGGTTCACTCGCGCTGTGCATGGCCCGCTGTCTGCGACACCATGCCCTGGTAGCTTCGCGGGCAGCGATGATGAGGCCGGATGCCTGAACTGCTGACCGCGCTGCGGTCCGGTGAAGCCGCCGCGCAGCGGACCGCGCCGCCGCTCATCCTGCTCGTCGAGGATGACGAGGGCGACGCGCTGCTCTTCGCCGAGCTGCTCGAGGACGCGAGCCCCGGCGCGCTGCTGCGTCGCGTCGCGCGCGCGGGCGACGTGCGGGACGAGCCTCTGCACGACGTCGACTGCGTCGTGCTCGATCTCGGCCTGCCCGATGCCCATGGGATCGACGCCGTGCGGATGGTGGGGGAGACGATCGGGGACCTCCCCGTCGTCGTCATGACTGGCGACGGAGACGCCGCCCGGGGCGTGCTCGCGCTCGGAGAAGGCGCCCAGGACTACCTCGTGAAGGGCCGCGTGGAGCCCGATGCCCTGCGGCGCACACTGGCCTATGCGATCCAGCGCAAGCGCGCGGACGTGACCGAGCGCCGCCTACGCATCGCCGAGACGCAGGCACGGGAGAACGTGCGCCTCGAGCGCGGCCTGCTTCCGCGGCCGGTGATCGCCGACCCGCGGGTGCACGTCCACACCCGCTCGCGTCCCGGAGGCAGCTCCTCGTTCGTCGGGGGCGACTTCTACGACGCGATCGAGACCGCCGACGGCGAGATCCACGCCCTGATCGGCGACGTCTGCGGCCACGGGCCCGATGAGGCGGCCCTCGGTGTGGCGCTCCGGGTCGCGTGGCGCACCCTGATCCTCGCCGGCCACCCGCAGGAAGAGGCGCTGCACGGCGTCGATGAGGTGCTCGAGCACGAGCGGCGGGACCCCGACCTGTTCGTCACGGCCGCATCCGTGGCGATCCCGGCCGATCTCGCGGTGGTCTCCGTCTGCCTCGCCGGGCACCCGGCGCCGCTCGTGCTGAGCGCCGCGGGGGCGCACGAGCTCGCCGTGAGACCGAGCCCCGCCCTCGGCCTGGTGCCCGGGGGGGACATCCCGCCCCAGCAGGTCCCGCTCGCCTCGGGGAGCGCGCTGCTGCTCTACACCGACGGCCTCATCGAAGGACGCATCGGATCAGGCCCGGAGCGGCTGGGACCGGAGGGACTCGTGGCGCTGCTGAGCCGGAGGCTCGCCAACGGGGAGCGCGGCGGGGCACTCGTCGACGCCGCCATCGATGACGCCGAGGCGCGCAACGGCGGCCCGCTCTCGGACGATGTGGCCGCGTTGATCCTGGAGCTCGATGGCAGCTGACGCCCGGCGCATGCCGGTCGTGGGGCGCCTGACGAGCGGACAGTGGCTCGCGCTCGGCTCCGGGGCGCTCGCGCTCGTCGCCCTCGCAGCGCTCGTCGTGAGCCTGGTGGCGCTGGAGCGTCAGGAGGATCGCCGCGACGTCGTGATCGACCGCCTCGATCCCGCGTCCGCGGTGGCCCAGCAGGTCCTGACCGGGCTCGTCAACCAGGAGACGGGGATCCGCGGGTTCGTCCTGACCGGGGAAGAGAGCTTCCTCGAGCCGTACCGGGAGGGCCGTGCCGCCACCCGCGCGAGCACGCGGCGGCTGCGCACGCTCGTCGGCGCGCATGTTCCGGGGGTCGAACGGGACCTCGCCGCGGTCGACGCGGCCGTCGCGCGGTGGCGCTCGGCGTACGCCGATCCGACGATCGCCGGGGTCCGTCGCGGCGACGTGTCGGCGCGGACGGACCCGGTCGGCGAGGAGGGCAAGCAGCGGTTCGACGAGATCCGGACGACGGTGGCTCGGCTGCAGGCGCGGATGGCCGCGACCCGGGCCACGGTGCGGGCGGAGGTGGCGGACGCGACCCGCGTCACTCGGTCGGCCCTGACCTTCACGGGGGTCCTCGTGGTGCTGACCGCGTTTCTCCTGTGGCTGCTGCTGCGGGCTGCGGTGGGCCGGCCTGTGGCGGCGCTCGCCGGGACGGTGCGCCGCGTGTCGCGCGGCGAGTTCACGCTCCGGCTGGTCCCGGAGGGCGCCCGCGACGTCCGCGACCTCACCGACGACGTCGAGCGGATGCGGGCGCAGATCGTCCGCGAGCTCGACGCGCTCGAGCGTGCGCGGACGAAGGTGGAAGCGCAGGCCGAGGATCTGCTGCGCTCCAACCAGGAGCTCGAGCAGTTCGCCTACGTCGCGTCGCACGACCTCCAGGAGCCGCTGCGGAAGATCGCAAGCTTCTGCACGCTGCTGGAGCGGCGCTACGCGGGCCAGCTCGACGATCGCGCCGACCAGTACATCGGCTTCGCCGTCGACGGCGCCAAGCGGATGCAGCAGTTGATCAACGACCTCCTGGCGTTCAGCCGGGTCGGCCGGGTCGGTGCCAGCGGCTTTGCGGAGGTCGACCTGCGCGACGCCGCCGAAGAGGCCGTGGCGAACCTGCAGGAGTCGATCGCCGAGAGCGGCGCGGTCATCGACGTCAACCGCGATCTGCCCAGCGTCTTCGGGGACGAGCAGCTGCTCGTCGCGGTGCTGCAGAACCTGCTGAGCAACGCGATCAAGTTCCGCGGGGACGCACCGCCGCGCGTCGAGGTGAGCGCCTCACGCGTGGAGGACGACTGGGTCGTCACCGTCAAGGACAACGGGATCGGCATCGCCCCGGAGTTCGCCGACCGGATCTTCGTGATCTTCCAACGGCTGCATCAGAAGGACGCGTATCCGGGTACGGGCATCGGGCTGGCGATGTGCCGGAAGATCATCGAGTACCACGGTGGGCGCATCTGGCTGGACACGGACGCCACCCCCGGCACGACGTTCCGCCTCACCCTCCCCGCCGACGAAAGGGCAGCCCCAGATGACGAACAGTGACGTGCGCGTCGAGCCGATCGACGTGCTCCTCGTGGAGGACGACCCGGGTGACATCGTCCTCATCCAGGAGGCGTTCGAGCACAACAAGGTCCAGAACCGCCTGGCGATCGTCAGAGACGGCATCGAGGCGGTCGGCTATCTGCGGCAGGACGGCGAGTACGCCGACACGCCGCGGCCGGACCTCGTCCTGCTCGATCTCAACCTGCCGCGCAAGGACGGCCGCGAGGTCCTCGCCGAGATCAAGTCCGACGAGAACCTCGCGATGATCCCGATCGTCGTGCTCACGACGTCGGAGGCGGAGGAGGACATCCTCCGCAGCTACCAGCTGCACGCCAACGCGTACGTCACCAAGCCCGTGGACTTCGACCGGTTCATCGAGGTCGTCCGCCAGATCGACGAGTTCTTCGTCAGCGTGGTGAAGCTGCCGCCCGAGGCCTGAGGTCAGGCGGCAGCGCCGGACGACTCCTGGTGGTGGCCCGTCGCCAGGCGCGTGCCGATGCTGCCGACGAGGATGCCGACGAGAAGCAGTGTCGCGCTGCGGATCGGCGAGCGCTTCACCTTGGAGGCGGTGCCCTTCGCGGCGTGCCTCGCGGTCGCCTTCGCGGCCTTCCGGGTGCCTTTGCGCTTGAGCTTGAGATTCGGCATGAACGGCTCCTTATGCCTTCGCCTTGGTGCGCGCACGCGTGCGCGCACCCTTCTTCGCGGCGGCGCTGCGCGCCGCCGCCTTACGCTTGCGGGTCGCAGCGGCCTTCTTCGCGGACGCCTTGCGCTTCGCCGGGCCGCCCTGCGCCCGGTCCTCCAGGTCTGCTGCGACGCGCCGCAGCTCCTTCGCCACGCTGTTGACCTGCTTCGAGGCCTTCTTGCCTCCGGGGGCCGACGAGATCGCGCCGGCGGCGCGCTTGCGCAGCCCGTTGTCGCGGAGGCGGTCGAAGAGGTCCTTGTCCTTCTTGCGCTTTGCCATGGGTTTCTCCTGGCTCCGTGGGTTTACGAGACCGTCGACGTCTCGGTCGCGGCCAGCACGCTCTGCCGGCCCTTGTGGGCCCGCTCGTACTCGCGGACGCGCTTGACGGTGTCGTCGTCGGCGCCCGTGAGGCGCTTGCGGATCTCGGTGGCGGTGTGCTCGTCGTATCCGGCCCACGGCGTCGTGCCGCGGAGGCTCGCGATCCGGTCGAGGACGGTGCTGCGGGCGTCGTTGCGGCGCTCGTAGCCCTCGACCTCGCCGAGCTCGACTTGGCTCAGCCCGGTGAGCTTCTTGACCAGCTCGTCGGCGGTGAGGCTGTCGTAGCCGGAGATCGGCGCCTCGCCCGCGGCTCCACGCGCGACGCCCTCGGCCCGGGCGGCGCCGGGCACGCTGCGGGCCTGGCTCTTCGCGTTGCGACCGGCGCGGCGCGCGGTGGTGCCAGCCGCGTTGCGGGTCTTGCGGGCGGCGCGGGTCGCCGTCTCGCCCGCACCCGTCTTCGAGACGTCGTAGGACGGGTCGTCGCGCAGCTGTGCCGCGACGACATCGTCGGTCAGCGGGCCGATGTGGTCCTGCAGCCGCTTGAGCATCCGCTCCTCGTCGGCGCGGATGGCCCGCGCGAGCTTGGCGGTCTCCCCATCGCCGACGGACTCGGCGAGCCGCTCGATCGCGGTGTAGGTCGCGATCTCGAGCGCCTCGGAGGCGGCGGCGTCCTTCGCGTTCTTCAGGACCTTCTCCTCGCCGCCGCGCCCGCGCAGCAGGACGAGCGGCGCGCGACCCAAGCTCAGGGCCTGCCCGGCAACGCTCTCTGCCAGGTCCAGCCCGATGCGCAGCGGGTCGCGGCGCAGGCCGAGCTCGCGGGCGCGCTGGTGCACCTTGTCGGCGTGCTGCCGGGTCTCGCGCAGGTGCTTCTCGAGGTCGGTGCGGTACGCGCCGCGCGGGGTCATCGCGATCTGGGCCTGGAGGTCACGCTCCAGCGCGAGTTCGGTCGCGTGGGCCTCGACCAGGTAGCGGCGGACTGTGGTGCGTGCATCGGGCATCGGGGACTCCCGGCGTTCGTGGATGAGGACAGGAGGGGACTTCCGTGCTCCCCCGCCGTCCCGCAGCCCGTACCCGGGGAGGGGCCGGACAAACGCAGGTCCGGCGTTTCGGCGCAGGGCGGCGGGGTACCGCTGGGCCATGGCCGAACGCGTCGTGATCATCACTCCTGAACCGCTCTCCCAGCCCGTAGCACGCGGCCTGGCCGAGGAGTTCGACGGCGCCGACGTCACCGTCGTGGCGCCGGCGCTGAACGACTCGCCGCTGGCCTTTTGGGTCTCCGACGCCGACGAGGCGATCGCAGAGGCCGAGACGGTTGCGCGGGAGACCGCGGACACGCTGCGCGACGAGGGCGCGAACGTCGGCGGCTCCGTCGGCGACTCCGACCCGCTGCAGGCGATCGAGGACGCGGTCAGGCGCTACGAGCCGAGCCGGGTCATCGCGTTCGTCCGCGACGACGGCCAGGCCTATCGCGAAGACCAGCTCGAGGCGCGCTCGCCAAGGGCGGTCCACGGAGTGCGGCTGGAGCGGCGGGTCATCCCTGCGGGGTGACGCCCCGCGTGATGAAGCCGGGAAGGGGACTCGAACCCCTGACCTACGCTTTACAAGAGCGTTGCTCTACCAGCTGAGCTACCCCGGCGGGCCGCTCAGCATGGTACGGCGGTCAGCCCTCGGAGTCGGCGACGGCCACGCCGGCGGCGTGCTCGATGTTGCCGTGGCCGTTCGTGCTGACCATCTGCTCGTAGGCCGGGACCTCGGGCTGCTCGGGCGCGTTGAAGCGGCGCTCCAGCTCGCCGAGCACCACGCCGAAGAGCAGGTGGCGCCACGTCGCCTGGGCGAACGCACGCGGGTTCCCTGCCAGCGAGGTCAGCTCCTCGCGCGCGGGATGCGCGCGGTCGCTCAGCGCGACGAACGGCCAGCTGGCCAAGTGCTCGCCCATGGCCGCCGCAGGGCCTTTCGCCCACGAGGGCAGCGGCATGCGCGGGGCGGCGTTCGCGTACAGCGCGCCGAATGCGGCGCCGTTGGCCAGGTGGAACGCCAGGCCGACTGCGGGCCACGCGCGCCCGCGCGTGATGGCCTTGCCGAGCAGCTCCGTGTCGTCGTAGGCGACGCCGAAGACGCGGCGGTCGAGGGGCTGCTGCGCCCACCAGACGGTGGCAGCGGCGGCACCGGCGAGAGCGCCGCGTGCGGTGGGGGCGAGGGCGACGGCCATTCACAGACTGTAACGCCCGCCTTCCCGCGGCGTACGACCTGTCACATGGATCGATCGAAGCTGCATGCCCGTGCCCGCAACCGCGGTGTGAACCTCCCGGTGTACTGGGCCGTCCGCTTCGTGCTGCAGCCGTTCTTCCACACGTACTTCCGCCTGACGTGGCGGGGGCGCAAGCACGTGCCGCAGAAGGGCGGCGTGATCTTCGCCGCCAACCACCGCTCGTTCCTGGATCCGTTCCTGATCGCCACGCTGGCCAACCGCCCGCTGTACTTCGTCGCCAAGAAGGAGCTCTTCCAACGTCGCTGGCAGGCGTGGATCCTGAACTCGCTCGGCGCGTTCCCCGTCGACCGCGGCGCCGGCGACTCCGACGCGATGGGCACCGCCCGCCAGATCCTCGAGCGCGGTGACGCCGTCGTCATCTTCCCCGAGGGCACGCGCGTGCGGCCCGGCGGGCTCGGCAATCCCCGTCGCGGCGTCGGTCGTCTCGCGCTGGAGACCGGGGCGCCGGTCGTTCCCGTCGCCGTCATCGGGACCGAGACCCTCCGCACCCGCTGGCGCATCCGCCCCGGCCGCGTCCGGCTGCTGGCCGGCAAGGCGCACACCTTCCCCCGGACCGAGCGGCCGACGGCCTCGATGGCGACGGCTGTCACCGAGCGGATCTGGCCCTGCGTCCAGCTGCAGTGGGAGTGGCTCGGTGGCGAGCCGCCGGTCCGGCGCGCGGCGATCATCGGCGCCGGCTCGTGGGGCACCGCGCTCGCCGTCGCCCTGGCGCGCGGCGGGGTACAGGTGCAGCTCGGCACGCGCACGCCCGAGCAGGCCGAGGAGCTCCGTGAGCAGCGCCAGAACGCCCGGTACCTCGCCGGGGTGACCCTGCCCGAGAAGGTGGAGGTCATGACCGCGGCCCAGCTCAACCTCGAGCACGCCGACCTGGTCTGCCTCGCCGTTCCCTCCCGCGCGATCCCTGCCGCCGTCGCCGCGCACGCCGAGCGGATCCCGGCGAACGCGGGTGTGCTCGTGCTGTCGAAGGGCCTCGTCCCGCCGCTGGGTCTGCTGCCCAGCGCGTACGTCGCCGAGCGCGTCCGCGCTCGCGCGGTCGCCACCCTCGGCGGGCCCGCGCTGGCCTCCGACGTCCTCGCGCACGGCGCGGCCGTCGTGCTGGCCTGCACCGATCCCGCCTGCGGTGCCGTCCTGCGCACGGCGCTGCGCACGGCCGGCCTCCAGGTCACGGTCTCCACCGACGTCACCGGCATCGAGCTGGCGGGCGTCGCGAAGAACGCCGCCGTGCTGGCCGCCGCCGCGAGCGCGGGCGCGGGCCCGAACGCCGCCGGCGCCGCCGCGGGGAAGGTCTTCGCCGAGGTCGACAGCTACGCGCGGGCGTGCGGCGCGCGTCCCGAGAGCTTCTCCGGTCTGGCCGGAGCCGGCGACCTCGTTGCCACCGTCGTGGCCGAGTCCAGCCGCAACCGTCGCGCCGGGGAGCTCCTCGCGCGCGGCGTGCCTGCGGCGGCCATCGAGCCGCGCCTCGGCCAGACCCCAGAGAGCCTCGACACGGTGGCCCTGCTCGCCGACGCGCTGCGCCGCTCGGGTGTGCATGCACCGACCATCACCGCGCTCGCGGAGCTCGTCGGCGGTCGCCTCGCGCCCGACCAGTGGGCCGCCGGCATGACGTCCCCCGACCCGGACCGGCCGACGGTGGCCGCGTAGGTACGCTGGGATGCGTGGACTCCGACCAAGCCAAGCGCAAGCTGGACGACGAGTTCTCGAAGCTCTACAAGGATCACCTGCGCGACGTGTACTCGTACGCGTACTACCGGGTCGGCAATCACCACGACGCCGAGGACCTCACGGAGCAGACGTTCCTGCAGGCCTACCGGCACTTCGAGCGCGCGCAGCGCGAGTCGGATGGCCGGCCCCTACGGCCCTGGCTGATCCGTATCGCGCACAACCTCGCCGCGAACCTCTACCGCGACCGATCGCGCAAGCCGCAGACGCCGATCGACGACACCCAGCATCTCTCGGCGACCCACACGACGGAGGATCTCGTCGAGGGCCGCGACGAGCTCAAGCGGGTGCTCGAGGGCGTCAAGCTCCTGCCGGACGACCGCCGCGAGGCGCTGATCATGCGCTTCGCGCTGGGCATGGACAACCGCGAGATCGCACGTGCGATGGGCAAGACGGATGGTGCCACCAAGGTGCTGATCCATCGGGCCATCAAGCAGCTGCAGGAGGTGATGGAGCGTGAGCACGGACGCCTTTGACATGGAGACGCTGCTCAAGCGCGCGTTCACGCCGGTCGACCCGCCCGAGCGCCTTTCGCTGCGGCTGGAGACGACCTTGCAGTCGCTGACCGACGCGTCCCTCGATGAGCTCGAGGGCTGGGAGCTCTCGGCCATGCGCGATCCGCGCAACTGGGTCCGCCCGGTCGTCGCGACCGCGGTCGGCGCGTCGGCGGGAACGGCGCTCGTCGTGCTCCGGGTGCGAGCGGGCCAGAAGAAGAAGCTCCAGCAGCAGAGCCGCAACCCCGCGGTGCAGGTGCGCAAGACCGCCGACGCGGCTGCCGCCGAAGTCCGCAAGCTGCTGCAGCGCTAAGACGCTTCTTCCTTCAGTCCATCTTGAAGAGCGACTGCTAGCTTCGCCGAAGATGTCCTCGGTGGATACCCAGACCTGTTACCGGCACCCGAACCGCGAGACCGCCGTCTCGTGCTCGTCGTGCGGGAACCCCATCTGCCCGGACTGCATGACCCCGACCCCGGTCGGGATGCGCTGCCCGGACTGCAGCAAGCAGCGGACCGAGGTGCGGACCGCCCGCAATCTCACCGCGGAGCCGACGCTGACGTACGTCCTGATCGCGATCAACGTGATCATCTTCCTGGCCGAGATGCTGGGCGGGACGACGACCCAGGCGAGCGGCGACATCAGCAACCAGCTCTCGGTCTGGGGCGCGGGCATCTACGACGGCGAGCTGGTCGGCGTCTCCCAGGGCGAGTGGTACCGCATCGTGACCGGCGGCTTCCTGCACGACGGGCTGCTCCACGTCGGCTTCAACATGTACCTGCTCTGGTACCTCGGCCAGATGATGGAGCCGGCGATCGGCAAGGTCCGGTTCGGCGCCCTCTATTTCGTCTCCCTGCTGGGCGGCTCCCTCGGCGTGATGCTGCTCGACCCGTTCCAGCCGACGGTCGGCGCTTCCGGCGCGGTGTTCGGCCTGATCGGCGCCGCGGTCATCGCGCAGCGGGCGCAGGGCATCCCGATCATGCAGTCGGGCCTCGGCATGCTGCTGCTGCTGAACCTCGTGATCACCTTCATCCTGCCGGGCATCTCGATCGGCGGCCACGTGGGTGGCCTGCTGTTCGGTGTGGCGGCCGGCTACCTGCTGCTCGTGTGGGCGCCGAATCAGCGCTGGCAGGGCGCGGCCAACGCCGCACTCGGCATCGTCGTCGCGCTCGGCTTCGCGGCGGCGGTCGGTGCCATCTGGGCCGCGGAGTACGCCGTCCGCCACGGCGCGCTCATCTGAGCACGCGTCAGCGGCGCCAGGCAGACCGGGCACGGCTCGACCGGCGCGAGGGTCCCGCGGTACACGCGGGTCGCGCACTCACGGCAGCTCACGTACGGCATGGGGGATTCCTGGGTCGGTAGGGCATCTCGTCTTCAACGACGGGGATGCCCAAAGATCACGCGTCTTCTGCAGAACTCGCCGGGATTCACCTCAGACGATGCTGAGACCCGCACCATCGGGTGCGGGTCGCTATCGCGTGACGAGTTCCAGCTCGCGCGCTACCGCGCCGGTCTGCGGCTGCGGCACGAGCGTGGGGTGCAGGATGTGCCCGAGCAGCTCGAGCCCGTCGACCAGCCTTGGTCCGGGCCGCGAGAAGTACGCGGACCCGTCGACGACGACGATGCGGGGGACCCCGGTCTCGCGCAGCGCGTCGGCGTAGCGCATCGCCTCGTCCTCGGCGCGGTCGAGGTCATAGCCGCAGGGCATGCAGACGATGACGTCGGCCTCTGCGGCCGCGACCATCTCCCAGGTCGACTGCTCGCTGTGCTCGCCCGCGAAGCCGAGGGCGTCGATCCCGCCGGCCATCTCGATGAGCTGGGGCGTCCAGTGCCCGGCGATGAAGACGGGGTCGAACCACTCGATCGCGGCGACCCGAAGCGGCTCGGCGTCCTTGACCGCGATCCGCACCCGGTCGACCCGCCCGGCGTTGCGGGCGATCAGATCGACGGCCGCATCCTTGGTGCCCGTGGCCTGCGCGATCGTGCGGATGTCGGCCTGCGTCTCGCCGTACGTGGTGGGATCGAGCGCGATCACGCGCGGGCACGACGAGATGGTCTGGGCGAGTGCCTCGACCTCCTCGACGTCGACCGCGCAGACGGGGCAGAGGCCCTGCGTGACGATGAGATCCGGCTCGAACTCGTGCAGCGCTTCCTCGTCGAGCTCGTAGATCGCGTCGCCGTCCTGGGTCGACGCGCGGACCGCGGTATCGATCTCGCGGGCGGAGAGACCCTCGCGTGCGAGCTTGTCGCGCGTAACCGTCGGCAAGTCCTGCGCCGCGGTGGGATAGTCACACTCGTGCGTCACCGCGACGACCTGATCTCCGAGCCCGAGGGCGAAGAGCAATTCCGTGGCGTGAGGTACGAGGCTGACGATCCGCATCCTGCGTAGGGAGAGTAGATGGCACTGCTGCACGACGAAGCGATCGAGACCCTGCTGGAGGGCTCGGCATGGCACAAGGACGGCCGCGCGGTCGTCCGGGACTTCGAATTCGGGAACTTCAACGACGCGGTGGCGTTCGTGAACCGCGTGGCGATCGACGCCGAGAAGGCCGGTCACCATCCGGACATCCTCATCCACGACTACCGCGAGGTGCAGATCCGAATCTCGACCCATACCGAGGGCGGGATCACGATGCGCGATATCGAGCTCGCCAGCGCCATAAGCACGCTTGTCTGACTGCTACGGTGGGCGCGCGACGCGTTCATGAACGACGATCAACCTCGAAGTCGCGGCTCCCAGCGCCGCGCTAGCGCATGACCGCAGTCCTCCTGCTCGCGGTCCTGGTGCTCGTCCTCGCCAACGGGTTCTTCGTCGCGGCCGAGTTCTCATTGGTCCGCTGTCGCAAGCAGCGCGTCGACGACCTCGTCCTCGAGGGACGTCGCGGCGCGACCCGGCTCCGGCACGAGCTGGACAACATGAACGAGTACCTGTCGGCGTGCCAGTTCGGCATCACGCTCGCATCGCTCGGCATCGGCTTCCTCGGCGAGCCGGCGATCGCAACGCTGCTCGAGCCGGCGCTCGGTGACGTCGTCAGCCACGGCGCGTCCGTGATCATCGCCATCGCGATCTCGTACATCCTCGTCACCGCGCTGCACATCACCGTCGGCGAGCAGGTGCCGAAGATCTACGCGATCGTCAACGCCGAGGCGGTCGGCGTGCGGGTCGCCGGGCCGCTGCACGGATTCACGATCGTGATGCACCCGTTCATCTCCGCACTGAACAAGGCGAGCAACGCGATGCTCCGGGGCGTCGGCATCCGCACGGAGGCAGGCTTCGAGGAGGGCTCGAGCCCGCAGGAGCTGCGCGCGCTCATTCGCCAGGCCCATGCCGGCGGGCAGCTCGACCCGGGTGAGGCCGGGATGCTCTCCGGCGTCTTCCACCTGCACGAGCAGGAGGCGCGCCAGGTCATGACGCCGATCCCTGCCGTCGTCACGGTCGACGTCGCCGAGGACGTGGAGACGGCGCTGCGCCGCTGCGTCTCATCCGGGCACACGCGCCTGGTCGTGATCGAGGACGAGGACAAGGACCGCGTGCGCGGCATCGTCCACGCGAACTCGCTGGCGAGCCTGCTGATGACCGACGGCCCCGGCGCGTCGATCGAGCAGATCGTCCGCGAGGCGATGATCGTCCCCGAGACGAAGGCACTCGACGACCTGCTCGCCGACCTGCAGCGCCAGCGCACGTCGATCGCGATCGTCGCCGACGAGTACGGCCGCGTCGCGGGCATCGTCACGGTCGAGGACATCGTCGAGGAGGTCGTCGGCGAGATCGAGGACGAGACCGACCCAGCGGGCGGCGAGATCCGGCGCCTGGCCAACGGCGACTGGTTCGTCCGCGGCCACGTCGCGGTGACCGACCTCATCGACCACGGCCTGCACCTGCC